>CAZBWE010000022.1:26739-29607 GCA_964495465.1 uncultured Pirellulales bacterium
CATTGTTGATTTGAATCATAGATTTTACCCCTTGTCATAATGAGCCGATAATCGTGTGTTCTTATGGCCTTAAATACATTGCGGGTTACCGGACAGACTTATATGATAGTTCTTACGTAAACCCATAACCAAATACCGCCGAAATATTTACGTTAGAATAGCGGTTAAGCTGGGTAAAGTCCAGTATCTTAAACAGAATTTTATAGAGCCGTTTTTAATACTGAAAAGCTGTTTTTAGCAAAAAGTTAACATATAATCTTCTTGATATTTAAGTGGTTTTTTGCTATTATATAGATAGGAATTCGGGGGCGATTTTAACTCTGTGGCTTTCGTCCCCCAACTTCGGAGTATAGGATGGAGCAGTCTTATAAAAAGAAGGTCAGCTCGCCTCGCTGCCCCGCTTCGCAGCGAGGCAAGGAAGCGGGTTTGTTCCTGACGGCTTTTCTGACGGCCCTGTTAGTGTTTACATTCGCTGTCACTGCAGCCGAAAGTCCACAGGTACAGCCGCAGGGCCTGAATCACGCCGGGATTTATGCCTTAAGACAAATAGACCCTTCTTTGACGGGTTCAGGTGTCAGGTTCGGTGTTATCTGCCGGAGCATTACCTATATCAACGGCGAACCACAAAACGATTATCGCCCCTATATCAGGCATAAGTGTTTTGATGCCGCAAGAGTTAGCTTTTATGACCAACTTGACAGGCCGGCGGGCGTTTCGCTTCATTCAACAGCTATTTGCTCTATTTTATTGGGGAACGACCCTAATGCCTTTAATCCCCGATTGGGTAAATTTTATTTCCAGGGAGCTGCGCCTGATGCTCAGGCCGATGTCTATGAGTTATGGCATTTCCTGATTGATAATTTACTCTCATATACACCGCCGGATGTAGATATTGTTGTTACCGGCTTTGGCAGTCAATATGAAGATTGGTGGACAAGAGGTTTCGAGGTATTGGCGGAGCATTATGGAATAATTGTCGTGGCTGGCATAGGCAATGGCTTAAATGCGAACGACCCTGTCCTTTATCCCGGTGCCGGTGCAAACGCTATCGGTGTCGGAGTGCTTGCTTCGGTGGATACGAAGGACCTTGCTGTCAATCTTGCAAATTTTGCCCTGGCCTATCCCGAACACTCGAGCTTTGGTCCGACTGTAGATGGACGATGCAAACCTGACATTGTTGCTGCCGGCAATCTTTTGGCCGCTGATGCAAACCAGAACAATCGTTATGAACCGACCGGTGATTGGTCGAGTTTTTCGACTCCGACTGTAGCTGGTGCAGTTGGCCTGCTTGTTCAAAAAGCAAAAGAAGAACCGAATCTCAGCTTGGCTGTTTCGCCGGATGGTGGAAACTGCGTAGTTAAGGCCATTTTGCTTAACTCAGCCGCGAAACTGCCTTTCTGGCATAAAGGACGACTTTCACGTGATGATGACCATCTTGCTCCTCTGGATTTTATACAGGGAGCAGGTATGTTAAACGCAGTCGGCGCATACGAGCACTTAATCTCCGGCCGCAAGGAACCCGGAGTTGTTTCGATAACCGGCTGGGACTTGAATCTCGTTGATAAAAGCGAAAATCCGCAAAATAGCTATGAAGTCACACTCGCAGAGCCAGCCAATAAAATTATTACTGCCACGGTTGTTTGGAACAGGCATTATAATAATTTCTATCCTTTTGAGCCGGTATCCGAGAAGGACGCCAATCTCCGGCTTGAGCTCTGGGCCATCGACACAAATGACCCGAACAATAATTATCTGCTTGATTACAGTGACAGCAGTGTTGACAATGTTGAGCACATTTACACCGCCGCAGATGCTGATTATACCGACTACGAAGTAGTTGTTTCATATAGCAATGCTGATGACGCAAATGAAGTGGCTGCCAGACAGCGCTACGGCCTGGCCTGGAATGCGGCTGTTAAGCAGAAAGATGACAGTTTTTTCTGGTATGACCTCAATGCCGACGGTATTGTCAATGAATCAGATATTATTATTCTGATGAATAACATACTCAAAAGCAATGAATCGAATGAAGATTATTTGCTCGGCGATGTCAATAGCGATGGTGCGATTGATGTCAACGACCTGCAAATCTTTATGAGCCGCAATAATCTCAAAGCCGGCTGGTACGAGAAATAATTCGTTACTTGTAATCTGTCGGTCGCCGCCGTATATTTGAAATCTATTTGACCCTGTGCTTAAAATTCTTCTTTCAATTTCCTCCTGTTTCTGTTAAAAGTATTGTTCAAAATAAGGCATACGCAATAGAATTGCGATAATTATGAAATTGATTGTTAATAAATCTCGGCTCAAAGGGAAAGTAGCAATTCCGGCTTCCAAGTCTCATACTATCCGTGCGGTTGCGATTGCTTCTTTGGCTGCTGGCCAAAGTGCTATCCGAAATCCACTTGAATCCAGTGATACACAGGCAGCGGTCGATTGTTACCGTGCATTAGGCGCCCGGATTGATACATCAAATCCTGAACGATGGGATGTTGCCGGTACAGGCGGGCAAATAACATCGCCGCGGGAAATTATCGATGTGCGAAATTCCGGCACGACACTTCGCATAGCAATGGGTTCAGCCGCTCTAACTCCGGCTGGCCAAATAACGACCTTCACCGGCGATGAGCAAATCAGGAGCCGGCCTGTTGGTCCCTTAATGGATTCACTCACTGATTTGGGTGCTAAGTGCAGGTCACTTGGCAACAACGGCAAAACGCCAATCGAAATAACCGGCGGGCTTACAGGCGGAAAGACTGCAATTGCTGCATCTACCAGCCAATATCTGTCCAGTCTGCTTTTATGCACACCGCTGGCAGAGAAGGATTCTGAGATAGATGTTACACTGCTCAATGAGCCGGGCTACGT
>CAZBWE010000023.1:0-9633 GCA_964495465.1 uncultured Pirellulales bacterium
TGTGGTGTTGAAAGTTGACGCCAATGAATTTTGGGGTAACACGGAAGAAGCAGGAAGAACTTGAGGCAAGGATGGCGGCCCTGGGACTGCGTGAAGCGGACATAGAAGAAAAATATGTTCGTTCATCAGGACCTGGCGGACAAAACGTAAATAAAACCGCCAGCTGCGTTTATCTGAAACACAACCAGAGCGGCCTGGAAGTGAAGATGCAGCGGGAACGGTCGCAGGGGCTGAACCGGTATTATGCACGAAAACGATTGTGTGAGCTGGTCGAACAGGAAAAATTTGGCTCAAAAAGTCCTGCAGCATTAAAGGCCGAGAATATTCGCAAACAGAAACAACGTCGCAAACGCCGAAGCAAAACAAAGAGCAAGTTTTAATATAATTCACAAATTGAGCGTGGTTTTTCATTATTCGGTTGCAGGTAGATTCATTTCTTGACATATTGTGGAAATTCTGCGATAATTTGCTCGTGATTCGTGGTTCGCGGATAGCGAATGAAAGTTAAAAGCTATAAAGAACTAAGAACTTGTAACAAAACCTCTTTTAAAAATAAGGAACCACCTTGTGGTGCAGTTTTTAACGGATTTCTCGGCTGCGCTCGAAATGACAGACTGGGTTTTGTTATAGAGTTTAAATAAAAATGCCAAACCTTAATTACGAACCACAAAGCACGAGCCACTAAACACAAACTATCGGGAGTAAAAGATGAGAGCAGCACAGATGCAAAAAGGTCAGACCATCACAATCGACGGCAAATTATTCGTAATTGTCGATTACCAGCATGTAAAACTCGGTAAAGGCGGAGCAGTCTATCAGACAAAAATAAAGAGCTTAACAAACGGGCTGGTCCAAACCGTTCGACTGAGGTCGGAAGAAAACGTCGAAGAGGCATACCTCGATAAAAGGACATACGAATACCTGTATTCGTCCGGCAGTGGACATGTGCTAATGGATACAGAGACCTACGACCAGATTACACTCGACGATGATGCGTTCGGGGACGGGCAAAAATACCTAAAGCCAAATACCCAGCTTCAGGTCAGTATGTATCAGGGCAAGCCGGTTGTTATTACTTTACCCATTACTGTGGACCTGGAAGTTACGGATACGCCCCCAGAAATCAAAGGCGCTACAGCGACCAATCAAAATAAGCCGGCAACGCTGGAAACAGGACTTGTAGTGCAGGTGCCGCCATTTGTCAAATTGGGCGAAATTATCCGTATCGATACACGAACCGGCGAGTATGTTACAAGAGTAAAAGACTGAAAGATAAATTCTAAATACTAAATCCTAAACAAGTTCAAAATTTCAAATGTTCAAAATCTAATGCTTGATAAGGTTAATAAAAGTCTTGTAAAGATTTTCGGCTCACGTAATGAACGATTAGTAAAAGCCTATTCGGTCATTGCCAAGCAAGCAGGTGAATTCGAGGAGCAAATACAACAACTCAGCGATGATGAACTGAAAGCCAAAACAGACGAGTTCAAGGCCAAATTACAAGCCGGAACCAAAGCGGAAGATATTTTGCCTGAGGCGTTTTCTGTCGTGCGAGAGGCAGCAAGACGAAATGTCAAGATGCGCCACTTCGACGTTCAGCTAATCGGGGGCAATGTCCTCTATGACGGCAAGATAGCAGAGATGGCCACCGGCGAAGGCAAGACCTTAGTAGCGACACTTGCGGCATACCTCGTATATCTGACAGGGCGAAAGGTACATATAGTTACGGTCAACGACTACCTTGCCAAGCGAGATGCAGAATGGATGGGGCCGGTCTATAAGGCACTCGGAATGACGGTCGGCGCCATACAAGCGGATATGGATACGAGCGGCGAGGAACGAAAAGAGCAATACGGCTGCGATGTAACATACGGCACAAATAACGAGTTCGGCTTTGACTACCTCCGCGATAATATGAAAATATCGCTGAAACAAATGGTCCAGGGACCTCTGCAATACGCGATTATAGACGAGGTCGATTCGATTCTTGTTGATGAGGCCAGGACACCTTTGATTATATCAGGTCCTGCTTTCGACGACGTCAGCAGGTATAAGAAAGCCGACCAGGTATCAAGAAAGCTGCTCAGCATGCAAAGCAACTACGACAATATCAAAAGGCAAATCGATACCGCCCATCGAACATTAGCCAATGCCCAGGGAGAACTTGCCGAAGCAAGGAAAAACAAGGACAACAAGCGAATTGAAAACGCCCAGAAGGTAATCGATAAGACCCAGCAAGAGCTTTCCGGCGCAGAATCACGACTATCAGGAGCGACGCAATACTACGAGGTCGAATACGACAAAAAACAAGTCCATCTTACTCACGAGGGGGTGGGTGCAGCACAGGAAATCGCAGGAGTTGGGTCGTTTTTTACCGGTTCGAATATGGAATGGCCCCACCTGCTGGAACAGAGTCTGCGCGCTCATGTGACATTCGAGAGAGAAAAAGATTATGTCGTTATGGACGGCAAGGTGATTATCGTTGACGAATTTACGGGGCGGCTGATGCACGGCAGGCAATGGTCGGACGGGCTGCATCAGGCAGTCGAGGCAAAAGAAAACGTTACCGTAAAAGAAGAGACACAAACACTTGCTACCATCACTCTTCAAAATTTCTTTAAGCTCTATGACCAGATAGCCGGTATGACCGGAACGGCTGCCACCGAAGCCGAAGAGTTTCTGAATATATACAATCTCGAAGTGGTTGTCATACCTACCAACAAGCCGTGCATAAGAAATGATATGGATGACGTAATCTATAAAACGATGCACGAAAAATACAATGCCATAGTAGAAGATATAAATTCGGTCAGCTCATCCGGCAGACCAGTTCTTGTGGGAACGGTCAGCGTGGAGAAAAACGAGGCGCTTTCCGCAGCTTTAACCAAAAGATACGGTCTGGAGCATGAGGTCCTTAATGCCAAACATCACGAAAGAGAAGCTGCGATTGTTGCCAAGGCCGGTCAGCAGCACAAAGGCCGGGACGGAAAAATGTATGGTAATGTAACAATTGCAACGAATATGGCAGGACGAGGAACGGATATTGTCCTCGGAGAAGGAGTAGCAGAGCTTGGGGGACTGCATGTGTTAGGAACGGAACGGCATGAGGCCCGTAGAATCGATAACCAGCTACGAGGCCGATGCGGCAGACAAGGCGATGGTGGTTCGAGCCAGTTTTTCCTCAGCTTCGATGACGACCTGATGAAATATTTTGCTTCCGAATTTACCGTTAAAGCACTAACAAAAATAGGTTGGCAGGAAGGCGAGTCAATCTATCATCCGTGGATAAGCAGGGGCATCGAAAAGGCACAAAAGAAGGTCGAAGAGCGAAACTACGAAATACGCAAGAGCTTGCTCGAATACGATGAGGTAATGGACTACCAGCGAAAAATCTTCTACTCGCGAAGACGCGAGATACTTACCGGCAAAGGTCTTAAAGACATTATCAAAGAGATGATTGGAAATTCCATCGCAAAAAACTGCGATACAATTCTCAACAAAGATTACCCTCATAAATGCATCATCGAGTGGGCCAGGACTAATTTTG
This sequence comes from uncultured Pirellulales bacterium, assembly GCA_964495465.1. Classification (GTDB taxonomy): domain Bacteria; phylum Planctomycetota; class Phycisphaerae; order Sedimentisphaerales; family Anaerobacaceae; genus CAZBWE01. The sequence goes on from CAZBWE010000023.1 coordinate 3,548, forward strand.
GGGTTGATATAAGACCCTCAGATATTTCCGATGATAAGCCGGAGGAAATTGAACAACTAATAAAAGAAAAAGCAAAGGATATTACCTCTAATAATATATCACTTTCCCTCGGAGAATACCTTGAAGACTACAGTGACCCTCAAAGCTGGGATATCGCAGGGCTGTGTAAATGGGCGATGAGCGCATTTAAGGTGAGTTTAAGTCCCGGAAAAATCAAACAACAATCGCCGGAGGAGATAGAAGAACAGCTAATATCTGCTGCGGCAGAGCAAATCAATAAAAAAGACTGCTCTCAATTAAACGAATTTCTTCGGGAAGACTTTGCCATTCGCACGTTTGCCGAATGGGCACGAGCCACGCTCGATATAAAACTGGAGGTCAGCGAGCTTACAGACTTAAACGCATCGCAAATCCGTCAGCTTCTTTCTGAAAGAAGTGCGGCCAAATACAGACAAAGAGAGATTGAATATCCAGTTGAGTTTGCAATGAATATGTTCTATGGCCCTGAAGGAGCCAACGTGTATGCGTTCGAGGCGCTGGCCGAGTGGGCAAATAAAAAATATAACGCTGGGCTGACAAGCGAACAGCTTCAAAATAGCAAACCCCGCCTGATACAACAACAACTGCTTGAGCTTAGCAAAAACTATAACAATGGCGAATTAGAACAAGAGCTATCAGATAAAATTTCAAAACTTGAGATTACAGAATTAGTTAAATGGGCTAATGAGAGATTTAACACTTCAGTAACTAAAGAAGAGCTTGAAAAGGGAGGGAAAATTAAGGAAATACTATCTGAACGGGCAAAAGAATTTTTGCGCAGTGAACTTAGCGATCTCGAAAAATATGTGCTGATACAGGTTTATGACAGCGCCTGGAAGGACCATCTCTATACGATGGACCATCTAAAAGACAGCATCTGGACCCGCTCATTCGCTGAAAAAGACCCAAAGACCGAATACAAACGTGAAGGGTTCAGGTTGTTCGAAGAGATGCTCGATTCCATTGAGGACCGGGTAACTAACATTATCTTCAAGGTCCGCATCGAAGCCGGCGCCAGAGCCAGAAGTGTCTGGAGGGTAAGCCAGACGGCACACGATGAGGTCAGCCAGTTCGCCATGGCCGAGAGACAACGCGCCGCATCACAGGCACCACAGGGCGAACAAAAAGTAAAACAGATTCGGCTGGACCAGCCTAAGGTCGGGCGCAATGACCCATGCCCGTGCGGCAGCGGGAAAAAATATAAGAAATGCTGCGGAAAGAACTTGTGAAAGAAGAGCAATGATAGATTAATTATCTTTGCAGGCCGGATGCTTCACTTCGTTCAGCATGACACAAAAAAGAAAACATCGAGCAACGATTCGCCACTCGATGTTTTCCGGAGGGGAGAAAAATCCATACTACTCTCTCCTATCGGTAACGATGCAACAGCGACTTTAGCAACGTCACAATTTTTTAACGGTTAGCTTCATACCATTAAAAAATTATGGGATTTCCAAGAATGTCACCCATAATGTTACTATTCCTATTTTCCTTATGGGACTTAATTACGAACAATAACAAGTGAGTGTTCGTAATTTTTTTGGACTGGAATATTACTTATATATTCAAACTGACTGATGGTCAGTTTAAAAACGCAAAAATCAAAATGTAATCCGCCTTCGTTAATACTATGGCGGACAAGAATTGTCGAATCCGGCAGAAATGGTGCCGGATGGCTGATTTTATAATTGTTTTTATGGTGCATAATACCTTGTCAAAAGGTGAGTTGCGTTTATAGGGACGGACAAAACGGTCAGTTTGAGTAATATAAGCAAATAATGCATCATAAGTATTTATGAAAAAAGAAGATATGCACGTATATAGGGCAAAGAGGCACTGTTTACGTTTTACGCTTTCCGACGAGCCATTTGAAACGGAAAACATCACGGACCTTTTCCGTGAAACGAACACCCAGTGTCTGTGTGCTGGTTTTGAACTCAGCGCGTTTTAAATCCTCAACGGTCGGCATTCTTCGAGATTTACCGAACATCGACAGAAATATCCCTGCGAGCAAGCCAAGGAATGAGTTAATTTTATTGCGCAGAAACATTTATAAGTCCTTATATAATAAACCCCGGTAAAACCGGGGGCTAAATATTTATTAACGGAGAACAATCACCTTTGGACGGCCAGTTTTACACCGGCCAACAGCTCGCGGCCAGTTCTGCTTACGAAAGCAGACTTCCCAAATAACTGATGCCTCTCGAGAACCTGTGGCTTTTGGTCATAATACCTCTGAACCGCCTCAATACCACCTTCGACAGCACCGGTTGTTCTATATTCACCTTCTGAAAGCCAGGAGCTAACCTCATCATCAAACTCGGCAGGATAAATAAGCGACACAACATATTTATCACTGCTATATTCAGCAAGATGAATCTTCGCCCGGCAAGGTGGAGCAGACCTAACCGCCAAATTCACAAGCTGTTTAAAGTCTCTATTCGCTATTTCGAAATCGAGTGAATAAAAGAACATACCGGCTTCGAGCTGGAAGGTCCGGGCAGGGACGCCTTTTAGTTCGAGCCAGCCATCGGGCCAGGCCTTGTGGATTTTATAGACCTTTCCATCCTTATACTTTTCACTTTCCAGAAGCTCAGCCACTTCTTCACCAGTAAAGCCGACGCCGACGTGGTCGCCGCCTGCGGCGAGCTCAGCCGAGCCGAAGTCGAAGATATACAGGCCTACGTATCTATCCGATTTTTGTAATTTCGGTAATTCCATAACCACTTTATTATAGCCACAGGTTTCACAGATTGCACGGATTTTTTAGACACTCTTACTATTACATAAGTCAAATTATAAACTTGTATTTGTATGTTGTGAGTTTATAATGCGTAAAAGTATGAGATTGCCTCGTCCGGCTCCGGCGGAGCCGCAATGACGAGATGTGAACTGATATATTCATCATAATAAATTGTTTTTAAGGAAGAAAAGAATAATGGGTAAATTATTAAGCAAACACAAAATAAATAAAGGCGGCAACTCTTTATCCACCCGGGCAGTTCACGCAGGCGAGCCGAGGGCAAAATATGCTGATTCACTAACAACACCCATTATTCAGACATCAACATTTACATTCAAAAACAGCAAGGCCATCGAGGATTATACCAAAAAGGGGAAAGAGCATTTCGAGTACGGCCGATACGGCAACCCGACGGCCAAAATAGCAGAGGCACGGCTTGCAAACCTCGAAGGGGCGGAAGACTGCGTAGTCTTCTCATCCGGAATGAGCGCGATAACAACAACCATTCTGTCGCTTGTGCAGTCCGGCGACCATATTGTTATAACGGACGACAGCTATAAAAAGACGCTGGAATTCTGCAGGTCGTATCTGAAACAATTCGCCATAGAATGCACTATCGTCCCGTTTGGGGATTATGCAAGATTAGAAAAAGCCATCAAAAAGAACACGCGTTTTATATTCTCAGAGTCGCCGACGAATCCGTATCTGAACATATTCGACCTTGTCAAAATCAAAAAGATAGCAAACAAGCATAATGTGATGACGCTTATAGACAGCACGTTCGCCACGCCTTACAACCAAAGGCCGATAGAGTTCGGGATGGATGTAGTATTGCAGAGCTGCACGAAATACCTTGCGGGTCATAATGACATTTTAGCCGGCGCTGTGCTCGGGAAAAAAGAGCTTGTAGAAAAGGTCCGCGACCTGCATAAATCAATGGGAGGAACCATCGACCCCCACTGCTGTTATCTGCTTTTGCGGGGGCTGAAGACCTTTCCGCTGCGGGTGCAAAAACAGAATGAATCGGCCTTAAAGGTGGCACAATATCTTGAAGGCCACCCAGGCATTAAAAGGGTATATTATCCATTTCTCAAAAGCCACCCGCATTATAAGGTAGCCACAGAGCAAATGGCAGGCGGCGGCGGCGTTGTCAGCTTTGATATAAAGGGCAACCTTAAAACCGCAGAACGATTTCTTGACGCTCTGAAGCTGTGCTATATCGGGCCGAGCCTGGGTGGGGTTGAGACGCTTATAACTCACCCGGCATTAGTGAGCTATTACGACTGCACGAGAAAAGAACGCTACAAACTCGGAATCACCGATACTCTTTTTCGCCTTGCCGTCGGAATCGAGGATGTTGAGGATATCATTAAGGACCTCGAGAGGGGCCTGAAATACTCAAAGTGACCAGGGGGGAGAGACTTGTTCTTGCCACAGATTTCACAGATTTATTGAAAAAAATCCACGTGTAGAACATTGTGCTAAATATTTTACGTCGCCGTACCGGCGACGGCTAAACAGGCAGGTTCACTTTTAGTTTTGCGAATTTACGTTTTCCGACCTGAATGACCATATCATCAGCAGGGGTGATTTGTTCGTTGGGGTCGGAGATTTTTCGGCTGTCGATGGTGCAGCCGCCCTGCTTTATCATCCTCTTCGCTTCTCCACCGGATGATACGAGTTTGCAATGAAGAAGGAGTTTGCCGGCCATAATTGGTTCTGCAGGAACCAGAACTTGCGGAATGTCATCCGGCAGTTGGCCCTTGGCGAATACCTTGTCGAACTCGGCTGCGGCATTTTGGGCAATTGTCTCATCATAAAACTGAGCGACAATTGTTTTTCCTAATAAAACCTTTGCCCCTTTGGGATGTGTCGTGTCAGGATTTACAAGCTCGGTAATTTTATCGGCCGGCAGGCCGGTCAAAAGCGTGAAATAATTTTCCATCATATCATCGGAAATACTCATAACCTTGCCGAACATATCGTTCGGCTGGTCAGTTATGCCAATATAGTTGTCCTTGGACTTACTCATCTTCTCTTTGCCGTCCAGGCCGACAAGGATAGGCATAGTGATAACTACCTGCGGATTCTGACCGTTCAGACGCTGCAGGTCTCTTCCTACAAGGTTATTGAAGGTCTGGTCGGTACCGCCCAACTCGACATCACTTTTGACCATCACCGAATCATAACCCTGCATAAGCGGATAAAGAAATTCGTGGATGCCGATTGGGTCGCCACTTTTGTGCCTCAGTTCAAAAGTGTCTCTTTCAAGCATACGAGCGACTGTCATACTGCCCGTCAGCTTGATAATGTCGGCCAACCTCAAATCAGCGAGCCATTCACTGTTATATCTGATTTCGAGCTTGTCTTTTGAGGTATCGAGGATTTTTTCCGCCTGCTCGAAATAGGTTCCTGCATTTTCATCAATTTGCTGCGGTGAGAGCATCGGCCGCGTAGAGTCCTGCCCCGATGGGTCACCGATGCGGGCAGTGTAGTCGCCGATGATAAGGACGGCCTTATGGCCGAGGTCCTGGAACTGCCGCATTTTTCTAAGCACAACAGTATGGCCGAGATGAATATCGGGAGAAGTCGGGTCGAGCCCAAGCTTGACTCGAAGCTGCCTTTTGGTTTTGTCGGCTTCATTTAGCTTTTCGGCAAGCTCCCGCTCATTGTAGATTTCAACCGTGCCGCGTTTCAGGATTTCGATATGTTCAGCAATCGTCTTTTTCATCAATGGGAATTATACAGTGCAAGAAACAAACAGGCAAGCAACAACAGGGGCTAAATTTATACGGGCGCTTCAGCCGGAGGATTCTTTTGCCTGCTTTGTTTGATGTAAGAGATAGCGGCTAAGGCATACAAAATAGCAACAGGTATAAAGAAGGCCAAACAGACCGATTTAACCTGCTGCCTACTAATCAGCCCGAATAACGGTCTGGCATTGCCCGGCCAAAAAATACGCACATCCCAGTGATAAATCGCATCAATGAGTATATGCAGCCAGACACCAAGAATTCCGGAAATGAGCATTTTAAGAAAAGTGGTTTTGTATGTAAGAAGAAACATGTTCATCAACCTTTTAAAAAGATGCCTCAGCGGATACGCAGCAACACCCCAGAGCCCACCTACCACTGCTCCAATCAGAAGAGTATGTGCATAACGGTGTACTGGCCATTGGCTGTATATTAAAACCTCGATATCGACCACCACATTGGCAAGGGTAAACACGGGGAAATCGAGCCACTTTTTGAAGGCCAAACCGACAAAACCACTCGGGCCAAAGTGATATGGTGTAAATGGCATC
>CAZBWE010000023.1:9733-24993 GCA_964495465.1 uncultured Pirellulales bacterium
GAAGGCCAAACCGACAAAACCACTCGGGCCAAAGTGATATGGTGTAAATGGCATCAGAATTTCGCTTTGAATAATATAATTGCTAAGTACCTGTTAGATATGTATCCTTCGTCAGATAATTCCGGACATAGTCTTTTACCGCATCTTCGAGGATGGTGGTTTTCTTTTTGTATCCGGCGCTGCGGAGCTTGGATATGTCTGCCTGTGTGAAATACTGATACTGGCTGCGAATCGAATGGGGCATATCAATGTATTCGATATTCACGGTTTTATCCATCGCCTTAAAAACCGCAGCAGCCAAATCGTTCCAGGTGCGAGCCGAGCCGGTTCCGATATTAAACAGGCCGTCCAACTCCGGCCTGTCCATAAAAAACAAGGTCATATCGACTGCGTCTTTGACGTAAATAAAATCTCGCTTTTGCTCACCATCTTTGAATTCGGGCTTATATGATTTAAACAGGCGGACTTTACCGGCGGCTTTTATCTGCTCATAGGCCTTCAATACGAAACTCCTCATATCCGCTTTATGATATTCGTTGGGCCCGAAGACATTAAAATATTTTAAGCCAACAATCTTTTTTAAAATTCCTCTCTCATGTGCCCAGAGGTCAAACATCTGCTTTGACCTGCCATAGGAATTTAAGGGTGTGAGCATTTCTATTTTATCCTCATCATCGGTAAAGCCGGCAGAACCATCGCCATAAGTTGCGGCACTGGAAGCGTAGATAAAGCGAATGCCGTCTTTAATTGTCCACTGAGCTAACTTTTTAGTGTAGCCATAGTTATTTATCTTAAGGTATTCGGCGTTCGTCTCGGTCGTATCCGAGCAGGCACCCATATGAAACACAGCTTCGATGGGCGATTTGATTTTCTTATCGACAACCATTCTTAGAAAATCATTTTTCTCTGCATAATCGGCGAAGGACAAATTTGCAAGATTTTTACACTTATCCTCCCTCTCCTCATCGACCACGAGAATATCATTATTGCCTCTTTTGTTTAATTCCGCTATTATTGCCGAACCAATAAAACCCGCTCCGCCAGTGACTATTATCATTTTACAGATCCCCATATTAGTTTATAGCTTCTTGTTCGTAGTTCATAGATTATAATCGATTTTAGATTAATTTAGTATATTGAGTGTGTCAAATGATTAAGATTTTTTATGCGCACAAAAAAACCGCCCGAAAACGGACGGTTTTACAAGTATTACAACCTCCAACGCCCCTTTAACACAAGGCGATATAACTTGCAATTGCAAGAATCAAAAGCCGCTTTTTGTTAAATGTAAAAGGCAGCCAAAATTCGTAATAAAACTTTCTCATCACCCTATCCGAAAAATGAAAATCATTCGCCATTTACTATGCAGTTATGATAACAAAAACAGGATTAAAAATCAAGGAAAAATCATCTCTACTCAACATAAGTGCTACTTACAAAAGCACTTATGCTCAAAAAACACATAAATTTTTTGCTGCTTTCCCTGCCTGTTTTATGCTAACTTTCTTACGGCTTCAACTACCATCTCACCAATCGGCAAATGCTGCGGACAGCGTGCCACTGCGGGGCTATAATCCACAGTAAGCAGCTTTTTTCTTACATTACCAGGAACCTGAGCGAAGAGTTCTCTTGCTCTATCTGTGTCACCGTAGCTGTTGTAGTACATCAAATATCTCATAATATCACTGACATACGGCACATCCGGTAAAGCCGAATCGCAAATATCGGCACAACCGGCACAGTAACCGCTACAGATTTCTGCTGCGTATGTTTTCAGGGCTCCAAGGTCCTTGCGTGCAAGTTCTGTTTTGTCGAGCACTGCTGCAACGTTTGACTTTAGCAAAGTTACATTTTCCATTCGAATACAGCTAACGGCGATTCTCTTGTCTTGCAAAACCGCCTTTATAAGGGCCTGTTCCCTTGTATAGCCTTTTTCGATGAAGTGAGTTACTATTTTCCCCTCGGCTTCAGGTTTTTCCCTCTGCATTCTAATCAGGACCTTCATAGCGATAAGGCCGATGCCGGCTTCGTAGCAGGCCTGGACGGCTTCCTGCATCCCCGGCTTTTGCATAACCGAGAGATTATAGACGGTCATTATGGCATCAATCCAGTCCAGCTTGGAAGCCGCCATAAGACATTTTTCCATATTCTTGTGTGTGCTGAAACCAAAATACTTAATGAGCTTGCGCTTCTTGGCGCTCTCAGCCCATTTCCTCATACCTTCCGTTAGCTGGAATTCCGGATTTTCACAGGCATGTATGCCGAAATAGAGGTCGATATAACTGGTATTCATTCTTTCGAGGGATTGTTTGAGTCGCTGTTCGACTTGCTCGGGCGTCCTGGCATGAGAAGCTTTTGTGACAATAAATAATTTTTTTCGAATGTCCGGATTTTTCTTTAGAAATTCACCGATGCCGAGCTCGCTATTTCCACCTGCATAGTTATACGCCGTGTCCCAGTATATTATGCCATAATGTAAATTTGCTCTGAGGATAACCTGGTTTTCAACAATGTCGAACATTAGCCCATTGGCCAAGACCGGAAGCTTAATGTCTGCCTTACCAAGTTTTCGTTGAGGAAGTTTGGCAACTTTTGCCTCTTCTTCTTTCTGAACTGCATTTGGCTCATTCACCTCATCCTGTGCTTTCGCAGAAGCAATTGCAGAACCAGCACCCAAGACTCCAATCGTCTTTAAAAAATTCCTTCTGTTAATTCTATCTCGTTTTTCTTTCATAATATCAAGCTCCCAAAACGGTTAGGATTTAAGTAATAATTTCCTGTCGCTGTTTCTTGTTTCACCTTCTGCAGAGACCCTTATAGCTTTCTTGCCGCTTACAGGACATTCGTGTTCGCAAACTCCACAGCCGATGCACTTTTCAATATCTATATAAGGCCTTTGTAAGCGAACCTGAACCTCAATTTTAGTACCAGCAGCAGGGATTTTCTCTATATCTTCGTCAAATGAAATTTCTATGGCATCTTCGGTATTCGCCTTGATTTTTCGACGCTGTCCATCCAAAACACAGTAATAATCACCGCTGGCAAATCTCTCGGGCATAATAGTCTCCTGAACTTCTATGACATTACCTGAAACTTTGCTGATTGTCAATATTCCCTCCCTTATTGTTTCAAAAATTTCCTGTGTATAAATTGCTTTAGGGCTAACGGGACAATTTTCCTCGCATACTATACAGGGCTTATCCATTGCCCAAGGCAGACATCTGTTACGGTCGATAAAAGCGGTGCCCAATTTTATTGGCCCGACCTCAGCAAATTCGCCAACTCCCTTTTTCTCATCGAGAGTAATCGGCCTGATAGCCGAAGTAGGACAAACCTGCCCACAGGCCACGCAATTTAACTGACATCCGCTGGAGCCGATTCGATTGTTCAATACCGGCGTCCAGAGATTCTCCAATCCTCCGTCAATGCCACCCGGCTGGATAACATTCGTAGGGCAGATGCGCATACATTGGCCGCACTTGATACATCTTTTTAAGAACTCCTCTTCCGGCAGTGCTCCCGGTGGCCGGATAATGCCGTGATACCAATTGCCAGCCAATTTACCGCTCAATCTGATTGCGGGCACGGCAACGATACCACCGACCAGTGAAAGCACAAAGCCCCTGCGGGAAATATCCGGATTAGTAATTTCTCCATCCAATGAGGATTTGTTTTGGTAGCTTATGATATCGTATGGACAATCCTGGCGGCAATTAAAGCAGAGAACGCATTCGCTTATTCTTATTTTGCCAGCCGGCTCACAGCCACCCTCACAGGACTGCTCGCATAGTTTACAATTTATACATTCGCTTTTGTTCTTACCAATTCGCCAGATAGCAAATCTGCCAAGGATGGCGAACAATGCGCCAAGGGGACAAATAAATCTACAATAAAATCGCGGTATCACGAAGTTAAGCAAAATCGCTACGAAAAATACAGCCAGTATCAGCCAGGCACCTTCGTAAAAGCGGGCACTCACGGAGATAAAGTTAATGCTTTTATCGACAATGGGTAATAACAATAAGTTAAATGAGCGACTTACCAGCGATATAGGGTCAAGCAGGCCTATCTGCAAAGTGGCGTCAACCGAAGGAAACGCAGCCATAAATAGAAATACTATGAGAATGAAGTACTTCACTCGCTGAGCTTTTCTGTATCTATTGAGCTGGATTTTCTCCGCAGTTTTTATCCTGCGATTGCCCAAAAATCCCACAAAGTGATGGATTGAGCCGAAAGGACAGACCCAACCGCAAAAGAACCGTCCAAACACTATCGTCAAAATAACGGTAGCCAATGCCCATAACAGAGGCATATAAAGGGTATGCGTAGTTAAAATTGTCCCGATTGCAACCAGCGGGTCGAGCTGCAAAAACCAGTTAACCGGCCAAGCCCGTATCTGCCAGAATTTCTCGCCTACGGTGCTGACAATGCAAAACCAGACAAATAATACGAAAAAGAAAATCTGGCTTATCCGTCTTACTGTTACAATTTTCACTGTAAACTCTTAGCTTACTGTAGCAAATATTGGTTTTAGCGATTCATAATCGGTCGTTCCAGCACCGGCGTTTTGCGCCTTTATCAGATAAGGTAAATCAGATACCTTCAAGTCAAGAAGGGTGCAGCCATAGGCATCAGCAGCGAGCATATCACAGCTTGCAATCATGGTATTAGCCCATCTTAAATCCTTGACCGACCCACCCGTTGGGCCATTGGTCATCATAACCTGGGTAGCATCCAATATCACCAATGTCGGTTTTACCATCATAGCCAACTCTGCAATGATAGTGTTTATATCCTGATGAAAAATGTTACGCCTTCCACCGAGAAGCCCGTACCAATTCTTCATTGACATCGAAGCACCTGCCCGGTGATGATGCTTAATTGGTGCAATACCAATCAGTTTATCTGCTCTCGCAAAAGGACCGTAGAAAATAGGCCAATTCTTTATAAGCTTGCCCCTTGTCAGCATAGTGTGCTTGAAAAGATTGGGCCTTGGCAATATTACTTCAGCACCAGCATTGCTCGCCGCCTTACCTATCCCACTTAACTTAAAACAACTTGAAGGGTCATTAATTGGATTGTCAGTTACGATAACCTGCCTTGCCCCTGCTTTGTAGCACAGCCGTACTACCTCCGCAACCAGCTCCGGATTGGCGGTTGCTCCAAGCATCGGCGGCGAAGCAAAAGCAACATTTGGTTTTATGGCAACTGCTTCGCCCTCATTGATAAATCTTTTTATGCCCCCGAGCAACTCTATCGCCTTATTGACTGCTTTTACTCTGCTGGCCCCCTTGACAATACTAATCACCTGGCCAGGTTTATCCGGGACCGAGAAATCAGGTAAGGTCACCAGCGAACCAATATCAACGCCTGCTTTTGGTCCTTGCTTATCATAGAGTTTGCAGGTAATAAAACCAGCGGCAGCGATGGAAACACCTGCTTTACCAACGCGAGCCAGAAATTGTCTGCGTTGTATTTTCTTATCGTTGCTCTCAGTCATTATTTACCGCCTTACTTAGACTGTTAATGAGCATAACCGCCATTCGTTCGGCAGAGTATTGACTTTCCGCCTCGTGAACACCGGCAACGAACGGCCCAATTGCAAACACAAATTCAGTCGTTCCATAAAAATCGACAACTTTTATTTGCAGACGCCTGAGATCCTCGTTTGCTATCGGTTTAGCCCTACCACCATTTTCAATCAAAAAATTATAGTAGTTTTTAGCCACCTTCTGGGCATCTTGCCCGTCGGAACGCTTGCTAAAAAATGCGGTAATGATATGGCCATCCAAGATGTATCTGGCAACAAAAGTATTATTTAGGCCTTCAAAGCCAAATGTGCTTCGCAGATACAACTTTGAACTGCCGGTAACTAAATTTTCTCGAGGAAATAAAGTTAGCTCTTCTATCTGCATAGCTTTATCAATAGCCACATCGCTTATAAACTTCCGGGCAATATCAGTCATTGCCTTATATAATTCAGGCGTCTCAGCCGAACCTACTATCTCAATATAAAATCTGCCGTGAACAAAATATAAACTATTTGCGGTCTGGTATGCAAATAACATATTCGGCAAAAGCTCCACATCAGCTCTTTTCTGCACACTATAGACTGAAAAGGCGTTTTTAACGTTTGCCATATCGTAAACAAAAAGTTCCATCCATAAACTGTCGTTACCTTTACTTACGAATCGCTGTGTATATAATTTTTCAAAGCCCGATTCGATATATAAAGGGGCCTTGCCGTTAATCTTTTCATAAAGATTGCCAGGAATGTATATTTCAGTCCTTGAAAGTGTTTCAAATCCTGCGGGCACAAAAGCGCTTACCCGCATTACTGAAAACTCTCCGGCACCTGTCTTCTCAATATAGATGCCAAATCGGCTCATATCATAATCAGCCTGTTTCACGACTACTCCGACAGCCAAAATAAAAAGAAGTGCTAATAAGCAGAAGCTTATAGCCGATTCAAGATGTCCTGCCCGATACCGGTTCGGCTCCATATCCAGCTCCAACAATCCCACCAAAAAAACCGTAGAGAAAACTCTCAACAGGGTTTACTTGACTTTCAAACAAGTACAAGTTATACTGTTTCCTGGTATTTCCGTCAATCAGTATCTGGTAGATAGTGGCCCTATTAGAAACAGCACAGGTAAAGAAGGTCCCATAGAAGGGAAATTCTCAGGAGGGTTGACAAAAGTGCTTGTGTCGAGTTATAGTATCTCTCGATAGAGAAAAAAGGAGACTAAAAATGATTGAACATATCCAATATATTTTTGCGTGGACGCCCGGCTGGCCTGAGCTTCTTGTTATCCTTGTGGTAGCACTTCTGATATTCGGCAGACGGCTACCTGAAATCGCACGAAATATAGGCAAAAGCTTAACAGAATTCAAAAAGGGCGTGCATGAAGCAGAAGAGACTAAAGACAAACTGGTAGATGAGGCCAGGAAAGTGAAAGACGACGTAGTGCAGGACGTCAAGGATGCTGCCGGTTTAGATGAAGATGACAACGGCAGACACGACTGATGAGCAGTAAAAACAAATCATCCAATCCCAATTGCCGTTAATCCTTAGATATAAACAATTCACAAAATGGTCGATACCCAAAAAAAAGAAACGAAGGCCAAAGCAAATCCCAAAAAATATGACTCTCTGGAAAACACTATGAGCTTAGGAGACCATCTTGAGGAACTGCGTATGCGTTTGTTTTTCGCACTGGGGGGATTGCTTTCGGCAGTTGTCATTTGCCTGATTCCATTTTTTTTCAAATATATACAGACATTCATTTACTACCCACATAACAAAGTGATGCCGGAACTGACTTTAATTGTGCTTGCACCGGCTGACCCTTTTATCGTTTATATGAAGATAGCAACAATTGCAGGCCTGATACTATCGTCGCCCTGGGTATTCTATCAGCTTTGGATGTTCGTGGCAGCCGGTTTGTATCCTCATGAACGAAAATACGTTCACCTTGCAGTGCCTTTTTCAGCAGTATTGTTTATCACAGGAGCTCTCTTCTTCCTCTATATCGTAGCGCCGATATCCCTGCGTTTTTTCCTTCACTTTGGCACATTCATTGACGTCACGCCGAGCTGGACACTACAAAAATACATATCTTTCATAACTATGCTTATGCTGGTATTCGGAATCGGCTTTCAGACTCCTATAGCTATTTTCTTTCTGAACAGGACGGGTTTAGTTTCGATAGAAGCACTTCGAAGGTCAAGAAAATATGTGCTTTTGCTTATTGTTATATTAGCGGCAATAGCCACGCCGCCTGACGTATTCTCTCAAATAACCCTTGCGATACCGCTTTATTTGCTTTTCGAACTGGGTATTCTGATTAGCAACATTGCGAGACGTAAAAAAAATACCCCCCAGTAAAACTGGGGGGTAAATATGTCCTAATCATCGAGTATAATTTCATCCTGAAATTCTGGGACAGCCACCTTCCAGCCGGTCTTTCCTTTGAGAAAATCTGCAAAAGCAAGAGCACTATCGGATTCACCATGAACTACAAAGACCTTTTTCGGCGGTTTATTCAGGCATTTGAGCCACTGTAAAAGCTCATTTTTATCAGCATGAGATGAAAAGCCCCCTACCTTCACGATTCCTGCTTCAACCGGATATTCCTGGCCGAGGATTCTGACCTGCTTTTCGCCGTCAACTATTCTTCTTCCGAGGGTGCCGATTGCCTGGTATCCGACAAACATTATAGTGTTTTTGGGATTGCTAATATTGTTGACCAAATGGTGCTTTACTCTTCCACCTGTGCACATTCCAGAGCCAGCAATGATAATTGATGATTCTTTTACACTGTTAATCGCCTTGGATTCGTCTGTTGTGCCGGCCATTTTCAGGCCCGGGAAATTAAAGGGAGATTCATTGTGCCTGATGTATTCGATCATCTCTTTGTCATACAACTCTCTGTGTTTCTGAAAGACCTTAGTGATACTCGAAGCCATCGGGCTGTCCAGAAAAACGCTCATATGAGGTATTTTATCTTCAAGCAGCAATTCGTTTATGTAATACATGACCTCCTGCGAGCGTTCGAGAGCAAAGCTTGGTATGATGATATTTCCGCCTGCTTTTTTGGTTGAGTTTATGACCTCGGCGATAGTCTTTTTCGTATCTTCCACGTTCTGATGGATTCTGTCGCCATAGGTTGATTCGATGAGAATATAGTCAGCTTCATCAATGCAGGACGGGTCCTCGACAATCGGCTTATTCGGCCTGCCGATGTCACCAGAAAAAAGAACCGTTCTGCTTTGGCCGTTAAGAGGGACTCCGAGCTTTATTATCGAAGAACCAAGGACGTGACCGGCATCATAAAAAGTTGCTTTTACACCTTTTACAATCTCAATCGGTTTATTGTAGTGTATGGGAAGAAAGTTTTTAAAACTTTCTTCGGCCTGTTCCGCAGTGTAAAGCGGTATCTCAGGATAAGGACCTTTTCGGCCTTCACGCTTGTGCCTTTTGCGTTTGAACTCGGCGTCCTCTTCCTGCAAGTGGGCAGAATCCAACAATATAATCTTCGCAATCTCCGCTGTAGCATCCGTGCAGTAAATTTTCCCGTTGAAACCCTCACGAACCAGCTTGGGCAGTAAACCGCAATGGTCAAGATGGGCGTGTGTTAACAAAACAGCATCAATATTTTCAGGAGGGAGCGGAAATGGGTCCCAGTTTCTGGCTTTAAACTGGCGTTCCTGATAAAGTCCGCAATCCACAAGGATATTTGTTCCATTCGCCTGCAATAAATGACGAGAACCCGTGACATTTCGGGCTGCGCCAAGAAAACGTAATTTTATCTGCATACTTTATCCTACGGCAATAAACAGAAACTATCTTCTATTGTTGATTGTAAAAGATTTTCAAGGCAGCGTCAAGCAGCAAAACAGTTTTTGCACAGGTAAAATAATTTTAACCTGAAGCGAAAACCATCATCTCGTTTTGAGAACACTACCATCTGGGTCAGGAAATTCACCGACCAGCCAGCCGAGATATTCCTCCAGGTTCGTATAACCATCACCGTTGCGGTCTTCGCTGCCGTCATCCGGACTGCTCGGGTCCAGACCACACTTCTTTTCCCAAGTATCCGGCATACCATCATGGTCGGTATCCTGGGGGACATTAAATGTGCGATATTGCGGCCAAGGGAAGTCCGGAGAACCGGCGGCGTCTTTTACATCATTCTGGGTATCAATAATCCCCGGATAGTTTTTGCCGGGAGGGTCAAAAGTGGAACCTTTGCTTCCCGTATAATGCACAGTTGTGGTGCGGACCTCATCAATAATCCGCCTGTCGATTACGTCCTGCTTCGGATAATTTGCCCCGACATCTCCCAAGACATTCTTGTAGGCGTCGCGAGCAGATTGCGTGGTGACATAAGATTCAAACAAAGGTTTATCCACTCGGACCAATTCCATCACCGCCGGCGAATTATAAAAGGCCTTCCAATTATCATCATCGTAGTCCATACCTTCCATAACATTGCCACTCATATAGTATTTCGGTGTTCCATGCTCAGGGTTTATGGGGTCGAGCTTCAAGAGCCATTTGATATAAGGATTCTTCGGATAGGGCTTGTAGTAATTATTGACAAAGTTACACCGCATAACACCGCCATCGGTGGTTCTTTTGAGCCAGTTATAGACGACATTATTGCGAATATCGAGGTAGCCATCATATTGGCCGGCAAGATTATATCCCCCCGCCAGAGACCAGTTCCTGTCCGTGCAGTGAGCCAACAGATTGTGGTGGAGACTGCCGATATTACCGCTGACAGAAGCTGCAAAGGAATGGGTTTCATATTTTTTTCTGTCACCGGCCTTAAAATGATACGAATGGTGCAGGGCTTCTGAAACAATACTACGCTGAAAAGTTACATTTTTTGCACCGCGGGTGCTAAGAGCTTCATCCAGAGTCCAGCTTATAGAGCAATGGTCAATAATGGAATGGTCGGTGCCTGCAACCATTCCCATTCCATCCATAGATTTTCGACAAATATCCCCGACACGGCAATGAATGTAACGAATGATGACATCGTGGCTGCCATAGACACCGGCTGAATAGTGGCCGAGACATATCCCGTCGCCGGGAGCCGTCTGTCCTGCAACAGTAATATAAGGATTTCTGACTGTGCAGGACCTTTTGAGGGGTATAAAACCGGAGACACGGAAGATGACGGTTCTCGGTCCGGAGGCCTCAATAGCAGCACGGTAGCTGCCCGGGATAACGGCTTGGCCCTTAGTCGTGTCATAATCGAGCAGATTCGTAACCTCAATGACCCTGCCGCCGCGGCCGCCGCGTGCGAATCGGCCATAGCCCTCAGCGGTCGGGAATGCCAGAAAACGAATTCGAAAACACCAGATATCGCCTCTCACAGGGGCTGTGTCCGACGAGTGAACTTCATCGACACGCCAGAAATATGTTTTCATATGGTCCAAAGGCGGTAACGGAAAACGCGACTCCTTCAGGTTACCTTTAAACTCGGGAGAGGATGGGGTAGCTCTGGCTACCACGTTCGGGTCGGTGCCGAGATACAAATAATGCGATGCGGCTGTCTTCGGGGAGACCCACTGCAAAACAGCATCAGGGGGGACGTGCTCATCGTCATTTTTGGGACTGGGCTTTACGGCCTTTTTGTGCGGATTGACTGTGTCTATCTCAAAACCATTTATGATAACGCTCCGCACTGACTGGGAACTATCCGGCCTGAAATTAATCACGACATCCTTTCCAGCTGCCACATCGACCTCAAAAAAGGCGCCGGCGATGTCGTAATCGCCTGCGGCTCGTTTCGTCGGAGTGCAACCTTTCACCTTCAAAATATCATCGACATAAACATCGAACTTCGTCGGCGGGATGTCTCTGACTTCGTTGTGATATGTAACAATGGTGTGTTTTCCCGGAGCAAGGCCGCTAACAACCATATCAATACTTCCGCCGGCTGTAATGCCATCGGCTGCCATCCAGGCGTCATTCAACAATAGTGGTTTATACCAGGCGTGGCTTATCGCAGTTCCCGTCTCTGTTCTGAAAGTTATTGTAATATCACCATAATTTTTTAAATCCGATTGTTCCTGCTGGAAAGTCCAGTTCTCCCAATTCGGTTTAAGTATATCTTTTCGAGCAAAGGGTGGATTCAAATCCACTTTAAGCTCTCGACTATAAGGTAAGTCGGCATCGGTTACAATATTTCCATATACATTTGCCACAAACAACAAACAGATAATAACAAGAAATGTTACGAATCTTTTACCAATATACAGAGCAAGCATCATACTTATTCTCTTAATGACCATTTGCTGTCATTTCTGCGTTATATAGAGACAAAAAAAGACGCCGCCGATATGGCAACATCTATAAATATATCAGATAAAAGCATTATCTAATTTCCTGCGAAAGTGGGCGATACAGGACTTGAACCTGTGACCCCCTGCGTGTAAAGCAGGTGCTCTAGCCAACTGAGCTAATCGCCCAAAATCTGGTAACTGGTAATCGGTGATTAATGATTATTGTATTTGACACGACCATTTAACCAATTACCATTTAACCAATTACCATTTAACCAATTTTTAGCCCTTGCGTCAATAGCAAGGTTATATTATATTCTCTGCGGACTTTACTTATCCTATCGGCCAGGACAATTTTGAAATTGGAGGTTTTTTTGTATGGATGTGTTCGAAGCGATAAAAAAACGATACTCGTGCAGGGCATACAAGGATAAAAGCATAGAGAAAAACAAGCTCGATAAACTGCTGGAAGCGGCCCGATTAGCACCATCGGCAAAAAACCTGCAGGATTGGCGATTCGTAGTGATAATGGACAAGAAAATTAAAAGTCAAGTTGCGCAGGCGACTAACAGGCCGCAGATTTTCGAAAAGGCAGGCGCTATCATAGCGGCCTGCAGTAACAGCGATGAGGTGATGCGCTGCGGGCAGGCAGTCGGGCCGATTGACGTATCCATCGCACTTGAGCATATCGCCCTTGAGGCGACGGAACTGGGATTGGGGACCTGCTGGATTGGTTCGTTCGAGACGGAAAAAGTAAGGACAATACTTGGCATTCCAGCCGATATAAATATAATTGAATTGATGACGGTCGGCTATTCTGGTGATGAGCCAAAAGAGCCAAATCGTGAGCCGATAGAAAAAATAGTCTGCTACGATAAATGGCAGTTCTAAGTTTGGTAACTGGTTAAATGGTAACCGGTTAAATATTTCTGGGCATTTTTCAGTTACCAGTTACTAATCATCGGTTACCAGAATCAGGGGACGTAGTGTAACGGGAGCACGCCGCGGTCGCATCGCGGAAATGAGGGTTCGATTCCCTTCGTCTCCATCCTCCGTCGCTCGGCTGAAGCCGAACTATGGGGAGAATGTCCTTCGTAGCCTTGGCGAGCCAGTTATATGAGATTCCATTATTCATTCAGGCGATTAATAAAAGGGTGAAAAAGCTATGCCGGCGAATATAGCACATATGGTCATAGCACATAAGGCGCTTAAACAACTGAAATCAAAACAAGGCAGTGAGGTTGCAGACTTCGCCCAATTAATCGATGATACTTCCTTGGCAAAAAACTGCAGGGCATATATGAACCTCGGGAGTATCGGACCTGACCTATATTACTATTGTAACATAGCCAGCTCGGTCAAAGATATGCTAACAGAAGGTTTCATTCAGGCCATTGGCGTAACACCCTGGTCTTACCATCTGCACTCCAGTCAGGTTAATATATTTCCCCTAAAGCTCAGCGAGATTTTATTCAAGGACGCCATCCACAAAGACAGCCGGATAACGCTCGAAGCAGACGACATCCGTAAATTAGCTTACATCGCAGGACACCTGACCCACATCGCAGCCGACCAGATTATCCATCCGGTCGTGAACCAGATTGCCAAGCCCTACTACCGCAGCGGTGAGAACCGCAGAAAACACCGTGAGTGTGAGGTTTTTCAGGATTATTTTCTCTACGAAGAGGTCTATCGCGACAAAAGACAGGCCCTGCGGGGGAAAAAAAGGGACACATACGACTTCTTTGAGCAGGATTTTAATAAATGGGTGGATTGCATACAGGGATTTACCACTATAAATACCGAAGACTGGTTCCGTTACTTCTTGCAGCGCGGCTTTGCTGAGACATACGGGACGTTTCCGGAGGAAGAGAAAATAGAAGATTCGGTTGATAACCTGCTGCTGACGCTCAAGGCATGTAAGACGCTCGGACCTTACAGGAAGACACAGGAGGAATATGAGACGTATGGACATGATTCGCTAATGTATCGAGAGTATATAGAAGACGTAAATTATGTCAAATTCTACGAAGAGGCAGTCAGATTAGCGGTGATATACATTATTGCGTTATACGAGGTTTACGATGTCCTGAAACAGGGAAAAGATTTTGCCGAAAAGCACAAGGAGCGGTTTTTGAGCATTGTCAGCGGTGCGGATTTGGCCTGCCCGTTAGAGCAAAACATCTGCGATAAGGCATACGCTGCTTTGATGAGCAAAAAGCAAACACAAAGCAAATATAAAAAGATTTTCGATTGACTATTAAACTATTACAGTAAGCTGGTAAACGTATAATGTATGGCAGGGAAGGTTTATATTGGAATAGCAGGGTGGTCGTATCCGGATTGGAAAGGGATTGTATACAAGCGGGCGAAGATGGACCAGTCCGCCAGACACAAGGCGGACAAGCTCGAATATGTCAGCAGATTCGTCGATTGTATCGAGATTAACAGCACTTTCTATCGGCCACCATTCGAGAAAAATACAAAATCCTGGCTTGAAAGAACCTCCGAAAAACAGGATTTTTTCTTTACGGCTAAGTTGCATCGGGATATTACGCACGAAGGCATAATCGACGCTGAAATAGTGAAACAGTTTCATAAAGGATTTGAGCCAATATTAGAGGCAAAAAAGTTGAAACATCTGCTTGCACAATTCAGATACGACTTTGATGATAACAAAGAAAACCGGCAGTATCTGGCTAAAATAGTAAAGAACTTCTCCGATATGTTTAATATAGCTGTGGAGGTGAGACATAAATCGTGGGAAGAAAAAGATGCACTGGAATTTTTGGATGGCTTGAAAGTATCGGTTTGTAATCTCGACTACCCGACGACCTGTAACTCATTCGATTTGCAGAACTGCACAATCGGCAAAAACGGATATTTTAGAATGCACGGCAGAAACGAGGAAAAATGGTTCGACAAAAATGCAGGAAGAGATGAGACATACGATTATTACTACGACAAAGATGAAATTGCGGAAATAAAACAAAGAATAGACAAACTGGCACTGTCTTTCGAGACGTTAACAGTTATCGCGAACAATCATTATCGAGGGGCCGAGCTTGCCAATGCGATTGAATTGAAGGCGCTGCTAAGCGGCGAAAAGCAGCCGGTGCCTGAAGGGCTTGTGAAAGCATATCCCAATCTTGCAAAGATAGCATCGCAATCTGATACATCACCGGATACACTTTGGTAATGAACAAAAACCCCAATTCATTTGGGGGATAAGCATTTTGAGATTGCTTCGCCTGCCTCCGGCAGACTCGCAATGACGCAGCGCAAGCAAGAGGAAAAGAGCAAGATATGGATATCTATAATCTTATAAGTTTTGCAGGGATATTTGTTCTGATTGGCGTTGCGTGGCTTTTGTCGAATGACAAAAGAAATATGAACTGGAGGGTAATCGGCTGGGGGATTGGCTTACAGTTACTAATTGCGGTTTTTATATTTCGCATACC
>CAZBWE010000023.1:25093-29146 GCA_964495465.1 uncultured Pirellulales bacterium
GCATCTCTGCTTTCCGCACCGGCGGCAGTTGTAATGTCAAAAATAATCTTTCCTGAGAAAGAACAGCCGGAGACATTAGGTATCAACGTACAACCCTTTTATGAAAAAGACAACAGCGTCTTCGAAGCGGTAATCAACGGAGCAAATGCCGGAGTCAAAATGATTGTTGGAATTGCGGCGTTACTGATAGCGGTTTTGGGCTTGGTTGCGCTGGCTGATTTACTTATGTCCACTATGGGAGAAAAGATTTTCGGCCTGGAGAACGAATTATCTTTGAAAACAGTATTCGGTTATATATTCTACCCGTTTACGATAATTCTGGGCGTTCCGCTGGATGATGCAGGGGCAGTTTCTAAAATTATCGGAGAGCGTCTGATTGTTACTGAGGTTGTAGCTTACCAGGACCTGGCAACTGTTCTGGAGCAAAATGGACTGGAGCATCCACGTTCGGCAGTAATCACCACATACGCATTATGCGGATTCGCTCATCTTGCGTCGATGGCGATTTTCGTTGGAGGGGTGTGTGCTCTGGCACCCGATAAGGCACGAAACATAACAGGCGCAGCATTTCGGGCGTTAATCGCAGCGACGCTGGCCTGCCTGATGACCGGCTGTGTTGCAGGGACATTTTTTACAACAAAAGGTTCGGTTCTGTTAGGCAACTGATATAAAAGTTATTTTATTCCGGCATGATATGCCTGCAGCGACCGGACAGGAGCTGCGCCATTTCTGCGAGCAGCGATTCCCTTTGCAGCGGCTGCGGCTGCGGCAGTGGTAGTGATATAAGGAACTCTATACTTAATGGCGGCTTTGCGGATATACGAATCATCGTGTTTACTTATCCTGCCTGAGGGAGTATTGATAATCAGATGAATCTCATTGTTCTTAATTGCGTCCACTATATTTGGCCTGCCCTCGTGCATTTTTAAGATGTGCTCACTTTCGACACCATTATCTGTCAGGAACTTGTGCGTGCCTTCAGTTGCCCTGATTTTGAAGCCGAGCTTTCGGAATTGTTTTGCAACTTCGAGAGCGGCTTTTTTGTCGCTGTCAGTTACAGTCATCAAGACAGTTCCCTCAGAAGGCAACTGCTGCTTTGCGGCCTGCTGAGACTTAAAGAATGCAAGGCCGAACGAATCAGCCATTCCGAGCACTTCACCGGTCGAACGCATCTCCGGCCCCAGAATCGGGTCAACCTCCGGGAACATATTGAAAGGAAAGACGGCTTCCTTTACACCAAAGTGCGGAATTTTTCGATGCTCAATATTAAGGTCAGAAAGTTTCTTTCCAAGCATAATCTGAGTTGCCAGCCGAGCCATCGAGATTCCACAGACCTTCGAGACCAATGGAACGGTTCGTGAGGCCCGTGGATTGGCTTCGAGAATATAAACTACATCGTTGGCTATGGCATACTGAATATTCATCAGGCCAATAACGTTAAGCTCAGTGGCAATTTTCCGCGTGTATTCACAAATAGTGTCAATGTGTTTCTGCGGTATGCTGACCGGCGGAATGACGCAGGCAGAATCGCCGGAGTGAATACCGGCAAGCTCGATGTGCTCCATAACAGCAGGGACAAAGACATCAGTGCCGTCGGCAATTGCGTCTGCCTCGGTTTCAATAGCATTTTCAAGGAACTTATCAATCAAAATCGGTCTTTCAGGCGATACCTCAACAGCTTTTGCGACATAATGTCTTAACATCTCCTCATCATGGACCACCTCCATAGCACGACCGCCGAGGACATAGGATGGTCTTACCATCAGCGGATAACCAATTCGTTTAGCAATAGCAAGAGCCTGCTCTTCACTGCTTGCCATACCGGATTCGGGCTGAGGGATACCGAGGTCTCTCATCACCTCACGGAAACGGTCCCTGTCTTCAGCCAAATCGATGGTCTCGGTTGAAGTGCCGATTATCTTTACGCCCGCCTGTGCCAATTCATCAGCTATATTCAGCGGCGTCTGGCCACCAAACTGGACGATAACGCCATCGGGTTTCTCCTTCTCATAAATACTAAGGACATCCTCAACAGTAAGCGGCTCAAAGTAAAGCTTGTCGGAAGTATCATAATCCGTGGAGACCGTCTCTGGGTTGCAGTTGACCATAATCGATTCATATCCCTCATCACGGAGGGTAAATGCGGCGTGAACACAGCAATAGTCAAATTCGATACCCTGGCCGATACGATTAGGACCTCCGCCAAGAACCATAATCTTTCGCTTGCTCGAGGTCGCAACCTGGTCGGGTGCATTGTAGGTAGAAAAATAATAGGCGGCATTTTCGACGCCGCTTACCGGCACCGGCTCCCAGCCCTCTACTATGTCGAGCGAAATGCGCTTTTTGCGGATTTTCGGCTCATCAATACCAAGAATTTTAGAGAGGTACTTGTCGGCGAAACCATCCTTCTTGGCCTGAATCAGCATTTTATCAGGAGGCATCTTGCCTTTGTATTTCAGAAGATTTTCCTCAAGCTCGACGAGTTCAGCCATTTGCTCAATAAAGTATCGCTTGATGCGGGTCTTTTCGTAAAGCGCTTCTATATCGGCCCCTTTACGCAGGGCTTCATACATAATGAACTGCCGCTCGCTGGTCGGAAAAATTAAAAGATTTAATAGCTGCTCAAGGGAAAGAGTGTTGAAATTCTTTGCAAAACCCAGGCCATAGCGACCTATCTCAAGAGAGCGAATGGCCTTTTGAAATGCCTCCTTATAATTTTTGCCGATGCTCATCACCTCGCCGACGGCACGCATCTGTGTGCCGAGCTTATCCTCGACTCCCTTGAACTTTTCAAAGCCCCAGCGAGAAAATTTAACCACAACGTAGTCTCCGGAAGGCGTATATTTTTCCAGCGTTCCGTCTCTCCAGTACGGTATCTCATCGAGAGTCAGCCCACCAGCAAGCAGTGAGGAAACGAAGGCAATCGGGAAGCCAGTTGCCTTCGAGGCAAGTGCCGATGAACGTGATGTTCTCGGATTTATTTCAATAACAACCACCCGGCCGGTATCAGGGTCGTGGGCAAACTGGATGTTCGTGCCGCCTATGACCTTAATGGCATCTACAATGTCGTAAGAGTAATTCCGGAGCTTTTTTTGCAATTTCTCATCGATAGTAAGCATTGGAGCAGTGCAGTAGGAATCCCCCGTATGAACGCCCATAGGGTCCACGTTCTCAATAAAGCAAACGGTTATCTTCTGCCCTTTTGCATCCCGGACAACCTCCAGCTCCAGCTCTTCCCAGCCAAGCACGGATTCTTCGACCAGAATTTGTCCCACAAGACTTGCCGAGAGGCCACGAGCAGCAACCGTCCGCAGCTCCTCGATGTTAAAGACCGCCCCGCCTCCGGTCCCACCCAGTGTGTAAGCCGGACGAATAATAACGGGGTAGCCGATTTCATCAGCGACTTTTTCAGCTTGCTCAACCGTAAAGGCAAGCTCGCTTTTCGGCATCTCAATGCCCAGCTCATTCATTGTCTCTTTGAAAACACCCCTGTCTTCACCCCGCTCAATAGCATCAATCTCGACACCAATAACCTTTACGCCATACTTTTCGAGCACGCCGGCGCGGGCAAGCTCCGATGACAAGTTAAGTCCGCTTTGGCCGCCAAGATTAGGCAAAAGGGCATCCGGCCTTTCCTTCTCAATGATTTCAGTCATAGTCTGCAGGTCGAGCGGTTCGATGTAGGTTACATCAGCCATACCCGGGTCGGTCATAATCGTCGCCGGGTTGGAATTGACCAGCAGTATCTCGTAGCCCAGCTTTCGAAGCGCTTTGCAGGCCTGGGTGCCGGAGTAGTCAAATTCACAGGCCTGGCCGATTATGATGGGGCCGGAACCAATAATCATAACTTTCTTTATGTCGTTTCGCTTCGGCATTCAAGATTCTCCTGTTTTGTGTTTGGTACGTATCACGGGCTTCCAGCCCGTGATACCACGGCCAGGATGGCCGTGGTACTTTGCGGCAAATTAAACTACATATTGCCCGGGCTGTCAAATAAGAAAATTTATAAGGTGGGTAGTAAGAGCTTATATCTTGATACGTTTGAGCTTGCCG
>CAZBWE010000024.1:0-12212 GCA_964495465.1 uncultured Pirellulales bacterium
ACGAAGTTTTAGCAGAAGCTTGTTTCGATACAAGATTCGGATGAAGACACTCGGCTGGTGTCTCTATGTTCTCGGTGATCTCTGTGGCGAAAAACAAATTAGTGTAAATTCGTGTTAATTCGTGGTTAGTTTTCGTTCCTTTTCTTGGCTATATATCTCTGTGTAAATCCGTGTAAATCTGTGTCTAAAACCTCTGTGTCCTCGGTGTACTCTGTGGCTCAAAGTAACAAAATTACTTTACGATATTAGTTCTTTTTTCTTTATCTTGTATTTGATTAATGCACTGCGTTTAAATCTTGCTTTCTCGAGCAGATTCTCAATTTGTTTTTTATTTTTTTCCTTAATTGCCTTTTTCATCTTTTCTAATTCAGCGATAATTTTATCAATTCCTATGGTGGTATTACCGGCATTTGTCAGCAATACGTCAGCCCAGATATTAGCAGGTCCTGATGCTATCCTTGATGTATCCATAAACCCTTTGCCGGCAAATTTCAGGTCTTCGTTGTTATTGGCATTAATCAATGCCATTGCTACCATATGTGGCAGGTGGCTTATATTTGCAAAGATTCTGTCATGTTCTGCCGGTTTCATTAGTTTCACAGAGCAACCAAGCCCCGACCAGAATCTCTTAAGAGTTTGAACGGCTTTGTGATTGGTATTTTTTGTCGTTGTCAAAATGCAGGTGGTTTGCTCAAACAAATCGTCCCTGGCGAATTCGATGCCTCTTTGCTCTGAGCCAGCGATTGGGTGTGAGCCAACATAGTGAACGTGTTTTGGCAGTTTCTTGGCTGCCCAGCGGTGGGGCAGAACTTTTGTTGAACCGACATCAGTGATAACGCAGCCGGTTGGTAATGAATGGGCAATTTCGCAGAAGATTTGCTCAAAAGTGCATATAGGGGTTGCAAGGATGACAAGGTCTGCATCTGATACGCTTTTTTCTATGTTATCGACTATTTCGGTTGCTACTGCCAGTTGCCTCGCTTTTTTGCGGGTTGAAGGGCGATGTGTGTAACCAACTACTTTTACTCCTGAAAAAGTCCGTAAAATGGCTAATGTAATTGAACCGCCTAAAAGACCGAGTCCTATCACAGTTATTTGCTTTAAGTCTCTCAATGTCAAGACCTTATAAAATTATGGCTCGAAAAGAATTATGCTAAAAACTACAGGACTGGGATACGGATGTCAATTTTTTTCTTTTATTTATATGATGAAAATGTTAATATCCTTGTTTTAATAGAGTAAAGTTAGGTGTTGATATTTGGCCCCTCGTTTTACGCGGGGTTGTTCTACAAATGGGAACAACAGACATTAACAATACAATCGGTAATGGTGGTTATCTCGCATTTGAGGAAAAAGTCGCAGAACTTGATCGCCAGATGGATGAGTTGCGCCGACTCAGCTCGGTTAAGGGCATTGACTACTCCGCTGAGGTTCGTCAGCTCCAGCAAGAGCAGGTTGCTGAGCTGAAGAGAATCTATTCGAATCTGACTGCTTGGCAAACTGTTCAGGTGGCACGGCATCCGAAAAGGCCTTTGCTTGAAGATTATCTCAGTCTGATGGTAAAAGATTTTCGTGAATTACATGGCGATAGATGCTTCGGTGATGACAATGCGGTCATGACAGGTTTTGGACAAATCGGCAGGGAGAAAGTATTGATTGTCGGTCAAAACAAGGGCAGAACCACAAAGCAAAAGGTTGCCTGTAATTTTGGATGCGCGAATCCTGAGGGCTATCGCAAGGCGTTATGCAAGATGAAGTTTGCCGAGAAGTTTGGCATTCCTGTTATTACGCTTATTGATACACCGGGTGCTTATCCCGGCGTTGGAGCTGAAGAACGAGGTCAGGCCCAGGCAATTGCCGTAAATCTTGCAGGAATGTCACGTTTAAGAGTGCCCATAATCTGCATTTGTATTGGCGAGGGGGGCTCTGGCGGTGCTTTGGGGATAGGTGTCGGCGACCGGCTGTCGATGCTCGAGTTCGCATATTATTCTGTGATATCTCCTGAGGGCTGTGCTGCGATCTTGTGGCGTGATGGCTCACAAGCTCCTGATGCTGCTGAGGCGCTTAAGCTGACGAGCAGTGATTTGCTTAAACTCGGCTTGATTGATGCAGTTATTCCCGAACCTCTTGGTGGAGCACATCGCAATATACACGATACTGTTTATAATGTCGAGCAGTATATTACGAAAACGCTTAGAGACCTCAAACGGACAAAGATTGATAATCTGCTTGAGAGTAGATATAGGAAGCTTCGCTCAATAGGTAATGATTTTGCCAATCGGTACCGGGGTAAAGCTCAAATTGGCAAGGCCAGGATAAAAACGGCCGCAAAAGCTACTTCTGTTAAATCAAGGCCTGTTCCCGTAAAGGTTTGACTTACTTTTCGTTTGCCCCCCACCATAGTCAGCCGGTAACGAATTTCACCCGTTATTTAATTCCCTTGGGTCTTTGCCTTCTTCAATAGCCGCTATTTTCCTGACCCTTCTTTCGTGCCTTCCTCCGGAAAATTCTGTATTGAGCCAGACTTCGACTATTTTACGAAGTAATACCTCGTTGATTTGGTCGCCGGATAAGCAAAGCACATTTGCATCGTTATGGTCGCGTGAAATCTGTGCGCTCAAATCGTCATGGCACAATGCGGCTCTAACTCTTTTTATTTTATTTGCAGCCATGCTCATTCCCAAGCCGGTTGCACAGATTAATATTCCTCTGTCGGCTTGTTTTTTCGATACCGCCATCGCTGCTGCGTATGCTTTGTCGGGGTAATCAACCGGATTGCTGTCATTAGTACCAAAGTCTATGAACTCATGGTTTAACTGAGTTAATATGGCTTTAATTTGTTCTTTTGCCTCAAAACCACGATGGTCACTCCCGATCGCTATTTTCATAACTCAAGCTCGCTAACTCTCTTTTTCACTGCCTGTTCTATTAACTCAGCACAATTATTGTAAAACTCTTCCGACCGGCCTATCGGGTCAGGAATTTCTTTGTTTTCTGCCAAAAGCATACATTTTTTCGCTGACGCAGGATTAAGATTAATAATTCGCTCTAAATGAGCTTTGCCCATCACATAGATTAAATCACTCTCTTCGATAAGCTGTTGTGACAAATCCTGACTTTTATGGGCTTTTATATTAACTCCCCTTGCTGAGCAGCTTTTTATTGCTTCTACACTTGCCGGTGAGTCTTTTATGCCCATAGTGCCAGCAGATTCCGTTTTATATCCCATTTTTTTGAGTTCGTCAACCTTGCATTTTAGTTTTTTCGCCAGATATTTACGAAATATTCCCAAAGCCATTGGGCTTCGGCAGGTATTGCCTGTGCAGACGAACAGAAAGTTGACCATCGATAATTCTTCTAATTTAGACTGGAGATATGCGCCGGGCCTTAATATTTTTAGTCTATTTTTGCTTATTTTCACAATAGTGCTGCTTTTTTTGTATTTACAGGGGCCGCCATCCAGCAGTAAATTTATTTTACCTGAAAACCGGGCAATTACTTGTTCTGCATTAATAGAAGGTGTTTTGCCTGTTATATTTGCGCTTGGAGCAACTACAGGACTTTTTGCCTTTTGCAGCAGCATTGAGGCGATTGGATTGTCCGGGCAGCGGATACCTATTGCATTATCTTTATACAAGATTTCGAAGGCTTCTCTTTTCAGTTGCGTTAGCTGTTGTTTTAAGTCCTGTTCATTTAACTCAAAAATTATAGTTAAGGGTCCTGGCCAGGCCTTTGATATTAATTTTTGGGCCTTTAGTCCTATTGTTGGCAGATATTTTTTTGCAAATTTTTTATGGCCGATATGTAATGTATAGTGTTTGTCGGCGCCACGGCTTTTAAGATAGTCGAGCTTGGCCAACGAGGCAGTTTCAGCTCTGCAGGCAATTCCATAGACTGTTTCGGTGGGAAATGCCACCAATCCACCGCTATCGATGATTTCTGCCGCTTCCCTGATTTTGACCGAATCAATTTTCGTGGGGTCGAGTTTTACAACTTTTGTTTCCATTGAACCTGATAAAAGGACATCGTACATCAAATAGTCTAAAATCGCAAGATAACTCAGAGGATATTTTGATTTATTTGTAGATAAAGTGTTAATCAATTTGTCGTGTAGTGTTAGGTCAGGTAAATGAAAAATATGGCGTCGCACGGATGAGGATGATTGTTTGAGTGCATTTCTTGATTTTGACGGCTGATAATGAGGGTCGTTCTGTATATCAAATCAATTTGGTTTCACCGCCCGGAATTTAAGGCACTGTTCATAATTTTATGTGTTTTTGTTTTAGGGATTTTTTTTGCTAACTTGTCAAAATTGTGAGCCCGATAAGAAAGTCGAAAATGAAGCGGTTTGAGAAAAAATGAAAGAATTTTTTGAAATCCTATAATATTGCCCATATACGCTAAACTATCCAACTTAACATTGACGATAACACAGTTATTTGATGGAATGGTAACTTTATGGAGAAATGAATTATGGAGACTTTAATAGAGCAACGTAAGGAGGCAAGAAGCAACCTTTCATGGCCTGTTAGTGTTTGGATTCCGGAGGCCAATAGATTTTTTAACGGTCGCAGCGCGAATATCAGCAAAAAAGGAGTTTTTATAACAGTTCCTATGACGATACCAGTTAGGTTGGGACACGTTGTGGAAATCAATTTTCCTCGCACAGTTACTTTGGCGAAAGAAAAAGGGCAATTTGCTCGTATCAAAACCGGTAAAGTTGTTAGGGTTGACCGCAAAAATATGCTAAAAAGTGCTGAAATTGGTGTGGCTGTTTCTTTTAATTAAATTAAAAAATCGCCCTTTTACTTTTTAATAGGGATAAATGTGGATGGGATGCTGCCGTTAGATACGCGGGGCAATGAAAAAGCAGAAACTGATGGCTGATTATGGTCATCAGTTTTTTCTTTTCCACCTTAATTCACCTCAATTTTGCGCCCAGTTTTTGGGGAGTATTATAGCAGGCAAATCTTACCTATATTCAAAAAACGTGTTTTTTCCTAAAAATAATCTTATAAGACTTGTTTATTCAAAGGATATGGAATTATTCTATAGGTTGATATTGTGAGCTATATTTTAGGGGTATTTGTTATGATTATGTTTACGGGATGCAGGATTCCATTTTGGCCGATGGTACCAATACTCGGAGCTGGAATATTTGTGGTACTGTTGGCAATCGCAGGTATAGTTTTTTCTATTTTTATGCTTATAGATTGCCTTAAACGACCGGCATCAAAGTTTTATTACCCGCTTACGAAGGAAGGCCAATATGACAAGTTGATATGGGCTGCTGCGATTGTATTTTCTCTTTGGTTTTATTTTTTGGGGGCGATAGTTTATTTGTTTGTTGTAAAGACGGCAAAGCCCGAAAGTAACAGTTAGGTTCAGGCAGAAAAAGCAAATTATCAA
Source organism: uncultured Pirellulales bacterium (assembly GCA_964495465.1). Lineage (GTDB taxonomy): Bacteria > Planctomycetota > Phycisphaerae > Sedimentisphaerales > Anaerobacaceae > CAZBWE01. The sequence goes on from CAZBWE010000024.1 coordinate 5,410, forward strand.
AGTCAAAGTTAAGATGAAAATCTGTAATTTTATTCATATAAATACAGATTTTTTAAGTTATGTGAAAAAAAATTAAAAATATCTTTTATCTATGATGAATCTTGGCAAATGTGCAAAACTTATGATTATCGGGGTTAAGTGGGATAAGATGTTGATTGTGGGCGAAACAAATAAAGGCAAAAAATTATAGTCTGGGTGAAGTAATGGTTTAGTGGAATAAATTCTGTTTTTTGGTCATTTTGCCTACCTTTAACAGCATTATTTTGTTCTTGATAAGACCAGAGAAAAATGCTGGAGATTAGGGAAAGCTTTTGCCGATTGTTTATATGACAATTAAATATCGGTGGCTCTGAAAAATGACCAAACGGGCCATATTAGCTTTAACCTTGTATTGCCGGTTAGCTAACGCATAGCATACAAGTCCGAGCGTAATCGAGGCATAACAAGCAAAGGGCTAAGGTATAAAGGAAAGGGCCACATAAACGACGGGAGAGCTTACCTTAGCTCTCCCATTTTTATAAGGTCATTTTTGGAATACTATATTTCCTGCCACGATGGTTGTATGGACTGAGCGGTCAGAATTTAGCAGCACCAGGTCGGCGTCTTTACCGACTTCAATTTTCCCTTTTTTGTCTTCGAGCCCTAATAGTTTGGCTGGATTTTCGGTGACAGTTTTTATTGCCGCATCGACGGGACAATTGGTATAGGTTATAAAGTTGTTTAGCATTTGACTTAGGCCGAGAGCAGTACCGATTAAAGTGCCGTTTTTGTCTTTTGCGATTCCTTTTTGGGATTCATATTCTACGCCGTCGTATGTGTATTTGCCATCGGGTAGCCCAAGAGCTCTCATACCATCTGTAATTGGTATAATTCGATTAGGGCCGAGCGTTTCAAAAACGAATTTAAGAACGCAGGGATGTATATGAACACCGTCGGTAATTAGCTGGGTGGTTATTCTATTTGTTTCAAAGATGGCGATAAGCGGACCGGGTGAGCGATGGTGCAGCGACGGCATTGCATTGAATAGATGTGTTACGTGTGAGATGCCGGCATCGAAGCCGGCAAGGGTCTGCTCGTAAGTAGCGTTGGAGTGGCCGAAGGAAGCGATGATGTTGGATTTTACGAGATACTGAATTATTTGCCTGCTGTCAGAAAGTTCCGGGGCGATTGTCATTATTTTAAGCCGGCCACCCGTCATATCCAGAATATTGTCGAGGACTTGTAAGGACGGAGGACATATACCATCGGACGGGACCATTGCTTTTTTTTCGGTAGATATGAACGGCCCTTCGAGGTGAATGCCAAGTAAATTTGCACCGCCGAGGTTGCTGTCTGTATATTCTGATGCAATTATGAGATGTTTGTTTTCCTGATTTGGTTTAAATACCGTTGTAGCAAGAAAGCCGGTGGTTCCGAAACGTGCACAAGTTTGTGATATCGTTTTTAGGGATTCCACTGTTGCGTCGAGTATATCGGCGCCGCCGGCGCCTTGAATATGAATATCGATGAAACCGGGTGCAATTATCCGCCCTTGGGCATCCAGGGTGCTGTCGCAGGCGGTAACATCGCTGTTACCGATTTGTGCAATAATGCCGTTTTCGATAACAATAGAAAGGGTTTGTTTAACATCTGTGTATAGCCTGCAATTTGTTATAAGAAGTCTTCCTGGCATATCGATTGGAACAGGATAGCAGTTTCGGAATCTGATTGCAAGTCAGAGTAAAATGGTGGATTATCTTTTCAGCCAATTATTGTTAATTGGGATTCTTACGCACTTGACATAGGATGGGGCGGGACGTATTATTTCAGGCAAAGGAATTTATTTTGGAGAAAAGAAATGATCAAGCCGGAAAAGAGTTGGGAAAAGCGGTTGGCTTCTGAGCCGGATGAGCTTTTGGTGGATTTTATGGAGTCGCTGTCTGTGGATAAGCGTCTTTATAAATACGATGTCGTCGGTTCGATTGCTCATGCCCAGATGTTGGCTGAACAAAAGGTAATTACAAGAGACGAATTGAGGCAGATTAAAGACGGCCTTATTGAGATATCACAGGAAATTGCAGAAGGGCGATTCAAATTCGATAAAACATACGAAGATATTCATATGGTAATCGAGACGGCTCTGATTGCAAAGATTGGCGAAGCGGGCAAAAAACTGCACACCGGCAGAAGTCGCAATGACCAGGTGGCTACGGATATTCGGCTTTGGATGCGAGACCAGATTGAAATTCTGCAGGCCAAGATAACGCTCCTTCAAAAAGCGTTTGTGAAACTTTCAGAGAAACATTCGGAAGATGTAATGCCGGGTTATACGCATTTGCAGCGAGCTCAGCCGGTAACTATTGCGTCTTATTTATTGAGTTTTGTAGAGCAGTTGGAGCGTGATTATGTTCGTCTGAAAAATTGTAGAGTGCTGCTTAATGTCTGTCCATTAGGCAGCGGGGCAATAGCCGGCTCGACCCTGCCGCTGGATAGAAAGGGCACTGCAGAGCAATTGGGTTTTTCCGATATCAGCTATAACAGTATTGATGCGGTTGGCGACAGGGACTTTTGCGCAGAGTTTATTTTTGATTGTGCACTTGTTGCGACGCATATGAGCCGAATGGCTGAAGACTTGATAATTTATTGTTCAGAGGAATTCGGATTCGTGCGGATTGATGATAGTTTCTGCACATCTTCGAGTATGATGCCTCAGAAGCGAAATCCCGATGTGCTCGAGCTGATTCGGGGCAAAACCGGTTCGGTATATGGTTGCCTGATGGCTATGCTTACGATTTTGAAAGCTCAGCCATCGGGCTACAATCGCGATCTACAGCAGGACAAGGTTCAGATTTTTACAGCCAGCGATACGGTAGAGGCCTGTTTGGATATGGCGAGAGCCGTTGTTTCAAATATAAAGTTTGATACGAAAAAGATTTCGGCTGGACTGGAGCAGGGATTTCTTGATGCTACAATCCTGGCTGAGTATTTGGTTGGTAAAGGTATTGCCTTTCGTGAGGCGCATAGTATTGTTGGCTCGTTGGTTGCATACTGTGAGCAACAGAATAAGAAGTTAGCTGAGCTTGATTTGGGCCTGTTTCAGCAGTATTGTGCTTCAATTGAGTCGGGTGTATATGAAAACCTTGGTGTTGAAAAAGTGGTAAGTAAATATGTTACTGAGGGAGCAGCCGGGTCCGCGCAGGCAAAAAGACAAATTGCATATTGGAATAAACAGTTGGCACAGCGATGAGTAACGGTGAAGATGAGATTACCGCCTGGTTTGCACGCCAAAGCAGATTGTCGAAAGCAGATTTCCCCATAGGTATCGGTGACGATATGGCCGAGATTCGGCTCACCTGTGATGTGTCGGTCCTTATTACCACGGATATGCTGCTGGATAGCGTTCACTTTGACCTTGAAAAAGCAACCTTAAGGCAGGTCGGATATAAAGCTATGGCGGTTAGTCTTAGCGATTGTGCTGCAATGGCAACTGTGCCTGTAGCTGCGGTTGTGTCCGTCGCGTTACCTGTAGGATTTGGCGAGAAAGAATTAAAGGAGCTTCATTCCGGCATTGTTTCCGCAGGCGATAAATTTAACTGCGAGCTTATTGGCGGTGATATTACAAGGTGGAATAACGACAATCCCTTTGCAATATGTGTATCAATGCTCAGCAGGTCTTCTGGCGATAAACCTTTAAGACGCTCCGGTGCCAAAGTCGGGGACAGTATCTGTATAACCGGCTCATTGGGTGGCTCAATCCAAAAAAAGCATCTGGAATTTGAGCCCAGAGTCAAAGAAGCCGTGAAAATAGCTCAAATGGTGACTATAAATTCAATGATTGATATAAGCGATGGCCTAAGCAGTGACCTGAATCGAATCTGCCAGGCCAGCCAGGTGGGGGCTGTTATAGATGCTGTAAAGATACCGATATCGGATGAGGCGAGCAAGGAGGCCGACCCACTAAGCTCAGCGTTAAACGACGGCGAGGATTTTGAATTGCTTTTTACTCTTTCACAAACGGATTGCAGGGAATTGTTTAAGAAATGGTGCGGGCTGATACCTGTTACGCAAATCGGCCAAATAACTGACGCAAAAAAAATGCAGATAAAAATGCCCGATGGGCAAATCAGTGATTTACAACCGGGAGGATACAATCATCTCAGATAGATTATTATGGATTTGGAAATCACTTCGAAATCACCGGATGAGACAATAGAGCTTGGTCGGGATATCGGCTCAAAGTTAAAAGGCGGCGAGGTTATAGCTGTTTGTGGTGCATTAGGCAGTGGCAAGACGCTTTTAATTAAAGGAATCACGGCAGGGTTGGGGGCGGATGATTACAGGGAGGTTACAAGTCCTACGTTTGTCATCATTAATGAATATACCGGCAGGTTGGATATTTATCATATAGATGCCTACCGATTAGGTTCTGTCGCTGAGTTTGAGATGCTCGGATTTGACGATTTATGCTACCCCAATTCGGTGGTTCTGATTGAATGGGCCGATAAGATTGAATCTGCCTTACAGGCAATTGATTACGTTCGGATAGAACTCAGCCATATCGCAGAGACCGAGAGAAGAATACATATCAAAAACGCACCTGAATATTTTATCGCATAAATAATTGTTTTGAGCACGTCTCCGGGGATTATTTTGGATGTTATTTTTGATTTTTTCCTGCATAAGCGAATCTGACAATTTGGCAGTAGAAAGCATATTTCTTATATTTTGCATGGATACTGTTATAAGTCCTGTAAAAAGAGACGTCCGCTTGTTTTCGGACGTGGGAATGTGAAGTTCTGTTGTTGGTTCAGGGAACCGGATAAAATTATTGAAGTATTTTTTGATGATGTTTTTAAGTTTCGTTATTTGGAGGATATGCGGCTTACAGAACAATGCGTGGATAGTTAAGTTGCGTATCGATTAAGTCGATACCTTATTGTTGTGTGGGAAAATTGTGTAGGTTGTTGTGGGGTTTGAAAAACAATAAAGTTTTTATCAAAGAGGAGTGAAAAATGAAATCGAAAAGTGGTTTTACATTAGTGGAAATTCTGATAGTGGTGGTTATCCTGGGCATCTTGGCGGCCATTGTGATACCTCAATTTACAGAGGCCAGCACGGAGGCCAAAACGTCGAGTTTGTGTACCGACCTTCAGACTGTGCGTTCTCAGATAGAGCTGTATAAGGTTCAGCATAACGATGAAATGCCCGGATCCGGCACGGCTTCGTTTGAGGAGGCCTTGACGGGACAGACAGATATCGACGGCGCAGTAGGCACTGATTATGGTCCTTATCTTCAGAAGGTTCCGACCAATCCGTTCAACAATTTGAATACTGTTCAGGTGGAAGCCGGCAGCACGGGTCTTGGTAGCGGCAATACAGGTTGGCACTTTGATAGTTCAACCGGTGCTTTCCATGCCGACTCTGATGACCATATAGACCTTTAAAAATTTAACCGGGCTTAAAACGTGCTGTGAACATTTTTGTAGCGAATTTGCCTGTATCAGGTTCGTGAAAACCGAAAATGGATAAATGGGCTGACCGTGCTGAGGCAATTGCCATTAGCAGGTCAGCTCTTTTAATGAGAACACAATAAAGGATATATAGAAAGGACAGGTAATGAAAAAAGCAAGGGCCTTTACGCTTGTTGAAATTCTGATAGTCGTGGTTTTACTCGGTGTTTTGGCTATGATTGTTATTCCGACATTGGCCAGTAGCACAACATCAGCCAAAGAAAGCGCTCTCGCTACAGATTTGAATCTTCTTCGAAGACTTATTCTGATTTACAAAAGTCAGCATTTGGAGGTTAGTCCTGGATATCCGGATGGTAATACCACTCAAACACCCACCGAGCAGGTTTTTATTGAACAGGCAACAATGGCCAGTAATACTAATGGTGAAACCGCACCTATAGGTACTGCCGGTTTCAATCGCGGCCCTTATGTGCAGAAGATACCTGTTAATCCTCTTAACGGCAAGAGCACTGTTCAAATGCTTGGCAATGATGAAGCGTTTCCAGGCGAGCCGGATAACAGTCACGGCTGGATATATAAAGCAGCTATATCGGAAATAAGGGCCGATAGCACAGGGGCTGATGGAAGCGGAAAGCTGTATTATGACTATTAGCCGGAAGAGGTATTTGAATCCGCAGATAAGTAAATGATCGCTGTTATATATCGGCTTAAAGATAATGTATATATTCCTGCTTTCGCAGGAATTATGAAGAGCAGCGGCAACTTAACAGACAGAGGCAGGAATAACAATATGTGCCATAAAATAAGCAGAGTTTATCTGAGTCGAAGAGGGTTTTCCCTCGCTGAAGCGATGATGGCCACTGTCATATTAGGAATCGCTGCGGCCGGGGTGCTGCTTCCGTTTACATCCGGAGCGGCAGTGCGGGCCGAAGGTATGCGCAGAACTTTAGCTGCAAATTTAGCAGGTGACTTGATGGAGCAGGTTGTAAATACGCCGTTCGAAGATGTAGTGGATACTTATGACGGTTACTCCGAAGCCCAGGGGCAGGTAAGGGATTTGAGCGGGGTGATATTTACCGGTTCAAATTACGCCAGGTTTGGTAGAGATGTAAGCTGTGTATATGTTTATATGCCGCAGGAAAGCGGAGTAGCAGAACCGGAATTTATCCGGGTTACGGTGCGGGTCTATTATAGTGGTAATGAAATTGTGAGTATAAATCGGCTTATGGGCAAGTAAAAAATGGTAAATGCAAAAAGACCATTGTCGGTTTTAAATCGTCGGGGGCTTACATTAGTTGAGCTGCTGGTTGCCTTGATGGTTACCAGTATTGTTTTAGCTGCGGTAGCTACTCT
>CAZBWE010000024.1:12312-14244 GCA_964495465.1 uncultured Pirellulales bacterium
ATATAGTAGTGATGTAAATTACACACGATTAATACCACAGTGCAGTAGTGTGCAGTTTGGTTTTGATGTAGCGCCGCCGCAGAGCAGATTCGTGAGTATCTCATTCGACCTTGTTGAAAACGGCATTGTTCACACGTATCAGGTAGGCGCCGGGCTTCGTGGCTGGGCAGGGAATCTGCTCAATCAGGCAGGGGATGGTCTTGTAAGTGATGATGATTAGAAAAAGAATAAAAATTAGAAGAGCGGGAAGGCCGGGAGTGGCGCTGCTTGTGGTTTTGTTTATTGTTATGACAATAACAATTTTGTCTCTTGGCTTTTTATCTCGCAGCGATGTTGAGCTAGCCTGCGGCGAAAATATGACGCTTCGAGGCGAAATGGATTATTTGGCTGAATCCGGCCTGATACATGCTAAGGGTCTTATTCTCCATCCTCAGGAGGTCGGCCTGGAATATTGGGCGGGGGACGTCGGACAGCAATTGGTTGCTGGTAGCGATGATTACTATGATGTTGAGGTAGTTCGAGATGATTCTGTTCCGACAAATCGCTGTAATTATATTATAGATTGTAATTCCTATCGTCTCAGGAATGGCGAGAAGATTGGTCGCAGCAGTATAACGGCTGAATTGCGACTTGACAACTGCATTGCGTACTGGGTTGGGTCGAGTACAATAATTTCGCAGCAGGTTACAGTAAACGGCGATGTCTATTGTAATGGTAATTTGGTAAACAATGGTAGTATTAACGGTGATGTTTTTGCCGGTGGCTCTGTAACCGGTGCGGCTATCGAGGGACAGGAAAATGAAAATGTATCGGTTACCGAGATACCTGTGGATTGGCCGCCGCTTGAGGTCAGCGATTTTAGTTCGACATATTACATTGACTCAGCAAGCTATTCCGTAGAGTTTATTGGGTCTTCTGTTCATCCGACCGGTAGTTTTAATCCTTCTACAGATAACCCGGCAGGAGTACGATTCCTCGGCGGCAACCTGGAGCTGCCGGGTAATTTGGATATTGAAGGTATGCTTGTGGTTGACGGTTCGTTGAGGATAAGCGGAGTGAATAATACTATCACTGCAGCGAAAAATTTCCCCGCTCTTTTAGTAAGTGGTGATGTAATAATAGAAGGTGGCGCCAATTTAGAGATTAATGGGCTTGCGGTTATTAAAGGACAATTGCAAGTAAGTGCTGATAGTGCCAGCGTTAATATACTCGGCGGATTGTTTATTGAGGATAATGTTGTGGAGACAACAGCAGATTCGTCCGGCAACAGTAACACCGGTACGCTGTATAATGGTCCAACATGGCAACCTGTCGGCGGTAAGATAGATGGCGGACTCGAGTTTAACGGTAATAACACAGCAGTAGTAGTTGGTACAGACGGGATGGAGCCGCTTCAGGGAACTATATCTTTTTGGGCCTGTGCTGAGGATTTTAGCAGCCCGCCTCATTATCTGTTCGGCCATACATCTCAAGCAGTGGAGTGGGTCGACCGGATTCAATTATTTATCAACGATGAAAGTGCCTGGCTCGACTTGGGTCTGGGTGATAGCCACTTTAAGCATACAAACATCCAGCAGCTCGTTACCCATAAATGGTATCATATAGCTCTTACGTGGGATGGGACCGAATATATCGTCTATGTGGATGGTGTCCCCAAGGCCAGCGATAGCTATACAGGTTTGTCTGAATTGGCGCCAGTTGCGGATATTGGTAATGATGGGAATCCTGCATATCGAGATGAGTCATTCCATGGCACCATTGACGATGTCCGAATCTACAACCGAGTACTGGATGCGAATGATATCTATCCGCCAAAGGATGGTCTGGCTGGGCTGGTGGGACACTGGAAGCTGGATGAGGCGGGCAGCAGTGTTACTGTAACTGCCGAGCCCTGCAAAACAGCTATTATGGTTTGGCCTTCGGCGGGCGTTG
>CAZBWE010000024.1:14344-28202 GCA_964495465.1 uncultured Pirellulales bacterium
AGGGGGTAAATATAGGGGGTGCTTATCGGCCTTTGTGTGCAATAGAAGGAAGAATATGCAATACTTTAATAGCACCATTTGCATATCCCGGCCCTACAAAACATCTGATTAGTTGATAGTTCTTGCCATATTATTTTGCCGGTTATACCAATATTATAGCCCTTAACTGGGGGAGGTATGAGATTTGACAGTTATATCGTTTTGGCCTGGTGTGTGGTCGTAATTGCATGCGGAAAAACTTTGCCCTAAGCGTTCTGGTAAAAGGTGTTAGCAAATAAAGGCAAGCCTCGAACAGGCCGATAAAAGAAATGGAGTTAGGGACTCATAATGTGCCAATACATAAAGAGAAGGTTGGTTAAGATACCAGGTTTAACGTATCTGCCGGTTAGACTGTGTTCTTCGCATCAGAGCCGGGCGGCTGGATGCGATTTGCATGGCCGAGACAGCGGTTTTACTTTGATAGAGATTCTTATTGTCGTTGCGATAATTGCGATAGCTGCAATGGTTGTGGTGCCAATGGTTGGTTCTGCGGCCAGTATGCAGATTCGCTCTGCTGCTAATATGATTGCGGCAGATATGGAATACGCAAAAAGTATGGCTATCAGCAGGGGACAAAATTTTTCAGTGGTGTTTGATAAGGCGACGGAAAGCTACAGAATAAAAGACCAGTCCGGTTCCACGATAATGAATCCTGTGAAAAAAGGATTCGAGTATGTTGTGGATTTCAGGAACGATGGCAGACTTAATAAAGTCGATATTGTCGATGTTGATTTTGATTCGACTAATGAGGTTAGGTTTGATTACCTCGGAAGTCCTTACAACGGGTCAGGTAATCCCTTGAACAGCGGCATTATCAATCTGCAGGCGGGCGGAACAAGTATGACGGTTACCGTAGAGCCTGTCACAGGATATATCTCTATTACCGATTGAGCAGAGAGAGATATAGATGATAAGTTGGATATTGAAAACACGTGGTTTACAGCCGATAGGATTAGACATAGGTCATCATTCTGTCAAGATGATTCAATTGATAAGCAATGGCAGCCATACAAGTGTTCTTGCAGCAGATAAAGTTCGCATTGAACCAGGTATAAATGGCGATGAAGAGAAAAGAAGAAACTTTGTTCTTTCGGCGATAAAGCAAATGCTGGCGAAGGGTAACTTCAGGGGTAAAGATGTAGTTTCGTGTTTGCCGAACGATAAATTGAGAATCACGAGTTTACGATTATCTGAGGCGGAGACCGGCGAAATTGAGCAGGCCCTGAAAAAAGAAGCCGCCCAGCGTTTCGGATTAGAGCCAGACAAAGACACAATTAACTTTGTTGTTGCGGGAAATGTTCGACAGGGTGACGAAATTAAGAGTGAGCTGGTATTGTTTGCAGCGGATGATGAAACACTAAAAAGTCACATTGATATGCTTGAACAAGCCGGGCTTAGGCCTGTAGCGATAGATGCTGTTCCATGTGCATTATTCAGGAGCTTTGAAAGGTCAATGAGACGTCAGGCGGATAGACAGCGGACGGTTGTTTTCGTGGATGTAGGAAGCCGATTCACGACCGTAGTGTTTGGACGTAAAGGAGAAATCAGCTTTGTTAAGCAGATTCAGATTGGTGGAGAAAAGTTTAACCAGGAGGTTGCTGCAAGGTTGGGTATTAGTGTTAGCGAAGCTCAGACACTGAGAAAATTGCTTCGGCCGAACAGCGGCCTTGCAGTGTCGCGGTCAGACCTGGATGACAAGGATGCCGCAAGCGATAAGCAGGAGATTGATGCTTCGACAAGACAGACAATGGTTGATGCTATAAGTGCGGTTGCTGAGGAGCTGGCAAGGGAGATATCACTGTGTTTCAGGTATTATACGGTCACGTTCAGAGGCAGGCGTGTGGAGCAGGCAGTTTTCTCCGGAGGAGGGGCATACGAAAGTATTTTGATTAATATTTTGAAAAGGCAATTGACAGTTGAAATTGAAATAGCACAGCCGTTAAGAGGTTTTGATTTGTCAAGCGAAAGGGCGAGTATAAATTTTGATAGCGACCGGCGCGGTTTGCTTTGTGAATGGGCAGTAGCTGTCGGACTTGGTCTTAAAAGCAGCAACGGAACGAAAATCGCCGATGGTAAAGCCAAAAGCAGGATGAAAGATGCGAGTCAATTATGAAGGAAATTGATTTTCTTCCAGAATGGTATAAGAGCAGCAGGCGGCGAGAGTTTGGTTATCGCACGCAGTACATTGCTTTAGCCGGCATATTTGTGGTGATGCTCGTATGGAATTTTACCGCCGCCTATTCGATTTCGAGAGTCAAAGCAGGGATTAATCGGATGTCGGTCAGCCGGACAGATGCCGAAAGCACATCAGCAAAACTGGCCAGGGTCAAAAAGGAAGTGGCGAGCTTGCGGAGAAAAGTCGAGTCTATAGAAAAAATTGAATCCAAAATTGATATTGCAGGCGTTTTAGCTGAGATGAGTTTTTTAATCGATGAAAGGATAGTACTTAGCAAAGTCAAGTTTATTGCCGAGAAGTTTGCGGACGAACAGAACGGCAAATCAAATATCGTCTCTGCTGTAAGATTGGCTGAGGTTAAGATTGGTAATAAAGAAGCACAATCTGTCGGTGACGTGCGATTTAAGATTGTGATAAGTGGAGTAGCGGCTGATGCGAGTGATGTGGCAGCTTTCGTTTGCGAGTTGGAAGACTCGCCATATTTTTGTAACGTGATACCGTTGTTTTCACGAAACAAACAGATACAACGAGAGACTAATCCTGTGATGGGCGACTATAACCAGAAAAAGGGCGTTTCGCAGACGCAGGAAAACTTACGCGTAAGTGAGTTCGAGATAAGCTGCTATCTGGCGAATTATTTAGAGCGGTAGCGAAAGAAGAGCAAAAGCAAAATGTTACTTTTGGAAAGAAAACAAATAGTTATATGTATTTTGGCTGGTGCGGTAATAGGCGGTTTTATACTGTTTCGGTACATCCCTTTGCGGAAAAGAGTAAAGGCGGTCGAACAGGCCAGAGCTGCTCAGACATTGACTATTGCTAGAGCGTCGGCTGAGAGTAAGCAATTGCCGATTTTCGAAGAGCAGTTATCAAATCTGCAAGCCAGGGTTGCGAATTACCAGGCAAATGTGCCCGTGCAAAGGGACATCGGTATCTTTTTAGGCAAAATAGCTGATTTGATGAATGAGCACAGTCTAAAAGAGCAGGTGTTGGCACCCGGTAAAGAGATGCAGGTCGATGAGTTAAAGTGCATACCAATAGATATGCAATGTAAAGGTAAATTAGTTCAGGTCTTTGAATTTTATAAACAGCTGCAGGGATTGGATAGATTGATTCGTATCGAGAGGGTGGAGCTTGTGAACGACAATAATTTCAGCGGTGAAGTGAGTATGCAAACAAAGGCGGTCATTTATTACAGAGATAAAGTCGGGCAGGGATAGGAAATTATGAAGCAAGATATGAAAAATACCGTTAACGGTCCTAATAAAATTGTTAGACATCTGACTGCTGAAAAGAAAAAGACTGTCTTTGCGCTGTGTTTAATAGCAGTAATGGTCCTGATGTGGGCCAGGGTGCTTGGTAAAAAAACACCCCAGGCCGCTGATGCGTCGTTAGTAACGCAACAGGTGAATTCTGATGTATCCGGGTCAAATTCGAAATTGAGGATATCTTTTGTGGAGTTGCCGGAAGTTGCGGGTCGGAATGACATAATTACCAGAGATTTTTTTGATTCGGATAAATGGCGGAATTTTGGCGAAGGAAGTAAATCAACCGGTATCGGAGAAGTAAGTGTTTCAGAGGGAAGCAGTGAAGAATTAGCCAGACGGATTGCAGAGAAATTAAGACTGGAGGCAATAGGATTAAGCGGGAATCCCCAGGCCTTTATAAATAATAAGATGCTCGGTGTGGGGGACAAATTACTCATTGGTGACGGAGTTGATACGTATGAATGTGAAGTAGTTAAAATCGAAGAAAGCGCTGTTTTAATCGAAAGTCAAGGAGCACGAATAACATTAAGACTAAAACAGTTGGAGTAATTGATTGAGATGTAAGGATTTGTTCCCTGATTGGTAGCTGTCTTACAATGCATTACAAGACGGCTTATTGTAAAGAAGGAGATAAATTATGTATGAAGATAAAAATTCAAATAACAGAAGCAAGGTTTTAAAGGATTTGTTCGTATGGGGCTTTATATTGGTGGTAATGGCGGCAATTGCGCTTGCGGATGTTGGCGTGGGGTCGCCTGATACACCTCAGGTTGTTATAGCAGCTAATGCAGGTGCGGGCGGCGAAGGACGTGCTTCTATAGGCGAGCCGATTCAGTCATTTAAATTTGAGGAGAATTTCAGCATTCGTAAGGCCCTGGCGATATTGGGAAGTATGTACCAGAAGAACATTGTGCCTACCCCAAGCGTCGATGGTATGTTGGCATTCAGGAGTCTTTCTAACGTGACTTTTGAGGAAGCTATTGATGCGATTCTGGGAGATAACTTCAGGTATATCCAGGAGGGAAACCTGATTAAAGTGTATACAAAGGACGAATACAAAAAGCTTATGGCGGATAAAGAGCGGATGATGACTAAAGTTTTTACGCTCTATTACATAAGCGCAGCCGAGGCAATGAAGCTCATCAATCCTGTACTCAGTGGCGCCGGCATAATTCAGGGCAGCACCCCGCCTGAGACAATTGCAACTACTGGGGAGTCTATCACCGGAGGAGCCGCCGGAGGCGATACAATGGCCTTGAATGACCACATTGTTGTCCTTGACTACCCTGAGAATATAAAGGCCGCAGAGAAGCTGCTTAAAGAGCTGGACGTTCGGCCCAAGCAGGTGCTGGTCGAGGCAACGATTCTGGCCTGCACTTTAACTGAAGGCACGAAACTCGGCGTTGACCTGAACTTTATGGCCGGTTTCCATTTGGATGGTTCTACAACGACGACTCCTTACTATAGTGGTAGTGGCGATGCTCTCGAATTGGTAGATACTGCAACGACTCCTATTGGGCAATTGGGCGGTGGTTTAATTACAGCTGGCACGCCAATAGAAACTTCCGGTTTTGCAACCGTTGGCGGAAGCGGCCTGAGAATCGGTGTTACAACGGGTGACCTGGCGGTAATTATCACTGCCTTGGAGACTGTTACTGACACCACGGTTCTTGCAAATCCAAAGATTTTGGCTGTCAACAAGCAGCTTGGTCAGGTCTATATCGGTACTAAGATTGGCTATCTTTCTCAAACTACACAGACGCAGACTTCAACAACTCAGGCGGTCCAGTTCCTTGATACCGGTACAAAACTTTCTTTCAGGCCATATATAGGCGACGATGGCTACATCAGAATGGATATTCATCCGAAGGATAGTTCCGGTACTTTAAAAGCCAATAATATACCGGACGAAACCTCAACAGAGCTGGCAACCAATATTATGGTCAAAGACGGCCAGACCATCGTTATCGGCGGTCTGTTCAGGGATGTCGTTGTTACCAGTAGGAGCCAGATACCTTTACTTGGAGACTTGCCAATCGTAGGTGCAGCGTTCAGAGGTACTTCTGACACAACCACGCGACAGGAAGTTATAGTTTTGCTCACGCCTCATATCATAGACGAGCCGAGCGAGCTGGACGGAAATGCCAGGGCAGATGATATCCGCCGCAAGAGATTTGGGTCGAAGGATGAAGTGCAGTGGACAAGCAGAGCAAGACTGGCTGAAGACCGGTATGCAAGGGCTGTAGAGTACTACCAGGAAGGTGATACCAGTGCAGCAATGAGGGAGCTTGATTACGTGCTTACACTTCGTCCGGCGTATCTTGAGGCGATTCGGCTGAAAGAAAGAATCATCACAGAAACCGACCCTGATGCCGTTGATGAAATGGAAAGGATTATGCTGGAAAATATTGACAGGAAGGAATCTGAAAAATGGATAAGGAGATAAACAGTTGATTATTGATGACAGGAAAAATTGTTAAGGGTAAGCAGCAGAAGATAATCAATAGATTAGGGTGAATTGTTTTGAAACTTGGAAGAAACTTAAACATAGTGGTCACAGGGATTGTGCTTTGCGGTTTAATTGTTGGGGGCCTCGCCGAGAGGCAGTACTCTGGTACGGAAGAGGGTTTGAGGCCTGTTGTGCAGGTATGCTACATTGTTTCGGCTGTGGGCGTGGTTTGGCTCGGTTGGCGTTGGCAAAAACTCGCTGGGGCAATCACGTCCATAGCCGTACAGCTCAAGCAGGGTAAACCGGTTCAGGGCATATGTGCCTTGAGTGAGGCGATTAACGAGCGCGCTAACAAAGATGCCGACCGTATTGCTGAATTAGAAAAGCAGATTGAAAATTTGCAAATCCAAATCCAGCTTTCACAAAGACGCGGGAAAAACACCGAGGCGATTATATATAGTATCAGAGATGCTGTTATCGTCGTTGATGAGTTTGACAAGCTGTTGATGGCAAACGAGGCGGCCGGCAGACTATTCAATTTTGATTTTAACAGTTCCCAGCATAAGCCGATTTCTGAATTGATAGGACCGGGTAAAAGTGAATTTGTAGATTTTCTAAAACAAAGTAGGAGAAACAGGGCAGGGGCTACAAAGAAGGAGATTGAATTTCTAAAAAACACGGAACCAAAGACTTACGACTGCATTATTTCATGCGTTTACGACGAAAGACAGCAGGTCTGTGGTACTGTGGCTGCATTGCATGATATAACGCGCGAGAAAGAAATTCAGCAGATGAAAAATGACTTTGTAAGTCATGTTTCCCATGAGTTAAAAACGCCTCTTGCTTCTATCACCGCTTATTCTGAGATGCTTGCTGATGGTGAAGCTGGGGATGAGAAGACGCTAAAAGAGTTTTGTTTGATAATTCAAAACCAGGCAACAAGATTGAATCGACTCATCGAAGATATTCTGAATATTTCGCGCATTGAATCCGGCCTGATAAAAGTGGAAAAGAAACCTGTAAGTCTGACAATACTTATGGAAGAACAGCTGCAGATGATAAAAAGCGCTGCTAATGAAAAAAATATCGAAATTGCTACTCCAAAGCCAATTGTCTTTGACCAAGTATATGCGGACAAGGATATGATTTCACAGGTTATTGTTAATCTGCTAAGCAATGCTGTTAAGTACACTCCCGCCGGGGGTTCGATAAAGATTAAAACCGAGGTTGATGAAATCGCAGGCCTGGCACGGGTTAGCGTAATTGATACGGGAGTTGGCATTCCCGAAGATGAGGTAGAACATGTTTTTGATAAATTTTACAGGGTTAGTGCCAACAAAAAACGGGCAAAAGGCACAGGTCTTGGACTTAATCTTGTTAAACAAATAGTTGAAAAAGTTCACAATGGCCGAGTATTTGTTACGAGTGAGGTTGGCGTAGGAAGTGCTTTTGGATTCGAATTGCCTTTGGCAAAGTCGGAAACGGTCCGGGTGTGAATTAAAGTACACAAGAGAGAATTTACGAGGAGGTAAAGTAATGTCGGGGAAAAAAGTGCTGGTTGTTGATGATGAGATACACATTGTTCACGTAGTTGCGATAAAACTTCGTAATAATGGTTACGAGGTTCTGACGGCAGGTAACGGTGCTGAGGCTTTTGAGCTGGCGTGCGAAGAAAAGCCAGACATTATTGTTACCGATTATCAAATGCCGGTTATGTCAGGAATGGAATTCGTAGAGAAACTTCGCAGCAACGAAGCAACGAGAGATATTCCGGTGGTTATGCTGACAGCAAGAAACTTCGCTATTGAGGATGAGCAAAAGAAAGGTTTAGGGATATCTCAGTGTCTCAGCAAGCCGTTCAGTCCCAAGGAGTTATTGGAGAACATTGAAGATATTTTATACCAGAGACAATTGGTAGCTGATAATTAATAATTGGGGGACGATATAGGTAGGAATGATGAATTAGGAGATAGAGTCTAAGGGATATTCAAATGAATGAATCTTTGTTAGGAATGGTAAGGAGAAGTTTAAATCTCTCACAACGGCGTGATTTGGAGCGGTTCGGCGACAGGATAAGTAAATTCGGCGTTGATTTTGCGGTTATCAATGCCGATGGCAATATACTCTTGTCGCGTGAGAGTGGCAGATTTAAGTCGGACGACCAACAATTGGTGGAGAGTGCCCGTCATGCTTTAAATCACGAAGCTGAGGAAATAAGTCGCGTTGGAAGGGAGACGCAGGTTTACCGATTTGGTGAGCACGGTCAGGTTTTGGCTGCTGTTCTTAGTAGTCCCGCAGGGATTGCCGTGCAGGAGTCTCAAGGGGTAAAATCAGGACCTGCGGGATTGGTTGCCTTAATTGACTTGGGGCCTTGGTCGGTAGCAGACAGTAAAACCGGCTCTGGGCGGGCAGAGCCGTATGGGCAGCTCGCAGAAGTGTTTAATGCGTCCACCCAGGTCAATATCGAATATCTTATGGAGATGCTTCGGTTTTTAGCAAAGAGTTTTTGGGCCGAGGCAAAAGCTGAAGAGCAGATAGAAATGGTTAGTACTGAGCTGGCGCAAACGTATGAGGAACTTGTGCTGCTTCACAAGCTCAGCACAAATATGAAAGTTACCGAGGCAGATACTAACTTTTTGCAAATGGCTTGTGACAGCTTAACCGAGATTGTCAGTGTCGAGGGTATAGCGATATTGATGGAAAGGCCTGTAGATGGTGGAAAGCAGTTGGTGGTGGCTGCCGGGTCGGGGTTAATAGATATAAACGAGCGAATGGCGGGTATTTTACATAGCCGGCTGGATGATGAAATAAACAGCGGCAAAGAAGCGCTGTTAGATAGCGAAGTGGATTCGCCATTCAAATACGAATGGCAGGACAACGTCAAAAGTATTATTGCGGTACCTTTATATAGTTCTGATAAATCAGAATCTCCTTTCACAGAAAAGACTAAAGACGGCAGCTATATAATTGGAATGTTGGTTGCGATAAACAGAATCGACAAGGGTGATTTCGACAGTACTGATGTAAAGTTATTTAATTCTGTGGCCAATAGCTGTGCCGTGTTTATTGAAAACGGCAGATTGTTCAAGGACCTTGAGGAATTATTCATAGGTTCGTTAAAAGCGCTCACGAGGAGTATCGATGCCAAGGATAAATATACACACGGCCATTCTGAAAGGGTTGCATTTGTTGCGAGATGGATTGCAGAGAGAATCAGTGAGGAGCAGCCCCTGGAAGAGGAGCAATTGCATAAGATTTATCTGGCAGGTTTGCTCCACGACATAGGGAAAATCGGAATAGATGAGTCTGTATTACGCAAACAGGGTAAGCTTACTGAAGAAGAAATGGACTGTATAAAAAAGCATCCCTTGATTGGAGCGGGTATTTTGCGTGAAATGAAGCAGATGCGCGATATTATACCTGGTGTGTTATATCACCATGAACGAATTGACGGCAAGGGATATCCCAATGGTTTAGTTGGTGACGAGATACCTCTTATAGGAAAGATAATCGGTCTGGCGGACAGCTTTGATGCTATGACGTCAAAGCGAACTTATAGAAGTGCAAGAACGATAGAGCAGGCAATCGAGGAAATCGAAAAAGGATTGGGAACGCAATTCGATGAAAAAATCGGAAGGATTTTTATAAACAGCGATGTCTTTTTGCTCTGGGATATAATTATGAAAAATATCTCTGATTTGGGTGGGATTTATGGGAAAAGTGATTTTGCTGAGTATGGGACCGCTGCTGTGGGGACATTAATAAAATGAAGCTTAAAATACAGGATTATAACGACGTTACGGTTGTGGAACTGCAGGGCGAATTGGATGTTGATTTTGCCGAGCTGTTTAAAAATGCAATCACAGAAATAATCGCCAGAGGCAGAGCCGGTATCGTGGTTGATATGAGCGCTGTGGGATTTATTGACAGCCAGGGTTTGGAATTATTATTGTGGGCGAGGGACTATTGCAATGAGAACAAGCGTGAGTTCAGATTGGCCGGCCTCGATGAGAATTGTGCGAAAATTTTAGAGGTTACTCGTCTTGGAAGTGAGTTCGAACGCTATGCGGAGCTTGCCGAAGCGGTAAAAAGTTTTGCATAGAAAAAATTTTGGTCCTTATAGTATGGCGCAAATAGCAGTAGAAAACAAGATGCAGCTTGGGCAGCTGTTGCTGGCGCGTGGTATCGTGACGAACGAGCAAATTGACCGCGCTCTGGCCGAACAAAAAGAAAAGGGCCACAACAAGCTGCTTGGTGAGCTTCTGGTCGAGATGGGCTATTGTTCGGAAAACCAGATAGCTTCAGCCCTGGCAGAGGCCTATGGTGTGCCTTATGCTCAGATCAGTCCCAAAATATGCGACCCGAAGGCGATTGAGATTTTGCCAAGAGAATTTCTTGAGGAGTATATCGTTTTGCCGTTGTTCAGGGTCTATGATGTGCTTACGGTGGCGGTGAGCGAGCCGACAAATGTATTTTTGATGGATGAGATAGAACGTATCAGCGGCTGTAAGGTTCAGGTAGTATGTTCGACGGCTAAAGATATTAAGGCAACGCTGCAGACGTATTTGCCGGCGGCAAATGTCTTTGTCATTGATGATATTATCGATGATGATGGCCTGGGAGACTTTACTCTCATAGAAAATATCACACAGGATATAAGCAATCTGGAAGAGATTGCCGGTCAATCGCCGGTTGTAAAGCTTGTCAACTACCTGATTTATAACGCCGTGCGGGATAACGCCAGTGATATTCATATTGAGCCTGACGACAAAAAACTGCGTGTTAGATACAGGGTTGACGGTCGTTTGTATGAAAAGATATGCCCGCCTTATCAAATGCATTCTGCAATTGTTTCGCGTGTCAAGATTATGGCCGAGCTCGACATCGCACAACGGCGTCTGCCGCAGGATGGTGGCATTCACGTTTTGGTGGAGGCAAGGCCAATTGATTTGAGAGTGTCGATTATGCCAGGCAACTTTGGCGAAAAAGTAGTCATCAGAATTATCGACCCACAGAAAGTGCTTTTCAATCTTGAATCGCTCGGCTTTACCTACGAAAACCTTAAACTTTTCAGGCAGGTAATACAATCTCCGAACGGCATAGTGCTGGTGACGGGCCCAACCGGTTCGGGGAAAAATACGACGCTTTATGCTGCTTTGGCTGAATTGAATAGTGATGAAGTTAACATCTGCACTGTCGAGGACCCCATCGAGTGTAATATGGCAAGCATAAATCAGTTCCAGGTTAATGAGGGTGCTGGTTTTCGTTTTTCGACGGCCCTGCGGAGTCTTTTGCGACAGGACCCCGATATAATAATGGTTGGCGAGATTCGCGATCAAGATACCGCCAATATTGCTGTTCAGGCAGCTCTGACAGGCCATTTGGTGCTGTCAACTCTGCATACTAACGATGCACCCGGAGCGGTAACACGTCTTTTGGATTTGGATGTCGCACCTTATCTTGTTAGTGCTTCGTTGATTGCGGTCCTGGCACAGCGATTAGTGAGAAAGATTTGTTCGAATTGTAAGACAGAATATGAACCTTCTGCCAGTTTAAAAAAGATGGTGGAAAAGTTAAGCGGGAAAATCGAAACCTTTTATCGTGGCGTAGGTTGTAAAAAGTGCCGAAACACCGGCTATGCCGGCCGAATCGCCATTCATGAGCTGTTTGTGCCGAACGAAGAGATTCTGGAAATGATTGCAGAGGGGGTAAGTTTGAAAAAGCTGAGACAGAAGGTGCTTCAAAACGGTATGGTTCCTTTACAGGCAGATGGTGTTGAAAAGGTAAAGGCCGGTATTGTTTCTATCGAGGAAGTCATCAGAACTACCCAGGCAGAGATATGATGTGTTTCGCAATAAGCAGGTGATATACGACATACGAAATACGAATATATGACTCCAACAGCAACAAAAACTGCAGAAACGAGCGATTTTACAAAGGGCTTTGCCGCTGAGACATCAGAGAGCAAGTTGAAGCTGAGCCCTGTAATACCCGTCAATCCGGCGATAAAAGTAAAACGATCGGAACTAATACTTTTTACGACGCAACTATCGGTGATGCTTGATAGCGGGGTGGTACTGAGTGATGCTCTTGATGCCATAGCGGAACAGGCCCAGGAAAGTAAGTTCAAGACCGTGATTATAGATATTGCTGAAATGGTAAAAAGCGGCGAGAGTTTTTCAAAATCCCTGCATGCCTACCCGAAGGTTTTTAATCCGATGTTTATCAGTATGGTTAAGGCCTCGGAAGCATCAGGAAAAATGGCAGAGATGCTCAATGTGCTCAGTGGTTATCTGAACTTCGAAGCGGAGACACGCAAACAAATCAAAGGTGCACTGACATATCCGTTTATTATGGCGTTGATGGCTGTGGCGGCTACGGGAACATTGATGTTCTTTGTCCTGCCGAGGTTTATGAGGATTTATGAAGCCAAGGGAGCGGCGCTTCCGAAAATCACTCAGGTTCTGGTTGGTTTCAGCAGGATTATTGGAGATTTTCAAATAATGACCACCGTCCTGACGGTTGTCATTATAGCATCGGTGGCGTTGTATTACTGGGCAAAGACGGTATCAGGCCGGCGGGTGATAGACTTTATTAAAATCCGCACACCTGTGTTGGGAACTATGTTTATTGATTTGGTCGTGGCACGCAGCATGCGCATTATGGCTACAATGGTCAATACAGGAGTGGGGCTGCTGGATTCGATAGAGGTGATGCACGACTCGTGCGAGAATTACTATTTTCAGCGGCTGTGGTCTGTGGCAGACAAAAAAATTCGCGATGGTTATCAGTTGTCCGAATCCATAGTAATTTCTACGGGCTCTGATTTAATTGCACCGGGAATTTTACAGATGCTCCGTGCAGGGGAAAGGAGCGGCAAGCTTGGTGACGTCTGTGATAAGATTTCCGTCTTTTACGAAAAGAAGCTCAATACCTCGATTAAAGCCGTTATGGCTCTCATTGAGCCGTTGATGATAACCATCCTCGGCGCTATCATCGGCACCATCGCTATTGCACTACTGTTACCGGTATTTAGAATCTCCAGCGTCATTGCACATTAGTCTTGTTATTCAGAATAGAGTAAAGAATCTCGCAAATCGAGTATTAAGTGTCTGTTATTCTATTGGTTCTTATTTGATTGTGCCTTGATTTTTTCTTTCGGTCGATGTTTCCATCTCCTGTGCAGCCACCAGTATTGGCTCGGGTCCTCCCGAACAAAGTTTTCGATTGCCTTTGTATATTCTTCGGTAACCCACATTAATGGGTCATCCTTATCAGCCCATTCTTCGGGGAAAATAATTCGTGGCACGCAGATTTCAAAGAAAAATCGGTTATCAATCCTCCTGCTGTAGCCGACTCCTATCGGAATGTTATTGGTGATGGCAAGCAGGCCTATACTCTTATAGGTGCTGGCCTTTCTGCCGAAGAAATCAACGAAGAGCCCTTTTCTGCCGGCGTCCTGGTCGGCGATAAAGCACAGCGTTGCGCCTTCTGATGCGATATTTCCCATTAGCTCGGCTGCACCTTTTTTGTCGATTATTTTTTGACCGCCAAGCTGGCGAACCCCGTATAGATACTTATTGATGAGCTTGTTATCGAAAGGCCTGGCAATGCTGTAGATGTTATAGCCGAACAGTCCGAGCATATAACCCATTATTTCAAAGTTGCTGTAATGGGCTGCAATCATAATCATCCCCTTGCCCTCTTTTATCAGCCATTTAGCCCTTTCAGCGGTTTTGAAACGTGAATAATCCCGCCAGTTTTCCTTTTTGACTAATCGCGGCGTAAACAGCACATCAATCGCCAGCATTGCGATATGCTCGAAGCTTCGCCGGCCGGTTTCCCAAATCCATTGTTCACTTTTTTCGGGGAAACTTGCCCGGAGATTGTCCAGCGCCCGTTGCCTGCCGCGGTGATAGTATTTCCACA
>CAZBWE010000025.1:0-27934 GCA_964495465.1 uncultured Pirellulales bacterium
CAGCCGGCATAATATTATCCGGAAGTAATCCTTATTTTCTCCTCTGGTGGGCCACTGTGGGATTGACCCTTGCAGTGTCTGCAAAAGAGCTGGGAATCTGGGCCTTTGCATTATTTGCCGTCATACACTGGCTGTGCGACCTCATCTGGCTCAGTGCACTATCATGGGCGAGTTTCAAAGGGTCCAGG
The DNA here is from genome assembly GCA_964495465.1 of uncultured Pirellulales bacterium. Classification (GTDB taxonomy): domain Bacteria; phylum Planctomycetota; class Phycisphaerae; order Sedimentisphaerales; family Anaerobacaceae; genus CAZBWE01. The sequence continues at coordinate 189 of CAZBWE010000025.1, forward strand.
TTGCTGGGGCCAGGCAGGCAGAAAGTTGTTTTGTTAATTTGCTCGGTGGTGTTATTTGCTTTTGGTCTGTTTTTTGTTTACAATGCTGCCGGGACTTTGATGAAGCTAACCCTAATAAGAAATTATTAATCAACCTTTATAGAAAGTGAGGATAACTGTGCTTATTTACAAATCTTGCAAAAATTCCCGTCTATCCTGCAGGGTATTAATCCCGTTAGAAAACCGAAGGAAAAAATCTCTAACGGGGTTAATCTCGCCACTTGTGTGTTTAATTACGGCTTTGGCCATTGCTGTCGTCGCAGCAGGTGGTGGTTATGCAAAAATAACAGCAAGAATAACAAAAGGGCCATTTCTGCTTCGTGTATATGAGAACAGAGCTGCCCTGATGTGGGAAACCGAGGTGGAAGGAGCGTGCAAGTTATATTATGGAAGAGAACAAAAACTCGACAAATACATTGAAAGTACAGGCGAAAAGGTGCAATACAAAATCAAAGAGAATGGCAAAGACAATGTTAAAAAGACCGCTTTTATTCATAAAATCTGGCTTGATGATTTGAAACCCGGCCAGGTTTACGAATATTGCGTTATCGATTCGGAAGCACAAAGTAAAATTTATAAATTCCGTACTATACCAGCTAATACCGATGAGGTGAGATTTGCCGTGTATGGTGACAGCCGGACACATCCTGAGACTCACCGAAAATTAGTAAAACTGATGATAGATAAAAAGGTTGATTTCGTGGTTCACAGCGGTGATTTGGTAACAAGCGGCGAGCGTTATGAACAATGGGGGCCTCAATTCTTTGAGCCGCTAAAAGGTCTGGCTGAAAATGTCCCAATCTATATTGCCAAGGGCAATCACGAAGGCGACAGCGGTAATTACGAAAAACAGCTGATACCGGTGGGAGAGAAAAACAGCTTTGGTTTCGACTATGGTCCGGTGCACTATTTCTGTGCGGATAATATCTCCAAAGGCCTAAAAGCCGAAGAAGTTTTGAAGCTGATTGCTACTGATGCCGGAAGCAGTAAAGCTCAATGGAAATTCGTAAGCTATCACATTCCGAGTCTTAATTTCGGTGGCCATTGGTCAGCATGGGGTTACCCGAATGCCCTACCCACTCTGGCTAAAGCCGGTGTCGATTTTGTCATAGTTGGCCATTCACATCAGTATGAGCGGTTTCGGCCCGTAGCCCCGCCAGGCGAAACCGACGGAAGTTACGTAACTTATATCACTTCTGGGGGCGGCGGTGCACCATTGCATGATATTAATGTGTCAGATTACCATGTCTACGCACAGAAAATAAATCATGTCTGTATATTTGATATCAAGGGCAACAAATTAAGTATGAAGACTATTGGCATTGATGGTCAGGTTATTGACCATCTGCAGATAACTAAAACAAACGGAAATTTGAATAAAGAATATATAGAGAAAGCGGTTCCGATGGAGCAGATTTCGGCCTATCAAGCGGCGAACCGGCATAAGGAACATTGAATAAGGTCTATGGTAGGGAATTGATTGAATCTGTTACAGTTAAAGAAATTGAGATTGCTGAAACACACATCCAATAGCAAGGTCTAAAGTTTATGGCAGAGAGGAATCCGTAAGAATTTCTTTGATAGTACATTGGGCCAAATTATTTCGCTGGTTTTGTGTGATTGCTTCAAGCGTTTTGGGTTGGTCAGCACTTGATTGGGCAAAACTTACCGCCTTTACCGATTCGGCGATATCAGACAGCCGGATATTTGCCGGGTCTTTGGCAGGCATAAAACCCACCCTTGGCTCGGAAGTCCTCGCAATAAGTCCGCTGCTGACAAGATGGTCGAGTATCTTTTCACCGAACTCAGCAGGGATATTTAATTTACTGCATATAACCTGCTGCGAAACCGGCGCCTGGTCCGCTTCAAATCCGGATGCAATCTCTCTTACGATGTTGATGGCTGTAAGGTCATTGGCTATGAAGTATTCTTCTGTTTTCTTTGCAGCGGTAATCTCGGCGGCATCAAGACTTTTCAGGTGCTGGGTCGTGAATGTCAGCTGCAGGCCGAACAGAACAATAAGCCAGGTAATATAAATCCAGAAGATACATAAGGGTATAAGACCGAGGATACCATAAATCTTGCTATAAGGTATAAATTCTGTTACGTACTGGCCGAAGGCCCATTTGGCAATGCTCCAGACCAGAGCTGCTATAATTGCACCCCAAATGGCTGCTCTTGCCTGGACTTTTGTGTTCGGCAAAACAAAGTAAAGCAGAAAAAATGCAACAGTTGCTATAATATATGACAAAATAGCGGGCCCCATATACGAAAGAATGGTTTCTTGAATCTGCCCAAGAGCAGTGTATCGTGTGGCAATGTAAATACCAAATCCCAGAAGCAAAGGCCCAAGTGTTAAAAGTGCCCAGTAGTTGATTATTCGGTGCAAAAAACCCCTGCCTTTGGCGACATGCCATATATTATTAAACGCCCTTTCTATAGTTGATAATAATGACAATGCGACCCATATCACGATTACCACACTAATAAACGTAATCGTGCCCTTACCTGCCCCCGTGAAGAAATTCGCGACCACCTTATCAAGGTGTTCGGTCAGCCTGATAGTTTTGTCGGGATTATCAGGGTCAGGATACTGAATATTTGACAGATGAACCTGGTCGTAGATAAAACTCTTTATTTTCTCACCAACATCACTATAAGCCGGGATTGACTGAAATATTAAAAGCATAACAATAGCCAAAGGGACGATTCCGAAGATTGTATGGTATGAAAGCGCAGCGGCCTGCCGGCCGGAGTGGTTCTTTTTCAACAGCCGGGCACAGTGTGTCCAGAGTTTGATTTGAAAGACCACAAAACGGCTGGCTTTACCGAGTTTCGCAGTAGGTGTGGATAAAAGATTTTTCAATGAGTTCATCTTCATACCTTTCTAATACATTTTAGCCGCTGGTCCTAATGGCAGCGCCTTTTTACCTAAACAATTCTTCGAGCTCTCCCCGAAGTCTTTGCTTTAATTGTTGCTCTATCAACTTTTCTATAAATTTGTCCTTGTCAAGGTTTGGGTTATCAATGGTTCCAGTAAGTGGTAATACAATTCTCTCCGCAGTTGTTTGTTCGCCAATTTTTACTGTTTCCGGCTTAAAATCCATTGTAAGAATATAAGGTGTTATAACCTTCATATCCAATATTCTATTAGGCCCGATAGAGCCGCCAAAATTGGTCGGATATTTATCGAGATTAATCTGCATATTATCATAGCTGAGCCTGCCTTTTTGCAAAATAAATTTTGTCGGAAGTACCGCTGCATCAATATTTTTGCCGGTTTTTGTCCAGGAAAGGACCATTCCAAGCAGGCCTTTTGTTTCCAACTTCATATTTTCTATTCCGACGGTTCCAACAACCTCCGGCTGTGTGCTCGTATCTTTTCCAAGGGGCACAGCGAGTTTTTCGCAATGGAAATTTGCTATACCGGTAATATCAGTTTGTCCTTTAAAAATAGGATTGAGATTTTCTAAAAGATTTCTGCTTACCTGCTCGTTGATTTCGACTTTGTCTATGATTTGCATAGGGCCGGTGGTCTGCAGGACCTTCGGCTTTTTTCTAAGGTCTATTGTGGCAGCAAAGTTAAATTTGCCGTTGTTTACTGACGCTGAAAACGGAGCGATATTCAATAAACCATTCTGGACCTGGATGTCGGTCTCGGTCGGGCCGAAGTTCAGTCCCATATACTCGGCCTTTTCAAAACCTAACCTGGTTTTTGTATTAAGATTTGCCGGTATTTGGTCCGGCTGACCGGCCGGATACTCGCTGCTGAAGTTGATAGTGTCTGTTCTTTTACCATATAGTTTTAAGCCCTTAGGCAGATAGGGGCCGGCTAAAGTGCTGACAACCGACCAGTCGTATTCACAGTCAACACTGCCCTGCAATTTGGTCCTGCCGTCTTTATCGGACTGCCGGATTTCGCCCTTAGTAATCTTTATCTGAGGACTTTCCAGCTGCAACCTTTTAACATTGACGGTTTTCTGCTTTGGATTAAGCTCGGCATCAAAAGCAAGCAGAACTTCCTGCTGCTCAAAAGGATTCTGCTGTGGATAGCTGACCTTTAGATTCCTGATTCTTGTCAAGTCGGTTGTGACTGTGTAAGTATCCTTTTGAGAGCTTATAGAGATTCTCGATTCGGCTGTGCCTTCCAACTGCATTTCCTTCGGAAAAGATGCGAATAGGACCGCAAACTGCTGGAGCTTCTTCAAATCGATATTATCAGCGGATATCGGCAGATTCATAGATTTTGTCGCTTTTTCATTCAACGGCAGGACTGCATCTTTTATACTGACCTGGCCAAGTGTTGCGCTGGCTTTTACAGAATCAACGGCGACGAGATTGTTGTTCTGGTCGATATCAAAAGCAAATGCTACATCAGCAGCCGGCTCGGAAGCAGTAGCTCGTTCCGAAGCAATCATAAAATTTCTAATATTTGACGAGCCGACAGCTGTAATTCGTTCTTCTTTGATGGAGACTTGGCCTTTACTGGAAAGTTCACCTGCCATTTGGTATGGGCCTATATTTGCGAATTGCCCTAATTCCGTTTGAAATTGTTTCAAGTCCACATAAGCATCATAATTTAGTAATTCAGCAGTTCCGGAACAAATAATTTTGGCAAACGAAGATGACACATCTAATTTGTCAAACTTAACGTTCGTTTTATCCGATGATATTTGCGTCTCTACTTTGATGGGCTGCAACAGTGCAACCGTCTTTCCATCAATCGAACCTTCTAATCCCGACAGCGTCGCCTGGCCTTGAATTATTTTTTTACCAGCTTCCGTAATTTTCTCAATATCGCCTTTTAACTTTCCTGACGTGATTTGCATACCTTCTTTTAGTCCTAAAGTGTGCGGCATCTGCGAAGAAACAGCCGGCAAATCAAAATCGAAATCTGCCTTAAGATCATAAGCCGAGTCGGGCTTGATAAATTCAGTAAACGCTCCAAGCGTGGTGGGAACAGTGCCGGCAGCATTAACAACAGCCCAGTCGCTTTTTAAACTCAGATTGTCGATTTTTATAGTGCTGACCTCACGATGAACCTTTACATCCACATCCAGACTGCTGGTTTTCAATCTGTCGCCTTGTAGCTCGGCAAGGGTTACGTCCAGATTTTTCGCCTTGACAATGCCGTTCATACTTTCAAGCTGACCATCTTTGATTCGACTGTCTATATCAGCCGAGACAACTCCTTTTGCCTGAACATCTACACCAGCCATCGTAAACAATGGCGTCAGCGATTCAAGGTCCAGGTCATTGACCTCAATGGCCACATCACCGCTGGTTCCTTTCAATGTCCAGCCGGTTTTTGTCTCGACCGGGCTAATCCGGCCTTGTGTGTGAACCTGAGAGTGTTTACCTTGAGACACAACAGCTAAATTTATATCAAAATTAGTTTGTTGTCCCGGCGGTCGTAAATCTACTTTCGAGTTTATCTGGGCAAGCTCAACGGTTCCGGCTTTTGAATCTGTTACTTTCACATTGCCGTCATTTACAATAAGGTCGATTCGTTCGATTGGCAAAACCAAGAGCTGTGGTTTCACAGCGGCCGTCTTTTTTAGCTGAGGGATTTCAGATACTTGCGGTTCCCTGAGACTTAAGCGGACTCTCGGCTCATCAATTACCGTTTCGCCCAGAGACAAGCTGCCCATCAAAATAGAACTGTAATGCGGTTTCGTAGCGATATGCTTTACATCAACAGAAATACTACCGGTATTATCATTAAAACTGAAATCTGCGACCTTTATTCCGTCGAACCAGCCCATTGAAAGACTGGCAAAATCTGTCCGGCCGTCGATAGCATTATTAATCCTGGCCAGTATTATTTCCCGGCCTTTCCCGGATGATACAAACACAGGAAAAAGAAGAAATGCCAAGACAATGAGAACCACTAAAGCTAATAATATCAACTTCAGTATCTTCGTCCGGGTCTTTTTGGACGGCTCAGCTTTGAGATCTTTCTTATTCCGCATCACTTTTTCTCCTGATAAATAAAGTTGATTGGCTCAAATTCCTATTATAAACCCCGCAATTTTTGGAATAAAAAATGAAAAAGTCAGTCAAGCATTATCTCGTCTGACTTGTGCTTGACGACATCATCAACCTTGTCGGTGTATTTCTTGGTGATGTCATCGATTTGCTTTTTGCCTTTTTCGAGGTCATCTTCGGTGATAACCTTGTCTTTCTGCTGTTTTTCGAGATGTTTGATTGCGTCTCTTCTGATATTCCTGACGTTCACCTTTGTCTGCTCACCGGTGTGTTTGACCTGCTGAACGAGCTGTTTTCTTCTCTCCTCGCTGAGTGGCGGAATATTGAGACGGACGAGCTTGCCATCCACAATCGGTGCGATGCTCAGGTCGCTGCTTTTAATTGCTGCCTCGATGGCTTTAACTGAACTCGGGTCAAAGGGTTTAATCACAATCATATCCACTTGCGGCGTTGCCAGAGTTGCCATTTGCTTCAATGGGGTAGGCGTGCCGTAGAAGTCGGCTTTTATATTTTCAACGAGAGCTGTGGAAGCCCTGCCGCTGCGAATTACCTTCAGCTCATCATGAAGAACTTCAGCCGCCTTTTTCATCTTGGATTCGGTATCGGAAACTATTGCCTTGGTGGGCATCTTCAATCTCCCATAATGCTGCTTTTAATGTATTCGGTCTTTGCGAGGACTCCTTCGACTACGCTCAGGGTAACCTTTGTGACGAAGCAATCTCAACAAGATTAAGATTGCCACGCCTCCACTCTTGTCTTCGACAAGAAGACATGGAGGCTCGCAAATCGTTAACTAATTAAAGTACCAACTTTCTCGCCACAAATGGCCTTGGCCATATTGCCCTTCTTGAAGATATTCAAAACGATAATCGGGATATTATTTTCCCGACAAAGACTTATTGCCGAATGGTCCATTATCCTGAGGTTTTTGTTTATCAGGTCATTGTAAGATAGTTTTTTAAAAAGCCGGGCATCCGGATTTTTCTTGGGGTCGTCACTATAGACACCCTCGACCTTTGTTGCTTTTATTAACAAATCCGCTTCGAGTTCGGCGGCCCGCAGTGCCGCACAGGTATCGGTGGTAAAAAATGGATTTCCTGTTCCACCGGCCAATATCGCAACCCGCCCGAGTCCAAGGTGACGAAGAGCGCGTCTTCTGATAAACGGCTCACACATAGCTGCAACTTCAATGGCGCTTAAGACCCTCGTCGGCTGACCGAGCTTTTCAAGAGTCTCCTGCAGGGCGCAGGAATTTATAATCGTGGCCAACATACCCATATAATCAGCCGTATTTCTGGGGATTTGACTTACCTGAGAGAAGGTTTCGCCCCTTATGAAATTACCGGCCCCGACCACAATGGCTACCTGTGGGCCGAGCCGGCATAGTTCGATTATCCTCTCAGCGAGCGACTTTAGTGCCGAGCCGTCAATCCCAAACTCCCCGGGGCCGCAAAAACTCTCGCCCGAAAGCTTCAACAACACGCGATTATATTTACTCTTCGCCATTATCAAAATAACCTTATTTGTTTCTGTTCCTTTTTCAACCTCTCCTCCGCAGTTTTGCAATATTGCTCTGAAATATCTATACCGATATAGCTTCTTCTTAACTTATGCGCCACTAATGTAGTAGTTCCTACGCCATTGAACGGGTCCAAAACAATATCATCTTGATAACTGAACAACTTTAACAATCTTGCAACTAATTCTTCCGGAAACATGGCGGGATGGTCATATTTTTTCATATTGCCCTCAGGTGCGATATCCCATTTCGCATAAACCCACTTCTTAAACTCATCTCCTGTAATATCTACTTTATCAGATTCGCCCTGTTTTTTGTGCGATTCTTTGCAGAATACTTCGATAAACTCCCATGTGTACTTCAAATAAGGCATACTTGGACTTTTCCAGCTACCCCAAGCGGTGTATTTACAGTTATAATTATGCTTTTCCCAAAGTATTTCTGCTTTCCAGAGCAAGCCCAGTTCCAATAACTGATTTGAAATAAAATGGTGAGTTGGTATGTAATCTGAAAATAAAGGCTGGATATTCACACATAATCTTCCGGCGGGCTTCAATACACGCTTGCATTCTTTCCAGATTCTATTCAACTTATTGAAGTAATCCTGCCAGTATAAAGCGTCTTTGTTTTTATCGTTTTCGTATTCCAGCCCGAAATTGTAAGGAGGAGAGGTGATAATGATGTCAACAAAGTTATCCGGGAATGCTTTTAGTATTGTTTCACTGTCTCCACAAATGATTTTGTTCTCTATCTTCGAAATATCTACGTTGTTTGCTTTCGACCTCGTGACTGTCAGATACTTCGTTCCCTTTCGTATCTCCTCCTTTTTTAGACGGTTTACGACTTTTCTCTCTCTCTTAAGTAGTTTAGCGTCGGGATATACGACCTTCATATCATTTTACCCTTTTGTATCCGTTTCTTAACCTGATACCAGTCAGAATTTAAGTGCTTCTCAACATCTTTGAATAAATTATATACGACATCAGCCTGGATGGGGTTTGTTCTCCTATCTTTTCTTAGCACGTATATCTGGTCTATAGAGGAAAGTCTGGGCTCTACATCCAAACTAACTTCATAGGTCTCTGTAACTATCAAAAATATACAATATGGATTGCCCTTTTTAAGCTTTTCCGCTGTTGAAACAGAGCCTTCATACATTGTTTTATCAAGATAAGTTTTACATTCGATAGAAACCACCGGAACGCAAATTTTACTCTCCTGCCAATTTTCATTATTTGAAACTCTTGATTTGAGAACTACTTCTTTAGAAATAGAAAAATCTTGGTTTTTAACATTTATAACGATATTTGAGCTTTCTTCAAATTCATCGATGCTCGGTGGTGCAAAATACAAATTAGTATATGCCTTTGTACGTCCCCAAGATATATGTTTATTCCTCAATTTATCTAAATCTTTAAGTAAGTAATACATAAATTCTTCTACAACAGAAGAATGTAATTGCGATTGAGAAGTAAAACCGTATCTATTCCCCGCTTCTTTTTTGAACTTCGGTTGGTCTATAAATTTTTTATATTCATTAAGGAATTGCACCTTCTTTGCTATATCATTTTGGGTTGTACCTGTAATTTCCAAATTTTCATTCTTCCACTCTATATATTTTTTCTTGATCTCTTTTAGCAATTCCTTATTCTTAGATTGCCTTTCACCCCCGATCTTGTGCTCTATATTGTCCCCATGAATGAAATTACTCATTTCTTCATCCATCCCTGGATTTGACATTTCATAAGCGTATTATGATATTTAGCCTACTTCGAAACGGACGAATCTTTTTATCTTTGCCCCGCCGCCGGCCTGTTTGGCGGCCTCGGCGAGAACCTGCTGCACCGTCTTGCTATCGTCCTTGACGAACTTCTGGTCCAAAAGGCAGTTCTCCTCGTAAAACTTTTTCATCTTGCCTTCGACAATTTTGTCTATGATATTGGCGGGTTTGTTTTTGACCTGCTCTGCATAGATTGCCTTTTCCTTCTCGATAGTTTGCGGGTCAATACCATCTTTATCCAGAGCCAGCGGCTTGGCCGCGGTGATGTGCATCGCTATATCAGCAGCAGCCTGTTTCAGGACATCCGCGGCTGCAACATTATCATCACCGGCCTCGATTTCCACCATCGTCCCGACTTTTTCATTGAAATGGACATACGTCCCAATCAGGCCCGGCCCGGAAAGCCGGAACCTTGCATAATCACCGACAGCCATTTTTTCGCCCGTTTTACTTACTGTCTCGGTAATAACTTCTGAGAATTTCTTTCCATCAATCTCAGTTTCAAGCAGAGCTTCCACATCACTATCGGCTTCGCATTGGCCCAAATACTCCCTGAGAGCATCAACAGCAGCCGTAAAGTCACTGCTCCTGGCAACAAAATCAGTTTCGCAACACAGCGTCGCCAACGATGTCCACTTATCTCCTTCGACCACGACCACTATCCCTTCTGTAGTTTCACGCTCGGCACGTTTTTGGAGGGTGGCAAGGCCCTTTTTTCTGAGTATCTCGATGGCCTGCTCAATGTTACCGTCAGCTTCCTGAAGAGCACTTTTGCAGTTCATCATTCCCTGCCCCGTCATTTTTCGCAATTTGACTACCATCAATGCTGAAATTTCCGCCATTTTAAAGACTCCCGTTTTTTTATTTCTTATAAATTTGAAATCAGAATATTGAAACAAATCTGATATTCAAACATTAGATGTTCAAACTATTATCTAAACTTTTTGGAATCCCGAATTCTGAACATTTGAATTTGTTTCGTGCTTCGGATTCATATTGTCAAGACCGGTCTTGCCCCTGCTGTTCAGGTCCATTTTCCTGCGGGGGTGAATCCACATTTTGTGTTGGTGTTTCCTCAGCGGCTCCGGCAGTAACGGTTTCGGCTTCAGGTTTCTCGGCGCGGGCCAGGGCAGGTCTTCTTGAACGTGTCCTTTTTGGGCGTGGCGCCTGTTCCAGGCGAGCTGCGACCATCGTTTTGCCTATTGCCACGGCATCGGCCAGCTCATTAAGGATTAACTCTATCGCCCTGATGGAATCATCATTGGCAGGAATAGCCACATCAACTTCTTCAGGGTTCGAATCCGTATCGAGAATTCCAACCGTTGCGATACCCAGCTTTTTGGCCTCACGCAATGCAATATATTCTTTCTTGGTGTCAATTACCACGACAGCACCCGGCAGCTGAGACATATTCCGAATGCCCTGAAGATTGCTTTTTATCTTACGCATTTCGCGCTTGAGTCTCGATGCCTGCTTTTTGCTCTCCTTCTCAAAGTCTCCGCTTTCCTGCAGGGCTTCCAGCTGCTGGAGCCGTTGTAACCGGGAGCGTATAGTTCTAAAATTGGTGAGTGTGCCGCCGAGCCAGCGCTCCGAAACATAGTGCATTCCGCACTTTTCCGCAACGGCCTGAACGGCTTTTTGCGCCTGGCGCTTGGTGCCCACAAAGACAACATCTTTACCGGAAGAAACTATCTCGGCAAGAAGCTTTCGAGCTACTAACAAGCCCTTCAAGGTTTTCTTCACGTCAATGATATGGATATTTCCGCGTTTTGCGAAAATATAGGGGGCCATCTTGGGGTTCCAACGGCTTACGCCGTGTCCGAAATGTACGCCTGCGTTAATCAGTTCACGAGTCAGGTTTTTATCCACAAAAATCTCCAAATAATATACTAATAACCTATCCTGCCACCTGCTAAAAAGCGGCTAAACAAGTAAATCTAATAAAAATCCCATATTATGTCAAGAATTTTTGCTAAGTATAACAATATTTAGAGTTTGTGCACTACTTTTTCCTGGATTTTATCGGCTAAAAATATAATATCACTATATGAGATATTCGTCGAAGTTGCGTGGTGGCAGGGCCGATTCAGAGAAACCTCCGGCTCATCGGGACGTCAACGATATTAAATGAGTTGAAAATTACAGGGATATCCGGACATAGAAATTCCGCCGGTTCCCGGAAAATTAAGATTGAGACATCAATAATAGCTGTTCTTCAGGTAATAATGCTCTGTTTAACTGTCTCTGCCGAGAACATTGACCCCGATAATGACGGTTCGCAATTTGCCTATGGGGAAAATGTCGGCTGGCTGAACTTTGAGCCGAATCGGCCTGAGCCAAATGTGGGAACCACGGTAAGCGATAATCAATTAACCGGTTTTGTCTGGGCAGAAAACATCGGCTGGATAAATCTCGACCCGAACGACTCCGACCCAAATAGCGGTATAAAAAATGACGGCTCCGGCTTTTTAAGCGGTTTCGCCTGGGGTGAAAATGTCGGCTGGCTCAATTTCAATCCCCAGGTACCTAATGATGCGAATCAATATGGTGTAATTATCGACAGCGAAGGAAATTTTGACGGCTGGGCCTGGGGTGAGAACATCGGCTGGATACATTTTCAGTCCGCCTTTGTACTTGATTGGGATGACCTGGCAAGCTTTGCTGCTCAGTGGCTCGAAACAGGAAATGAGCTTGGGGCGGATTTATATATTGACGGAAAGGTGAACCTGCTTGATTACAGCATTCTAATGAACAATTGGCTCGATGAATGTCCGGTTGATTGGGGAATATGCCCGCCGGGCTATAAGGTCAAGACTGCCTGGACCGGGAGGTAATAAAAAGTTTTTGTACAGAAAACAGGATGATTTTATGGAGGAAACACAGATGAGATATAAAGAAAAGGACGTCGTGATTATTTTTATTCTGGCCGCTTTGCTATTTATGGTTTTTGACTGTTTGACGGGAAAGGCCGGCAACCTTGAACCCACTGAGCCGCCAGGACCGACTATGGTGACCCTTAATGAGCTCAACACCAAGATTGAAGCACTATCTTCACCTGTACAAAAGGTAGTTCGCGGAACCATCATATTCGACAAGAATAAAACGACAGAATCCCAGATGTTATCATCTCCGATCGACCCGAACCATAGTGTCATTCTGCTCAGCGATGCCGTTGCTTCCAACCATGACGGCGACACCGATGCGTGGATATCCCGTACCGGTGCCTGCCTGTCTGACCTGACCAGTGATGAAATCACCATACAGGTAGAACTACAACCGGCTGAGCAGAAAGTCAGCTATCAGATAATAGAGTATAAATAACGGACTAAAAATGGTTTTTCAGAGGCAATCCACGGCTGATATAATTTTAGATTGCGACTGAGCAATCCTGCTTTGCAACTTACAGGGTACAAGCTAATACCAGACCGTGATTATAATATTCGGCTCGGTTTTTTTGGCCTGGACCTCGCCGGTAGTTGAGTTTGTCATCTTTATCTCAACACCTGGATTTTCCTTTAGCCAGTTGGCGATCTGCTCATCGAGAAATTCCATAGCCCCCGGATGCAGCTTTGTGAAAAATGTCTTTATACTGGTGATTCGGTTACCAGAGGTTATTTCCTGGGTCGGCTTTTTTACAGGGATTTTCGGCGTCTCAATTCTTTGTGCCTGCTTTGCACCGCCGCCCAAACTCAACGGCGAGCGCGATACACTCGCTTTGCCGCTGTCACTGTCATCAAACGGGATTGGTTTATCGGGGTCGTTGTCAAAAGGAATTGACTCATTAAGATTCTGATTGGCGGGATTCTTGCTCACAAAATCGTCCATTCGCTCATTCCTCTGAATTTAGCCGTATGTCTGCCTGGTTTGTTTCATTCAAAATTCCTAAGCTTCAACCTCAGCTTTTTTATCTTCAGTTTTTGCTTCTTCAGTCCCTTCTCCCGATTCTGTCTTTTGTGTTTCTTCTTTTTTCTTTTCGGCTTCGGCTTTTATCTTTTCTGCTTCAGCTTTTGCTTGTGCGGCGTCGGCAATTGCCTTATCCGCAGCAGCTTTTGCCGCTTCGGCATTTCTGGCTTTTGCCTGAGCTTCAGAAATAGCTTGCTCGGCCTGTTCCCTCGTTTTAGCTGCGTCCGCTGAAACCCTTTCTGCTTCTGCTTTTGCCGTTGCTGCCTCGTTGGCCGCTTTTTCTGCGACCGCCTTAGCTTCGTCCGCGGCTTTGGCTTTCGCCTGGGCATCAGCGATGACCTTTTTCGCTTCTGTCATTAGTTTTTCTGCTTCAGCTTTGTTCTTTTCCGCCTCGGCGGTAGCCACCTCGGCCTTGCTCTTTATTTTTTCAGCTTCTGCCTGTGCCTGTTTTGCTTTCTCGTCGGCTTTTCTATCAGCTTCAGTAACTTTCCGTTCATATTCTTTTTTCAGGGCATTAAATCCGAAGGGGTCCATAACAATTTCGGGTTCATTCGGTTCCTCCGATTCTTTATGTTTACTTTTGATGTATTCGGCCATTTCTACGCCGGGTATCCCGCCGGTAGATACGTATGGTGTCAGGATAAATATGGTCTCGACAACTCTCTCTTCAAAATCTCTGCCGGAGAAAAGCATACCTGCTATTGGTATATCCTTCAGGCCGGGTATGCCCCGGACGACATCTCTTTTCTCTGACTTCCTGATGCCCCCGATAATAAGACTCTCACCACGTCTGATACGGTTCTCTTTGTTCTCAATTTCTTTTTTGGTGATAATAGGCAGCTGCTTGACGCCTTCGGGCGTTAATTTCGAGCCGAGTTGAATCTTCGTCTCCAGCCCGATGGTTCCATCAGCAAAAACATGTGGAGTAATCTCAAGTGAATCAATGACTTCTATATACTCAGTTTGTGTTTGCACATACTCAACCTGTGGGGCAACAGTTGTTATCTCCTGAAGAGGCACCCGCTGACTGGAGGAAACCTTTGCTGTTTTTCCATTCACGACTTCCAGTGTAGGGTTCATCAGGATTTTCAGATACCCCTGTGATTCAAGGATATCAACGAGAGCCAAATATTTATTGGTTGAGTAACCGACTTTAAGACCCATTCTGGCCCTGATTATTTCTCTTATCGACGCACCGGGGAAAGAAGGCAGTGTATCAGGTTCTGTAAGTAAGTCGCTGACGCTTGTCCCAAAATCCTGTGCCGCTGGCCCCGCCCAGATACCCTCACCAAACAACTCTTCTATCAGAAGCGTCGTAGACCAGTCCAGCGTCCTGTCCGCATAAAGTTCCGATATTATACAGTCTATTTTAACTTGAACCGGTTCTACATCGGTTGCAATAAGGAATTCAAGCACGGCGTTGATGTCGTCAAGATATGGGCATCTAACTATCAACTGGTTTGTGGCAGGATTGCTGCTGACAGTATAATCTGCCAACCTGGTGGATTTGCCTTTTTCATCAAAAAGCTGGGACGCAAACTGCTCGTTAGCAATCTGCTTCAATTCATTCGAGGTATGGAATTTGCAAAAATAGAATAGTTTCCATTCCTTTTTACCTCCGACAATTTGCTCAACAATTTTAGGTGGTTCTTTATAGAACTGAGGCAGAGGAATGTTCGGCTCAATGGTTATCTTAAATTTCCCCACTTCATCTATGATTTGGGATGATTCTCGACTTGCATTTTTTCCGGTAAGGAAGTCGTTACATCCCCCGGCGTATAGCACAGCCATTGCTACCAAAGCAACAACTATGCCTTTTCCGTGGCAAAATTTCTGCCTGACGAAATTCATAATCATATAACCGCCAGAATAAATCTGCTTTAACTGTGCGGTATAATTCGCCTTTAACGCTTTTTTATAGTCAGACAAAGACTCTGAAGAATATACTACATAATTTTTTTATCGTCAAGTTTATTTTAAGTAAATTAACAAAAGTTTAGTCTTTGATCCTGTCTAAATTAAAAAATAGACTAAATTGATTTTTTTTGTTATTTCATCACTTTATGACCCTAAAAGAGCAAAAAGCCGTTACAGTCGGATTTATATCACTGGGCTGTCCGAAAAATGTAGTCGATAGCGAAAGGATGTTGGCTGAAATCGTCCAGGCGGGCTTTTTAATAACCGCCGAAACTGATAATGCCGATGTCGTTGTCATCAATACCTGTGGCTTTATAGAGCCCGCCAAGGCCGAAGCTCTCGAAGTAATAAAACACGCTTTATCCTGTAAACACAATGGCAGCGTTAAAAAAGTAATCGTCACCGGCTGTCTGTCCCAAAGATTAGGCCGACAGCTTTTCAATCAGGTCGATGGTATCGACGCCATTGCAGGTTTGGGCCAGCGGGATAACATTGCCAGAATAATCAAAAAGACTATTCCCGCAAGTCATCCGGCGGCCTATCTGGGCCGGGTGTCTCAGCAATGCAGTGACGACAGGGTCAGGTTACTTATTAACCCACGCCATTGGACATACCTGCGAATTAGCGAGGGCTGTAACCACCGGTGCTCCTTTTGCACAATACCGGCAATCAGGGGTAAATTCAGGAGCAAACCGCAGGAACTTATCCTGGCTGAAGCAGCAGAGCTTGTCTCAGCGGGCGCAGTGGAATTGAACATAATCGCACAGGACACTACGAGCTGGGGCCGGGATTTGAAAATCACCAACGGCCTGCCCACGCTGCTCCAGGAGCTTGAGAAAATCGCCGGCCTTGAGTGGATTCGATTGATGTATCTCTGGCCGGCGGGAATTACAGACCGGCTAATAGAAACCATTGCAGAAAGCGAAAAAATCGTTCACTATCTCGATATACCAATCCAGCACGTGAACAATGAAATCCTAAAGGCAATGCGTCGGCCTGACACAAAAGAGCAGTTGAAGCGCCTGATTGAAAAGCTACGCTCCACTGTGCCTGATATTATTCTGCGGACGACACTGATAGCTGGTTTTCCCGGCGAAACCGAGCAGCAGTTCACTGAGCTTTTGGAATTTATCAAGTGGGCCAGGTTTGATGCTCTCGGATGCTTTAAATTTTATCCCGAATCCGGCACTGATGCAGCTAAAATGCCCGGCCAGCTCCCCGACAAGATAAAGCAGCAACGGCTTGAAGAATTGATGTTAACCCAGCAGAAAATTGCCTTTGCCAAGAACAAAAGAAGAATCGGCAGCGAGCTTACCTGCCTGGTCGATTCCGTTGACGGCAATGGAATCGGGCGGGGACGCTTTTACGGCCAGGCCCCCGATATTGACGGCGTCTGTATTATAAAGGACTGCCCAACAAAAACCGGGGAATTTGTTAATACGAGAGTCGTCGGGACAAAAAACTACGATTTGGTCGTAGAGTAAATTTTGTGTTGAATTTTTATAAAACAAAAGTAAACTTTCAAATATGCTAAGATTTATTCCGAACATATTGACTTTGGGTCGGCTTGTTTTGACCATCGTATTTCTGATTATGATTTTTTATTCCCCACAGGTAGAAAACAGAACACTGTTTCTCGATACCGCCTTTGTCATCTTTGTCATTGCGGGAATTACTGATTTTGTTGACGGTATAGCGGCTCGCAAACTCAATGTTACAAGCAAATTCGGACGAATGATAGACCCCCTGGCTGATAAGATTTTAGTCTGTGGAGCATTTATTTGTTTTGCTCTTATCGGCGAGCCGAAACTTTTCGGCCTCGGACCGAAGTTACTGGCGGTCATTCACTGGTCGGTAACGTCTGTCTTGATTCTGAGAGAGGCCTATGTAACAGTCCTGCGTCATATCGCTGAGGCAAAAGGTATTGATTTTGCGGCGACTGTATCAGGCAAAGTCAAGATGCTTATACAATCTTTTGCAATCGGCACCGTGGTAATAAAAATGACTCATGTGCAGACCGCCGCCTGGGGATACTGGTTCACGACAATCACTTTCGCCATTATGCTTATTGTTACCGTCATCTCCGGCCTGCGGGCAACTCAACGAAGCTCCTGGAAAAAAGCCGCCGCCCATTAATCCCCCGCTAATCATCCGCTCACCTGCTCATATTTACCAACATGTAAGTCGTCCGAGTTCCGGTGTGCTTTAGACGCTGATTTCGCTAATAATCAAAGCAAAAAGCGATTATTGACTATCAGCATCAAAATCCTATAATGTTAAAAAGTAAGGATTATTGCCTTATCGGATGGAACGCATACTATTATAGAAAGGATTACGGTTGTGAACAAATCGACATCATCAACAATAGAATCCACTCAAATAAAGCTACCAACAGCGATTCTTGATGGAAATGATTATTTCGGCAAAAAACTACCAATTGGTCATAAAAGAACCTGTCAATGTGGCCCTACTCATATCAATTGTATGACCGCAAAGGAATGGCTGAAAAGTCAATTGGGCGTTTGGCAATTTTACTATGAAGGTAGAGATATAAGAGATAAAACGATTCATCCCGCAACGTTTCCCATTTCTCTCGCCAAGAAAATTATCGAGCTTTTCACTCATCAAGGAGAATTGGTTCTAGACCCTTTTGTCGGAAGCGGAACAACATTAATAGCAGCTAATGACCTTAATAGAAACAGTGTTGGGTTCGATTTACAAGCATCGTATGTCGAGCTTTGCAGTAGGAGATTGGCTGATGACCCTAATATGTTTAATGAAACCCAACAAATTGCGGTTCAGGATGACGCGAGAAACATACCGAAATATTTTGACAAAGGTTCTATCTCCCTCATTTGGACTTCCCCCCCTTATGCCAATTTGCTTAATCGCAAAAGAAAGAATAAATCGAGGCGCTATAGAAATAATGGCCAGCTTAACAAGGTTGAGCAATATTCCCAGGACCCGAGAGACTTAGGAACGTTATCGTTAGAAAAATATTCTCAGTCAATGGGTGATATATATGAACAATTGCTTCCCTTACTACGACCTAAGGGGCACTGTGTTATTAACGTCCCTGATATGTGGTGGGAAAATACCCGCATAACGATACACGTTTCCTTAATTGAAGAACTCAGGAAACGCGGCTACGAGCTGCGCAACGTTATTATTTGGGATAGAACCAACCTCGTAAATCAGATAGGCATATTCGGCTGGCCGAGCAATTATATAACTATGGGAGTTACTTTTGAATACTTGCTCGATTTCTGGAGGCCGCCTGCAAAACATTAAAAACAGGGACGTTGATGAATATTTACACCAAAGAAATACTGATTCAAAAACTGCGTGAAATTAAAGATATGGGCTGGATTCTTTCAGCCAGACAAGGCAACGTCGGCGGAATTGGCAATACCTTGGAGGATTTGCTCGGGATTAAAGAAAATAACCTGCCTATACCTAATGCGGCCGAATGGGAGCTTAAATGCCAAAGAATAGAAACAACTTCCCTTACGACTTTATTTCATATGGAACCTTCCCCCCGTGCTATGAAATTCGTCCCGCAGATTCTTTTGCTAAAATATGGATGGAAACATAAAGAAGCCGGGATTAAATATCCTGCAACGGAAATGAGCTTCAGACAAACGATAACAGGCCCAGTAAGAAGCGATAGAGGTTTTAAGGTGGTTGTTTACCGTCAGCAGCGAAAGGTGCTTATTTCCTTTGATGCAAAATCCGTTGACCCTCGACATTCCGAATGGCTTAAATCGGTAGATAAACACATCGGTCTTGGTGAATTATCACCGCAGCCATATTGGGGCTTTGATGACCTTGAGCATAAGGCAGGCACTAAACTTTTGAATTGCTTTTATGTTCAGGCCAGGACTAAAACTGAAAAAGGCAAAGAATATTTCTCTTACGAAAAGATTCAAATGCTGCGAAAATTCAGTATCCGTACTTTTACCAAAGCCATCGAAAAAGGGTATGTCTATGTAGATTTCGACGCAAGAACGGGACACAATCACGGAACGAAATTTCGGCTCAGGCAGAATAAATTCCCTGAATTATACGAAGATATACAAACTCTTTGAAAATAATCGTCCGTGAAATGATTAGCACAAAAAGTTCGAAACGAGATTAAAGTTTGCTATTTTACTTAGTGTTGCTTCTTTCCGGTTATTAACGAATATCGTTACATTAAGATTAAATCACACGTACAGATGCGTCTACATGTCCAGCCGCCCCACAAAGGTCGACAACAAGATTCCAATGTCCGGAATTAGGAACTGCTATAAAAACTGGTGATTTTGTGTAATATCCACCATAATATCTGAATTGGCCGCCTATTTTATAGTTGTTAAAGTTAACATCGTCAAGCAGCATTACATTTGCCGCGTTGCCGCGGAGGACAACTTCAACACGATTACCTAAATTAGCATTAAATTGATAATGCAGAAATTTCATTTCCCTTCCTCCGTTATTCCTCCAATGACTTGTTGTGAATCAGCAAAACATCTTCCTGCCCTGTTTCTAATTGTACTACCGACAGATTTATTTTTTTTGATTTGGATAATTGAAATAATCAGCAAGACACCCCCTACAATATAACCAACTATCATACAAATCATAAATGTGCAAAAAATCTTCGTGGATTGTATATCAACACTTAATAATGTAATCATCGCCGTTATCGCTATACCCAAAAGAAATAGGGAGATACTTAATAATAAGGGGGCAGGTGAACCATGTTCTAAATTGTTAAGTTCATCTGCTGAAATTTCATAGACAGTAAGATTTTCCAACCTCACATATCTAACAATCTCATTAGGTTTTTGTGCTTTATTACTTTCCATATCTTGACCTCTATGGATTATTTTTTATCGGCTTATCCATCTTTTTCGCCTTTATTCGCAGGGCGGTGCTTGCTTTTAACTGGTCTAAGCATAAGACTAAATTTTCACCCCGCAAATCTTTTTGGTCAATTCTTTCAATATCTTCACTCTCTTTTCTGCCTTTTTCTTCCAAAATATAATTTATCACAAAAAACCATTCCACGCAATCCAAAACTTGTCCTGAGTGAAATCGAAGGAATCCAGCATCTAGTATCGAGTATCTCAATTCTCTAATTCACTAATCAACCAATCCGCTTTACGCTTCCACACATCTCCGCATTCACTCATTTACTTTTCACGCTTCACGAGATACGAACAAACTTCGTGGTTAAATTTTTTTTATGGCCTAACACCTTCGTGGCCAACCTCTTGTGCCTTTTATTGGCAAAATATTAATAAAAAAGCTTATTTCTGCTTGAAAAACCGCCCTCCTCTGGTATAATACCGAATGTGCTCAGGCAGCACAAGTTAGTCCCCGGTGGGACAAGTCTTACGGGCCTAAGGCCCAAGCCAAATTTATCCATAGGGTATTGTCTATTAAGGATTAGCCAATGGTTAATATCAAGCGTTTAGCAACCTACGGCTTTGCCGAGGCTGACTTACTTATAAATCCGTGTAATCCGCGTAATCCGCGGTTGACAAAAAAACCGTGTAATCTGTGGCTGAAATATGAACTCTTTTATGCAAAACAAACCCAATTTTCTTAAGAATAGGCCGAACGTAACCTCTTCTAATTCAAAGGGATATGAAAATGAACATCGATTTTTAGCCCAAAAATCCCAAACCCAATTTCACCAAGTGTCCAAATGAACCTAACAATAGCTCAAATAACAAGTTACCAATTACCAGTTACAAATTACCAAGACAAAAACAAACCCAAAACAAACCCAATTTTTAGTGAGCCTGTCTGCCCTGAGCTTGTCGAAGTGGTCGAATCTACTCCAAATACGCATTAGTAAATAACGCTCTTTCGAAAACTAAATAGGGTAATCTAAAGGTTGCGAATCGGGACTTCGCTCAGGCAAAGTCCGGGAGATCCGGGGATATGTCTATCTTACTGAAGATTTCTTCTTCCAGCTTGAAGATTAATGGGTCAACTTTAGAGGCGTTAATATCGCTTTGAGCTTCTGTGCCGTGTAAATGGACGTTCCTTTTATGGGCCTCTTCTAATCTCTCTTTTAAGGGCACAATTCTATCGTGCATAACCCTTTTATCTGCGTAGTAAACGAGTTTTTCCTCCCAGGTAATCGGCTTTTCTTTTTCGTCGAGAATACCCATATATCTGTGTTTCTTTATGGCCAAAGCAAGCTCCGGATACT
This sequence comes from uncultured Pirellulales bacterium, assembly GCA_964495465.1. Lineage (GTDB taxonomy): Bacteria > Planctomycetota > Phycisphaerae > Sedimentisphaerales > Anaerobacaceae > CAZBWE01. Next base: position 21,543 of record CAZBWE010000025.1, read on the forward strand.
GATTTTTCAGAATTTCATACGCAACTTCTTCATGGCAAAGACCTTCGTATTCTGCTTTCAGTTGTTGCCACTTCGTTTTGTCTTTCTCTGTGATAAACGGCTTCAAGTTATTTAAATCTGATTCACTAAAGTCACAAAAACGGGCCATATCGTGCAGCAGGCAGGCCCTGTCCACAAGCTCGACATCCACTTCCACGCCCCTTTCTTCCAGTCTTTGTGCCAGAAATACTGCTAATTTGGCCGTAGTTAAATTATGTTCTACGATGTGCGGCGGAACGTGGTATTTTTTTATTATCTCAAAGCACTTTTCACGCGTTGGCAGTTTATATTTTTTCATTTTTCTTTCACCGCTGAGTCCGCGGAGCTCGCAGAGGCAATATAGTAATTGGTAATTATTTAACCATTTAACCAATTACCATTTAACCAGTATCCTCAGTGCTCTTCGCGTTTTCTGCGGTGAGTCTTTTAATTATTATTTCAGCCACTTTTTTGCCGGATTTCAGCATTCCGCCGAATATCGGGCCCATCCTTGGCAGATTATATACATCGCAGACAGCCATCCCGGCAACGAAAAGGCCCGGAAAAACTTCACCTGTTTTTTCGACAACGCTCGTCTCTGACGTTTCAACGTTCATAAAATATTCCTGAAACTGCTGCGGAAACAGCTTCGGCTTACTCTTTTTCAGCATTCCGACCAGCTCGGCCGGGTGTCCAGTGGCATCAATCGTGTATTTTGCACAGATACAAAATGGGTCAACATGCAAACCAAGCGACATGACTGCGCCATTATTCACGACTATACCCTGAACAATCTCATCTTTCAGGATGATATCCTCTGCCTGGGTTAAGTTAAATATCTCCACTCCCGCCTGTTTGGCCTTGTAAGCCAGAGCCGCAGCAAATTCTATAGCATCAGCAATATATAGGTTCTCCCGTTTTACTGCGGTTACGCCGATTTCATTTAAGATATCATTATCTTCGAAGGTAACCACATTATAACCGGCTGCCCCTCCCCAGATACCGCCACCTACGGAGAGCCTTTTTTCAATTATGGTGGCTTTAATGCCTGCTTTAGCCAGATAATAGCTGGCTGCAAATCCTGCAGGGCCGGCTCCAACTATAACAACATCATTCTCAAGATGCTCTGTTAATCTCCTGTTATACTCCTGGATAATAACCCTGGAAATATTTGTCTCTATCATTTTCTCTTCCTTTCCTTACTTATGGTTAAAAAACAACTCAACACTAAAACAAAAAGCACTCCCACAAAAGGAGTGCTTAACAAACTAAAAGCTAAAAGCGTAAAACTAAAAACTGTTGAATCTTCTTTTTTGTTGCTTTAACTCTTACGTTGTTAGGTTTTACGCTCTTTTGCCTCCCTTCGCAGGTGTTAACCTGATCAGGTTCAGAGGGTAATCTCAGCTTTCAGCCGTTCACTTTCATCCTTCGCAATTCCTAATGAACGGAGAACGGACGGCATCCGGCACCCCTGGCTCATCTAATTTTTATTATGGTATATTTTAATAATGTGCAGAAATTACCACAAGCTTTTTTACAATTATATTACAAACACAGAAAGCAGTCATTGACATAATAGATTTTTTCAAATATGATACAAACAGTAACCAAAGGATTTGAGGATGGCTTAATTTATGACTGCAAAAGGATTTACGCACCTCCATCTTCACAGTCAATATTCGCTGCTCGATGGAGCCATAACATTCGAAAAGCTTTTTAAAAGGTGCAAAAAGCTTAATATGGACGCCGTGGCTTTAACCGACCACGGTAATATGTTCGGAGTTGTTGAATTTTATACCAAAGCCATAGCAGCCCATATAAAGCCAATCATCGGCATAGAGGCGTATGTCGCCCCACGCAGCAGGTTCGACAAGACAAAAACCACCATCACTGATGCCGCATATCATTTGGTACTTTTAGCCCAAAACAATACCGGCTACAAGAACCTGCTCAAGTTGTCAAGCACCGGCTATCTTGACGGTTTTTACTACCGACCAAGAATAGATAAGAAAGTTCTGGCCGAGCTGAACGAGGGCTTGATAGCTACTTCAGGATGTGTCAAAGGCGAGATTTCGATGGCTCTTTCCAACGGCGATGAACAAAAAGCCCGGTTGGCCATAGAAAGCTATCTGGAGATTTTCGGCCCAGACAGGTTCCTTATCGAGATACAAAAGCACAAAGATGATAAGCCGTATATTCGGCAGGGATTGATTGACCTCGCTGAAAAAATGGGATTGCCCCTGGTTGTGACAAATGATGTGCACTTTTTAGAGGCCGAGGACTATGAAGCCCACAACTGCCTGTGTGCGATAAGCACCGGCAAAAGGGCCGATGACTCCGACAGAATGATTTATCCGCCGGATGTTTTCCTAAAAAGCCCAAAACAGATGCGCGAGCTTTTCCCCGAGGCAGACGAGGCCTGTGACAATACTCTGATAATTGCAGACCGCTGCAATGTTGAGCTTGACTTGAAGACACGCCACGCACCAGTTTTCAAACCGTCGGATAACACAACACCCGAAGAGTTTCTCGCCGGATTATGTTATGAAGGAGCCCGAAAGCGCTATGGCAATATCACCGACCAGATAAAAGAGAGACTCGACAGGGAGCTGGAAGTAATCGAATCGAAGGGCTTTGCCAGCTATTTCCTCATCGTATGGGACTTCTGCAAATACGCGCACGAGAACAATATCCCCATCGGCGCCAGGGGCAGCGGCGTAGGCACAATCGTAGGATACTGCCTCGGATTATGTGATGTTGACCCCATTCGCTATGACCTGCTCTTTGAGCGCTTTATGGACCCGCAACGAAATGAAATGCCTGATATCGATATTGATATCTGCCAGGTGCACCGGTCAAAAATCATCGACTATGTCCGCCGCAAATACGGGCACGTCGCACAGATTATAACCTTTGGAACAATGAAAGCCCGGGCCGTTATACGTGATGTATGCAGGGTCCTCGGTGTCCCGCTCGGTGAGGCCGACAGGTTAGCCAAGCTCGTTCCCTTCTCGCTTGATATGACTCTCGACAAAGCCCTGAAAACCGAGCCGGAGCTCAGACGTGCCTATGAGCAAAGTGAGCTGACAAAGAAGGTCATTGATATTGGTGGAAAGCTCGAAGGCCTTGCTCGTCACGCCTCGGTCCACGCCGCCGGCGTCGTTATCGCAGATGAGCCGCTGACTAATTTCATACCTCTGTATAAAGCCCCGGGTTCGGATGATATCATAACACAATACGAAGGCCCTACGGTTGAAAGAGTAGGCCTTTTAAAAATGGACTTTCTGGGGCTGAAGACCCTGAGCGTATTGGAGCGCACCTGCCGGCTGGTAAGGGAGCTCCACGGTGTTGACATCGACCTTGAAAAACTCGACCTTACCGACCCAAAGGTCTTTGAGCTTTTCGCAGCTGGCAGAACAAAAGGAGTCTTCCAGTTTGAGTCAGCCGGAATGCAAAGTCTTTTAATGAAGATGAAGCCCGACCGCATTGAAGACCTTATAGCGGCAAATGCCCTGTATCGCCCCGGCCCGATGATACTCATCCCTGATTATATTGAGCGAAAACACGGGGCAAAATGGAATCTGCCCCATCAGATTATGGCCGAAATCCTCAACGAAACCTACGGCATTATGATTTATCAGGAACAAGTGATGCGCATCTGCAATCGGCTCGGCGATATACCGCTGCGCGAGGCCTACACCCTGATTAAGGCAATAAGCAAAAAGAAAGCAAAGACAATTGCCAAGGAAAAAGAAAGATTTATAGCCGGCTGTATCAATAAGGGATTGCCCAGCCAGCGGGCACAGCAGATTTTCGAGCTTATCGAACGCTTTGCCGGCTACGGCTTTAATAAAAGCCATTCCACCCGCTACGCCTTTATCGCTTACCAGACCGCATATATGAAAGCCCATTGGCCTGTCGAATTTATGGCTGCTCTTCTGACCTTTGAGATGGGCAATACCGACAAAGTCGTTGAGTATATCGCCGAATGTTCTGATATGGGTATTGAGGTTAGAGCGCCCGATATAAATGAAAGCGGCGTTGATTTCACACCGATTTACGAACATACGAACGACGGTCAGAAGGAAAAAGGGGTTATACGCTTCGGCCTGGCTGCCGTAAAAGGTGTAGGAGAAAAGGCGGTGGAACAAATTATCGCCGCCCGTGAAAAAATCGGCAGGTTCCAGAGTTTGTTCCATTTTTGTGAAAATGTAGAGATGCGGGCTGCCAATAAACAGGTCATTGAATCCCTGATAAAAGCCGGTGCTTTTGACCGGCTCGGCGGCAACCGGGCACAAATGATGGCCGGACTCGAAAAGGCAATGGAATACGGCTCTACTCTACAGGCAGACAAAATAAACGGCCAGATGAGCTTCTTTACTCAAATGACCGGACAGGCCGATTATGCACAGGACTATCATCACCTGCCCAATGTCGCACCCTGGCCCGAACCGCAAATGATGGCCTTTGAAAAACAGGTCCTCGGCTTTTATGTTACCAGCAATCCGTTGAGCCATCATGCGGAAACGATAAGTCTTTATTCCACACATAACAGCTCTCAATTGGACCAGGCAGCTCAGAATAAACAAATCGTAATCGGCGGAATGATAGCGAAGATAAGATACAACCTCACAAAGACCGGTCGAAACGCCGGCTCGAAAATGGCTGTATTTATACTTGAAGATTTGCAAGGCCAGGCCGAAGTGGTAATGTTCCCGGATGTCCTGAACAGATTCAGTGCCGCTTTAGTGCAGGATACGGTTGTTTTTGTTAAGGGAAAGCTCGATTACAGAAGAGAAAAGCCCAATATCCTGGCTGCGGAGTTGATAACTCTCGAAGAGGTCAGGGAGAAATTAGCTGCAAAAGTAAGGATTCGGCTGGATGCCGAAAACGTTACCAAAGAGAAGGTGGCCGAGATAAAGAGTATTTGTCAGCATCACAGGGGCAAAAGTCCGGTTTACGTAGCGATAAGGACCGACAAGGGCAGGGTCCATGCAGCAGCCGATAAAGGGCTTTCCGTCAATCCAGACCTTGAATTTTGCAGAAAGATGCGGCAGCTCGTCGGCGAAGAAAACTTTCAGCTTGTAAAATGACCGAAATAAAAAAAACATTACAAATTCTAAAAGCTCGCTGGCCAGAGGTAACTCTCATCGTTGGGCTTTATGCATTGGCTGTCCTTTCAAACAGCCTATTTCGATTCACAAGACATGATTTAACGAAAATTTCGGCCTTACTATGTATGCCCTTTTTGCTGAGTCTTATGGTAGTCTCAACTATACTAAATTATGGGTTTCTGCGAACGGTGTACTTGGAAGGGCAAAAAAGACAAACGCCTATGGCTTTGTTAAAGAAAGGGAAACACTTCTTCTGGCGTATGGTTGGATTTAGCTTGATTTGCGTAGTTCCTTATCTTATTTTAGTCTGGCTTGTGTTTTTAATAATAAAATATTTCACATCCATAGAAACAGGTTTTTTTGAAACTGCCAAAGTTGCCCCTTGGCTATACCAATTATGTTTTGTTGCCCCGATGTTAATTCTAATAAAACTTGTACTATTTGTCCCTGCATTAATTTTTGTCTTAGATTGTCGGGTTTTTGAGAGTTTCAAGTTCTTAAGAAAATGCAAACTATTAGATTCAAAAGAATTAGTCGCGTTGTTTTGTCTCCGGATGGTACTGCCCTTTCTCTGGGTATTTTTACAAGTACCTTATAATCCTGAAACAAGTTCGCAGTACATTTTAAGAAGTGTTCCCACAGTTATAGTTTGCGTTCTTGGGTTAATCATAGCCGTCACCGCAGTAAGATTTGTGGCCTCTCTTGATTTGGTGTATGATGACCATAGAGATTCTTTGAATTCAGGAAGTCTGTTTGAACATTAAGCAAGAGACTAAGCAAGAATGGCGTTTGAAAGTAAATTACGAGGCAAATTTGTCGTTCTTGATGGGCTGGACGAATTAGATAATTGAAAGTTTTTAAAAGTAAGATGGATTTAATACCAGCAGATACAACTATAGAAGCTGCAAGGAAGCAGTTTGAAATCCTGCGGAAACTGTCTCCAGAGAAGCGGGCGCTTATATCCTTCGAGCTCAGCGATAATGTCAGAGAAAATGCAATAGCCGGAATAAAAAAACTGCATCCTTATTTTACAGAGGCCCAGATAAAAATGGAATTGCTCCGAAGAACAGTGGGCGACGTGCTTTTCCGTAAAATAATGGCAGCAAAGGGGCTTAAATAGATGACTTCGCAGAAAGAGTTTTTAAAAAATGTCGTCGAAAACTTAGAACAGGCCGAAAAACTGTTAGAACTAAAATAGGAAATTAAAAATTGGAAAATGATAATCTCAAAAGCAAATTGCAGGACAAATTTATTGTTCTT
>CAZBWE010000026.1:0-27584 GCA_964495465.1 uncultured Pirellulales bacterium
AATAATTGTTGCCGACGGATTATCATCAGGCACGCGCCACTTTGTCGGATTTGCCGGGCTGTCCGACATATACATATCCGCAATATCAACAGGTGCATCACCATAGTTGTAAAGCTCGATCCAGTCGTCAGAATTCTCGTATTCATCGAGAATGTAGCCGGAGTTGTCAGCCATCAATTCGTTTATCACAAGCGTTACCGGTTTTGCACTACTTAGCCAGGAATCCGCAAGTAATGCAAAATCCCTGAAACTTACACCGTTTATGCCTTCAAAATCAGCACAATTGGAACCTGAACACCCTGAAGGATTCAGCCATTGCTGAGCAAACAGGTTTAAATCAGCGAAGTCGACTTTATAATCTGCGTTGAGGTCGCCGTAAGGCAAATGCCTGGCAACTGTAAGGTTGGGTAAAGAAATGATAATAAAAACGCCGACCAGCAAAACAAGTTTTTTACCCACGGTATAAATCCTTTAGGATAAAAGTGTGTTTAAAACACCACTTCCCCTTTTTAACTCCCTCATACTGTATGTAATCTTGTTTATTTTGACATATACTTAATAAAAAGTCAAGGGTTTCTCAGACCGAAACCCAACGAGGCGTAACAATTATTCTTCCACAACTAACTGGCATATAAGAACTTATGTTAATTTTGCCCCCGTTTTTTAGGTTGTGCCGGAGGTGCTTCTATTTACAAGAGGTGTTGTCGAGATTGTGAATCATAATATCCGATCGTTTGTTGCTACTGAACTTGTTGTTCACCTGTCGAATGGTCACTTCACCTCCAAAGATCCAAAGTTAGTTCACAACCTCCTTTTTGAATGACAAGTATCTTTTTTTTCACAACAAGAATAATCATCCTGAAAGGTTTACTTTCCGTAAGAAGAACGAACTTTCCCAAAGGTTGTGGATCACTGTCGACCTCTTTGGCCTGTTAGAGCATAAAATGTTCGAGAGGCCTGATACTAAAATTGCAAAAGTCTAAACTCAAAGTCTTCACAAATCCAACCTAATCCTTTCCGAAAATTAAATCCGACTATAAATGATATCTACAAAGTTGCAAAATAAAAATGTTGTCGGGGTTCGGACAGGCGACATCGCTTAAGATTTTATGTAACAAAAACTTATAACTTTACAATGGGTCTGCCGACCGACAAATCCGCCACTCATTTAGCCGTTTTTAATGCTGAATTCTGCCCTAGGTTGTATCTATAGGTCCCCATATTATGCCCCCGCTATTTTTTTTAGCCGGTCACGAGAACAAAAAATCATAAATCCAGCAACTCTTTAGGGCTTCTTTTTAGCTCCTTCCCCGGTCGTCACTTTTTTACAAAAACCTTTTTTGTTATCTTATTATCTTTTGTATCCTTATCACCTTCACATTCTACATAGCCATTTATGACCTGATTACCTTCTTTTTTCGGCACCCAGGTAAATATTACTGTTTTTTCAGATTCCGGCGTTAATGAAGTTCTCACCCTTCGCTTCGTGCCGTCTTCGGACTCGAAAAACGCGTAGCATCCCTGTATCGCACTGCTGGAGTTATTTTTCACGACCATGTTCACTTTGCAGCTTTTACCCAGGTAAGGTTCTTTCGGCAGCTCCAAGGTTTTTACTGAAACATCTACTATGGGGCCGGCCTCAACGGGTCCCTTCGTCTTTTGTTTCAATTTTGTCTGGAGAGCTGTTGTATCAGTACTCTGCGTGCCTCCTGTATCATCTTGGTTGATCGCGACACTCAATGTCTGTTTTACCTCATTCTTCTGTGAATCCACAGCTGTAAGTTCAACTTTGTAAGACGGAACTTCGGTGATTTTACCTGTCAGTTCGTTTTTGATTTTTCCTGTTCTCTTTTTATAATGATGGGTAACATCTTTATCGACCTCGCCTTTCCCGGAGAGACTCGACGGTTGTGTTGCTTTGTCTCCGAAATCGATAGTCCACTTGGTGACAGGATTCGAACCGGCTGTTACCTTTATGTGGAAAACCTGGTCGTTCACGCTCGAAGTTGCTTTTCTTTCAATAATTACCAGTGGCGGCGCAGCACCGACTGATATTTGTGTAACAGACGGTTTTGAAACTATTGCCTGGCCGGCTGATTGGCGTAACTGAGCCGCTGCTCGACCCTAATGACCTCATCGCCGGCTTTGAATACGATGAGAACGGCAACCGCTCTCTGCTCACATATTACCTCGACGGCAGTGATTCCGGCCCAGCTACAACCATTGATTACACCTATAACAATGATAATATGCTGACCAAATTCGAAACCACTGGTGGGTCGACATTTGAGTTTGGGAAATACAATGCCCAGCAGGAGCTTGAAAATGCTGAAGTCGATGGTCTGGGAAGACTAACCAGCGCTGATGAAAGTATCTCTAATGCCAGCGAGAATGTTGTTGACTTTAGCTATAGTTTCGATTATGATATGCGCTCGCAGCTAAAGCAGGCGGACATAGATAAATTCAGCAGCTCTTTCTGGAAAATAGACTATAGTTATCGAAAAGACGGAAATCTGGAATCGAAGACGTTAAACGATACATCAACGACCTTTACCTATGACGGCGACCTTATGGAATCGGCCTCCGGTGGCGATAACTTTGCGCTTACCTGGGACGACAACGGTAACCTGACTCTTACTAACGATACGACATTAGAGTATAACTGGGATAATAAGCTTCGAAATGGCGAGAAAGAAGGCGCATATAGCATCGATATTAAGTACGACCCGGATGGAAATCGTATCTTCAAGCAATTTCATGAAACTGCTCGCAAATATATCGTTGATATTGTGGGCGATTTGCCGGTGATATTGATGGAGCTTGACCCGCAGGACTATATGAACATCAAAAAGACCTATATTTACGCCAACGGCCAGCTTCTCTGCCAGCACGATGGCAATGATACCGACCCGCGGTATTTCTATATGCACGATAGATTAGGCAGCGCCAGACAGGTCATCAATAATAGCGGCAGTGTGGTCAAATATTATACATATAAGCCCTTCGGCGAAGTCCTGGAATCGAATCAAGATATGTTTTCAGCGAGTAACTCCTTTTTGTTCACAGGCCAGTATTATGATTCCGAGATAGATGAATATTACCTCCGCGCCAGACAATATGACCCTGTCTTCGGCCGGTTCACCTCCAGTCCCACAAATTGGGCTCAAAATACGACCGTCTTATGTAGTGACCTATCTTTTTCGGGCGTGTAAGTTTTTTCGGGAAAAAGTTGACAAAAAATCAAGACTGGACTTCCTCGTCGGTTTGTTGTGGATTTTCCACGACTTGAGATTCAACAAATTTTCTGCGTGAATCGCCATTATCACCTTGATTTACTTTGTGCGCCGTTGTTTTTTTCCTGCTAAGCCGCTGCAGAAGTTGGAAAATCAGCAAGAAAATAAAAATCCCGGTCAGTATTCTAAGCAGTTTAACGAAAAACACTGGTAATACCCTCTGGAAAATACATTATTAAGGTGGCGATATAGCAAGTCAATAAATGGGATTCTCACTCTTCTTTGGGCCCTTCTTTGGTTTGGAGTATTTCACCCTTGATCATCTCAAGCAAAGGATTATCTGCTCCGAGAATTAATCTGGTTTTTTCTCCGCCTATATAGTTCTCGTAAAGTTCGAGGGTCCTCCAGAACCTGTAAAAGTCCGGGTCTATTCCAAAACCTTCTGCATAGAGCTGTGTTGCCTCGGCATCGGCTGCTCCTTCTATTTCCTTTGCGGTTTTGTATGCCTCGGAGAGAATCGTTTTCACGTCCCTCTCCCTGTCCCCCATAATCCTCTCGAATTCCCCTTCACCCTCCGAAGTATATTTCTTGGCTATCCTCAATCTCTCCTCTATCATCCTGTCTTCCACCTTTGTTTTGACGTCCTGCACATAGGTGAGTCCCTTGATTAGAACGCCGGAGCTGTGTATTCCTATACCGTAATCTTCACATGCTTTTCTGGAGGATTCTGTTATTTCAGCCACAATTTTGGGTCGCCCTTCCGCCACCTGGCCGACTTTGGTTGTTTCAAGAAGCTCCTCTTCGGCCACCCTCATATCGCGGTTATCTGTCCTGACTATCTCGAGAAGGTCTCTTTTCGTAATGGAGTTTCGTGTGCTTGAATCTATGATATCGTCAAGCCGTGCATGGGCCTGCTCTTCTGTGCCTACCGACCTCAAAAATTGAAGCGGGTCTTCAATATACCATCGCGCTGTGGAATCGATCCGGATGTATTTTTTATCTTTTGTCGGGATTTGTTCGGGGTAACCATTCCACCTCAGCAGTCTTCTCTCGAATTTTCGCACACTTTGTATGAAAGGCACCTTGAATCTCAACCCTGCACCCTCTGCAACTGCAATCCCCTCTCCCGTGTATTTGTCTTTCAGTCTGGTCAGAGTTTCCTGTGTTCTTCGTCCTTCTATCGGATTAATCACAACTGTTACGGGCTTGCCGAACTGGGTTACGACCGCCTGCTGAGTCTCGTCAACTATATACATCGAAGAAGAAGACACGATGATAACGATTAAAAGAAACACTATTACGATAATGCGACCCATTTTTATTTCCTTCCTTTCGGTTCTTACTACTGATTCTCAAGGTCGAGCTTCATCAGGATTCCGCCTTCTGCCCCGCCCTGCTCGATTATCCACTTTTCCGGTATCTGTGGCAAAAGCTTGGCCATTGTCTCAAGATACATTCTCTTCCTTGTTATATCCGGCGCCTTTTTATATTCCTCGTAGATTTTTTTGAACTTGGCGACATCGCCTTTTGCCCTATTGACCCTCTCAGCTGCGTATCCTTTGGCAGATTCGATTTGCTTTTTTGCCTGGCCCCTGGTTTTAGGAACTGCCTCGTTGTATGCCTTCATTGCTTCGTTGATTCGCTGCTCTTTTTGTTGCAGGGCCTTATTTACTTCGTTAAAGGCGGGCCTCACCCTCTGAGGCGGATTGGATGACTGAAGTTTGACTGCTACAATATAAATTCCGGTTTCGTACTCATCGAGCAGCTTCTGCAGCATTTCCTTGGCGGCGCTTTCATACTCTATTCTTCCAATGGTGATGGCCTCATCAACGCTTCCGTTTCCTACAAGCTGCCTCATTATTGCCTGGCTGGCATCTCTTATAGTCTGTTTGGGTTTTCTTACATTGAACAGATATTGCCTTGCGTCCTTTATTTTGTACTGAACTATCCATTCGACATCGGTGATATTCAAATCTCCTGTCAGCATTATATATTCGCCTTTGAGTATCTCCTGGGCCATTGCCACCAGCTGGCGGGACCCGCTTCTTGAGACCCTTTCGCCGCTTTCTTCTATCAATCTCATTAAATCCCCGGAATCCAGTCTGCCGGAGTCTATTTCTTCGGTGCCGAGATATCGCGAATCCACTCCCGCTTTGAGCGTTCTAAAGCCGAACTCTTCCTTCTGCACCTTTTTGACCGGCACGTCGGTAGCATTTTCGACGCCGAAAGGCCACATCAGGTGGATACCCGGCTCGGTTGTTCGATTATATTTCCCAAATCTTTTTACCACGCCGGCTGAATCAGTGGCGATAGTGTAAACAGACGTCTTAATCAAAATAACCGCCAGGACAATTAAAACCACCGCGGCCAACCATCTGGACAGTTTCGGCGTGTACATTCCCTGTTGGGGTCTTTTTATCGATTCCAGGAAATCCATTATGTCCATAATTCTGCCCTCACATAGAAAAGGATTATTAATTCGCCCACAAGGTAAATATTCCCCTCAGACATTTATTAAGAATAACATCCATCTCTTATATCTCCACCTTACTTAATGAGCTTCGGCTGTCAAGTGCAATTTCCCATCACAAAAACCGAAAAGCAAGCTGCCCTACCGAAGATATCAGCAATCCGATATTCAGTTTTTACCTTTTTCAGAAGGGCTTATTATGCTAACTAACTTCCTTTTTCAGATACGTAAGCAATACACCCTGTAGCTTATTCAATTCCAAAAGGTGGTTTACATACTCTGTTGCCTTTGTTTCTCTCTTCGCGTTTTTCCGCCTTTGGGAAATTTTTCTTGTGCCTTTTGTCGCTGTTGTTACTCTCCTTTTTTTTCTTTCGGATTTTGACATTTTTGCAGCTCCTTTATATTGACAAATTATGGTTTTCCGCTTATTTTCGATTTCACTGTAAGAACATTTGCAAATATTATCGCAACTGCGAAATAATGCAACCTCTTATTTCGCAATTACGTAAAATAAATGAAAAAATCTGACGACAATGCGATAATCGAACGTATCAAATTTCTCCGACAGCAATTTGCAGGCATCAGAGGAAAGAGCAAATTCGCCCGGGCTTTAGGTATAAGTCCTTCTACATACAGCTATTACGAAGACGACCGGGTGCCTCCAGTTGACCTCCTGCTGAAAATATGCGAAGTAACTGGCGCTGATTTACACTGGCTATTGGAAGGCAAAGAGGCAGCGGAAAATTCCGCATTTGGGTTAAATGGCGAACTTTTGCAAAAATTAGATGTCCTGTTTACAAAAAATCCCGAGCTGAAAGAGCCGGCCCTGGCCTTTATTAAGCTATTGTGCGAGAAAAAAGGGCTTGAGGAAAAGCTTGGCTACGAAGTTTCAGCTACCGGACGGGTTCGGCCCGGCTGGATTCCGATACTGGGACGGACCGCCGCAGGGATTGTTCATTTCTGGGACCAGACGCTTCTTCCGGACCCGAAACAAGCCGTCACACAGCTTGAAGACCTCGTAGAAGAGCACCTCGGCAAAAAAATTGTCAATTCCAAAGACGGCTCGGTATCAATTGACCTGCAAACGAAGGCGCTATTGGATGGCATAAAAATAGAGCAGGCAAACCTTATTCAGGTCAGCGGGACAAAAGAAAAGCAAATAGTCGAATTTGTGCAGTGCGAGGAGATTCATAAGTTGTTTCCAGACAGTTTCGCGTTGCAGATAGACGGCGACAGTATGTCTCCTAAGATAAATGACGGCGACATTGTAATAGTAAGCCCCTCCGTGTCAGCGGTGCAGGGACAAATTGCAATTGCCCGCATTGCGAACCAAATAGGGGTTACCTGCAAGCTCATAAGAACAACAGACAAGGATGTCCATCTTATACCGATAAACGAGAGGTATGAGACGAAAGTCTTGAATAAAAAGGATTTGCTTTGGGCGCTGGCGGTTTTGTGCCATGTAAGTATCTGACACTATTCGTATCGAAATATCCATACCCGCGTATTTCAAAAAAGGTAAAAATACTATGAAGCAGCATAAACTTAAATCCGGCTCAGATGCTCATCTATGCAAACGTATGGATATGGCGAGTGGATATAAAATTGGATTCCAAACAGCAACTCGCAGATTATTCTCTAAAGCATTATAAGTCAGTTACTGTTTTAATGGTCGCCTTCGTTTTGGCGCTGGGTGCGCTGACACCGCGAATCAAAGTTGATACCGACCCTGAAAATATACTGTCGCCGGATGAGCCGGCAAGAGTATTTCATAACCGAAATAAGGAACAATTCGCTCTGCACGATATAGTTGTGCTCGGCATTTGTCTTTCAAGGTCTGAACGCTTATCTCAAAGCCCGGTCAGATTACACCTCCCTGGAAAATGCCGTTCTGGTCAACCAGGTTGATGGTGACAGCCGTTCCGAAATCGGCAACGACAACCGCATCTCCAACTACATCATAAGCCGCTGCGGCAGAGACAACCCTGTCGGTGCCGACTTTTTCCGGCTCATCTACCCAGCAGGTCATCGGCAGCGGTATGTCTTTGCCGATGATATATGCTCTCTCGCCGAGAGCTTGATTTGGTAAAGCGAATAGCCGCAAGGGACAAGCGATCGTGTAATCGAATCCAAAAGGGTCGAATTTATTCAAGATTTTCCAACGGTTGTAAAATCGCTGGTTTCGGATTTAAAGACCGGCCGCAAGACAGAGATGAAATTTAGCGACACCAAATACAATGTTGGCCTTAAGGAAAATATCTTTACGGAGCGCTACCTGCGGGAATAAAACATAAAAAAGCTTGCCAAAATGAATGTTTGGAATTATTATATTTACTTTGTTTTTGCGTTAGAGCTATATCAGAAAACTCTATTTTAGGAAGCAGGCGATGAGTAAATCCGTGAATAGTTTAGGTCTATCCGAGCTTGACGAGCTTTGTGTCCAAACGATAAGATTTTTGTCGGTAGATGCCGTGCAGAAGGCCAATTCCGGCCATCCCGGTATGCCGATGGGTATGGCGCCGGCGGCCTTTGTTTTGTGGGACAGGCACCTCAAACATAATCCGTCCAATCCCCGCTGGCACAACAGAGACCGCTTTGTTCTCTCGGCCGGCCACGGATGTATGCTGCTGTATTCTCTGCTGCACCTGACCGGTTATGGCATCACGCTCGATGAGCTGAAGAATTTCCGGCAGTGGGGAAGTAAAACGCCCGGCCATCCGGAATATGACCCCGACCGCGGAGTCGAAGTTACAACCGGGCCTCTGGGGCAGGGAATTTCCAACGCCGTCGGAATGGCAATTGCCGAAAAATATCTGGCCAACTATCTCAACCGGGACAGCTTTGATATCATCGATTATAAAATCTATTGTATTGCAAGCGATGGCGACCTGCAGGAAGGAGTTGCTTCCGAGGCCTGCTCACTGGCCGGGCATCTTGGGCTGAATAATCTGATTGTCGTTTATGATGATAATTACATCACCATTGACGGCGGCACCGAGCTTGCATTTACTGAAGACAAGGCAGCACGCTTCAGGGCATATGGCTGGTTTGTCCAGGAAGTAGGCGGCGACGGCAACGATATGGCTTCCTTCGAGAAGGCGCTCGTCAATGCGAAGAATGAGAAGGATCGGCCTTCGATTATAAAATTACGCACGCATATCGCTTACGGCAGTCCCAATAAGCAGGATTCCGCCGGGTCGCACGGTGCACCTTTAGGTGAGGACGAAATCAAATTGACCAAGGAAAGGTTTGGCTGGGACCCGAAAAAGTCCTTCTTTGTGCCGGATGAAGTATCTGCTTATATGCGAAAGGCGGCAGATAAAGGCAAAGACCAACAAGAAGCGTGGGACAAGATGTTCGAACAATACGCAAAAAAGCACCCCGACCTTGCGCAGCAGTTTCGCGATACAGCGGCAGGCAGGCCCCTCGTCAATCTTGATGAGCTATTGCCGGACTTTGAAGCAGGCAGCTCCGTCGCAACACGCAAGGCATCCGGCAAAACGCTCGATGCATTGATGCCGAAGCTCCCCTTTGTTTTTGGCGGCTCAGCGGATTTAACGCCTTCCAATAATACCAAATTTGCCGGCGCAAAGGACTTCCAAAAAGATGAACGTGACGGCAGGTATCTGCGCTTCGGCATCAGGGAACACGCGATGGGGGCGATAATGAACGGTATTTCGGTAAGCGGCCTAACCAGGGCCTATGGCGGAACGTTCCTTGTTTTCAGTGATTATATGCGTGGGGCGATTCGCGTGGCGGCCCTTTCGAAATATCCGACTATATTTGTTTTCACCCATGACAGCATCGGCGTCGGCGAGGATGGCCCGACGCACCAGCCGGTGGAACATCTTGCAGCTCTTCGGTCGATTCCCAATTTGCTTGTTTTTCGTCCTGCTGATGCTAACGAGACGGCACAGGCATGGAAGTTTGCCCTCGAATATCACGATGGCCCGGTAACAATGCTTCTAACACGTCAGGGATTGCCTGTCTTGGACCAGAACAAATACGCTTCCGCTGCAAATATCAGCAAAGGTGCCTATGTATTGCTCGCTGCAGACAAGCCCGACGTCCTGCTTCTGGCAAGTGGCTCGGAGGTCAGCGTTGCCCTTTGTGCCGCTGAAGGATTAGCCAAAGAAAGCATAAAGGCCTCTGTAGTAAGTATGCCCTGCTGGGAGTTGTTTGAAAAACAGACTCAGCAGTATAAAGACTCGGTTATCCCGCCGAATGTCAAGGCAAGGGTTGGTATCGAAGCCGGCATCGAACTTGGCTGGCACAAATACATTGGCGATAAGGGTGTCTTTATTGGCATGTCTCGGTTTGGTGCATCTGCGCCGGCTAAAACTTGCTTCGAAAAATTCGGTATTACAGCAGACAACGTCATAAAAGCCGCAAAGAAAACTATGAATTCCAAACTATAACCGGTTCTAAGTTACCGAAAATTATGGCAGCGAAAGCTATTAAATCCATAGCTGTAATGACAGGCGGAGGGGATTGTCCCGGCCTAAATGCCGTCATAAGGGCCGTTACCAAGACCGCAATGAACAAATACGACCTTGAAGTCTGGGGAGTCGAAGACGGCTTCCTGGGCCTGATTGAAGACCGGATGCACATTCTAAGCTACGGCGAAGTAAGCAATATCTTAACGGTTGGCGGCACAATCCTCGGCGCATCCAATACAGCCAATCCTTTCGCATACCAAGCCAAAAACGGTAAAGCGGGACAGGCCAAGGACATCTCTAATAATTGCGTCAAGGTGCTGAAAGAGCGTAACATCGATGCCCTTATCTGTATTGGTGGTGACGGAACGATGAAGTCCGCGGCGGCGTTTGTCAAAAGGGGTCTTACAGTTATGGGCGTCCCCAAGACGATTGATAACGACCTTTACGGCACGGACATCACTTTCGGTTTCAATACCGCTGTCACCACCGCCACGGAGGCGATTGATAAGGTCCATACGACAGCCAGCTCACACCATCGTGTTATGATTGTTGAGGTTATGGGCAGATATGCCGGCTGGATTGCACTTCATTCAGGCGTGGCAAGCGGCTCCGATGTTATTCTTATACCTGAGATACCATATCAGCCGGAAAAAATCTGCGAATTCGTCCTTGGCAGGTCGAAGAAAGGAAAGAGGTTCAGCATAATAGTCGTGGCCGAAGGCGCAAAGCAAAAAGGCGGCAAAATGGTCGTCGCAAAAAAACTCACCTGCAGTCCCGACCCTATTCGCCTCGGCGGGATTGCGAATGTGCTGGCCGAGCAAATCTGTAAACGCACCGGACTTGACTGCAGGGCTATTGTTCTCGGCCATATACAGCGAGGCGGCACGCCCTCGCCGTTTGACAGGGCCCTCGCAACTGATCTTGGCCATAAGGCGGTTGAACTTCTGATGCTGGGCGTCCGAGGTCATCTGGTGGTAATGAAGGACGGCAAACTCTCGAGCATCACCCTTTCACAGGTTGCCGGCAAAATCAAGACCGTCCCCAAAAATCATCACCTTATAAAAGCGGCACAGGCCGTCGGAACCAGCTTCGGCATTTAATAGGTAAGATTCATTCGGGGGCAGGCAACAATAAGGTTAAGCTGCTTCTGTAGCAGAAGCGCGGCCACGGTATAAGGCGAAAACAAGCCATCCAAATAAATACATAGCTGCACAAAAGGCTAAAAAACTTGACATCGGTAGCGATAATGTATATAATAAACGCATTAAAAGCCTGAGATACTTCTGTTTTTTCAGGAGGGGAGTTATGAAAATATCCCTTATCTTTTGTTCAATCATAATAGTATCATCGATGGTCTCGCTCATACACGCGCAGCCGATTGCAGGATACGAAGCATTATCCTCATGGGAAGATTGGTCGCGATTGAAAGTTGGCGCTCAATCCGGATTGGCATCGAGCTACGATCGCAGTGGTGGAAACTACGACTGGGACCATTATGAATATCCTGAAGGCTTGATTGAAGAAGAAGTTCTCTGCACAATTAAAATCATTCAAGGCCCCGGCATAATATACCGATTCTGGATGCCTCACTATATGGCAAGAAACCATTATGTTGTCCGAATGTACTTCGATGGAGAAACAACAGCCCGTATTGATACCGAAAGCAATACGATTTTTGATGGCCTGTTCGAGTGCTTTTCGGAGCCGCTCATCATAACCGTCGCCGGCGGACAAATCTGCTACGAACCTATTGCTTTCTCCGAGTCTGTTATTATTGAGACGATGAATAAACCCTCCGGGCCATTTGCCAACCGTCATTATTATCAATATACCTATATGACATATCCAGCTGGAACAGAGATTGATTCTTACACAGGATCACTTACGACAGAGCAACAGCAGCAACGCTCAAAAGTAGTTTCTATGCTGGATAATGTCGGAGAGCATCCGGACAGCAACTGCGCCGGTGTAATGGAAGTAAGTACTTCTCCTGCAATAATCGATTCGAATCTGACTTTAGCTGACCTGGCAGGCCCGGGGCTGATTAGAAAAATTAACATAAAAATGACCGATGCCAACGATACCGAATTAGAAGGATTGAACCTGAGGATCTATTATGATGACCAAAACAATCCCTCGATTGACATACCGGTTGCACATTTCTTCGGAGCTGGCAAAGAACGCACCGCCTATCGAAGCCTTCCAATAGGTACAGATTCCAATGATGGTTTTTATTGCTATTGGCCGATGCCTTTTCGCAATTCCGTACTGGTCAAGCTTTTCAATACCACCGCTGAACCAATTGCAATTGATTCAGCAAAGGTTGAGTACGAACAAAAACAGCTTGACCATCATACCTGCTACCTTCACGCAACTAAAAACACCTCTGTCAGACAAAGCGGCCAGATATATCACACAATACTTTCCACAACCGGCCAGGGCCATTACGTAGGCGATTTGCTCTATGTTCAACAGAACGCCGATAGCTTCTATATGCTCGAAGGAGACGATGTTATCTATGCCGATGGCCAATTAGTACAAAACGGAACAGGCCTCGAAGACACATATAATGGCGGGGCATATTACAATTGGGTAGCTGTAATACCTGATGAGCCTGAAGGCCCATACCCTCAGTCGGCTACTCGGCCACTTAGCGGAATTCTATACGTCAATCGTTACACGGACTTTGCCAGGGCGGACCAGTACCGATGGAGAATTGCCGATTGTATACCATTTGCCGAATCGATAGAGGCCAACGTCGAATGCAGATATGCTCAAGTCGGCTCAAGGTGGATATCGGTCGGATTCTGGTATCAACTACCATACTTATTGGAAGATATCAGTGAAGACGGCAGAGTGGATTTTATTGATTTTGCACTATTCGCAGATGACTGGCTCGATACAGATAGCGATAGCTGCGATCGGTCCGACTTCAACGGTGATGGTAAAGTTAACGAATGGGATTTACAAAAGTTTACATCAGTATGGTTAGACTCACACTTTAATGGACTATAGACTGTTTGTTCAGGATGACCACCTGTGGCCTCCACGCTTGCTGTTAACAGCTAATGGCAACAAGATAATTGTCAAAATCAAAGCAAGAAGGTAGAATAATCTATTATGGACCTGAGCCGGGATACAGTGGCTCGTAAAATAATCACTCGGCTGAAGGCCATGCCAAATAAAGGTGGGGTGGTTAGAGTCGAGGGGACGTGGGGGTCCTTTGCGCGCCTATTGGCGACTCACATATCTGAAAAACTCAATCGGCCAATCCTGTATATTTGCCCGCACATTGACGATGCCGATAAAGCCGTTGATGATTTAACCACCTTTAGTGACCGGAGAATCGAGGCATTTGCCGCCTGGGAAGGCGAAGAAGATTTGGCCGACGCCACCGACGAAATCCGTGCGGAGAGATTAAAGCTAATTTTTTATCTTTTGTCCTTTGGGACACAAGACACGAGCGACGCGTCACGATTTATCATTCCAACATCCATACAGGCCATTTGTCAGCCGATACCGAAACCGCAGGCCCTGCAGGAAAGCTCTTTGCGGCTCGAGACGGATAAAACAATGTCGCCTGAGCAGGTGGTCCGTTGGCTTGTCGATAATGAATTTGAGCGTGTTGACAGAGTTGATTTACCGGGTCAGTTTGCACATCGTGGCGGAATTGTTGATATTTATGCCCCGTTGACTTCCGGTAAGGTTTTATCTGAAAAAGAGCAGGCCGTCGCTGCTTCTGACGCAGCCGAGGCGGTCAGGGTCGAATTTTTTGGCGACACCATCGAGAGCATCCGCGAGATCGACCTCGATACGCAGCGGTCGGGTCGCCAGATAAGGGCTATCGAAATTGTTTCTGTGGTCTGTGGTGCTGCGCAGCAGCAAAGGGAGCTTTTCGTAAACATCCTGCCGAAAGATACCATAGTAATTCTCGAAGAGCCAGCGGACATCCAGGAGGTGGCGAACGTACTTTGTCGGCGGGCCGAAGACGCAGCCCGGCTTTACCGCTGGGCCGATATCTATAATGCGATTACGCAATTTACACAACTGCACGTTTGCAGGTTCGCTGCCGCCAAAACGGAGGATTTCCTCAAGGTTGATATTAAAAGCGTGCAGCAGTTTCAGCATCAGGCGGCCTCTGCCTGGGCCGGACACAAAAAAGCTTTGGAGGAATTGGTCCGGCAGACAAAGCAGGGAAAAAAAGTGCAGCTTTACTGCGAGGCAGAAGCTGAGATTAAGCGGATAAGCGAGATTATCGAGGATATCACCCCGGAGATTCCCGCGAGCTTTAAACTTATCAAGGGCTATGTCCATCAGGGCTTTGTCATAAGCTCGCTGAACACGATTGTAGTAAGCCACCACGAGCTTTTTGGCCAATACACGCTCAGAAGAAGGCAAAGACCCATCCGCGCAACGACTCCGGTTGACACACTTAGCGATTTGCAGAAAGGTGACTATGTCGTTCACGCTTCCTACGGCATCGGAAAATTTTTAGGTGTTAAAACTATAAAGGAAAAACCTCGCTACGCAGCCGCTGAGCAAGCCGGCGCCTCAGAGTATCTCACGATTGAATATGCTGACGGCGTCAAAATCCAGGTCTCGGTTCGCAATATCGCCTTGGTCCAAAAATTCATAGGGACAAGTCCGAAAAGGCCGAAGCTTAGCAAGGTCGGCTCAAAGAGATGGCAGAAGCAGAAAGAAAAAGTCGCACGTTCTGTCCAGGACCTCGCCGCGGAATTACTTGAAGTCCAGGCAAAACGCCAGAGTATGGGCGGCTTTGTCTTCGGTGAAGACTCAAACTGGCAGGTGGAATTTGAAGAGTCGTTTGCTTATCAGGAAACGCCGGACCAGACAACTGCCATAGAGCAAATCAAGGCCGATATGCAGCAGCCGGCGGCGATGGACCGGCTCTTATGCGGTGACGTCGGCTACGGCAAGACCGAGCTTGCAATGCGGGCGGCGTTCAAAGTAATTGAAAACGGCAAACAGGTGGCCGTTCTCGTGCCCACAACGGTATTGTCTGTGCAGCACGGCAGGACCTTCACCGAGCGGTTCGTAGATTTTCCCGTCTCTATCGAAATCCTGAACCGCTTCAAAACGCCAAAGCAGGCGGCGGAAATCATCGAACGGACAAAGACCGGCAGGGTCGATATACTCATCGGCACTCATCGGCTCTTAAGTAGCGATGTCGCCTTTAAGGACCTGGGGCTTCTGATAATCGATGAAGAGCAGCGCTTCGGAGTCGGGCACAAGGAAAAACTGAAAAAGCTGCGAGTCAATGTTGATATTCTTACTATGACCGCCACCCCGATTCCCCGCACGCTGCATATGTCACTGCTGGGGCTGCGGGACATAAGCTCGCTGGCAACGCCGCCGCTGGACAGAAGAAGCATCGTAACAACCGTAACCGCATACAACAAAGGGCTTATCAGAAAAGCCATTTATGGAGAATTGAGCCGTCAGGGGCAGGTCTTTTTCCTGCACAACAGGGTCAGGTCGATTGAGAAAAAGGCCTGGGAGATTCAAAAGCTGGTCACTGACGCAAAGGTTAATATCGCACACGGCCAAATGCCGAAAACCGAGCTGGAAAAGGCAATGCTCGATTTCGTAACGGGCAAAACGGATGTGCTCGTATGCACGACGATTATCGAATCCGGGTTGGACATCCCCAACGCCAACACGATTTTTATAAACGATGCGGACCGATTCGGCCTGGCAGAAATGCACCAGCTTCGCGGCAGGGTCGGCAGGTATAAGCACCGGGCCTACGCATATTTGCTCCTGCCGGTCTCAAGGTCGATTACACCGCTGGCCGCAAGACGCCTAAAGGCCATTGAGGAGTATTCGCATTTAGGCGCCGGTTTTAGAATCGCCTTGCGCGATTTGGAGATTCGCGGCGCAGGAAATATATTAGGCCCTGAGCAGTCCGGCCATATTCAAATCGTGGGCTATCAGATGTATTGCGAGCTGCTGGCCGAAGCCGTTAGAAGACTGAAGGATGAGCCGGTTGAATCCATACCGACAGCAGCTATCGATTTGGGCCTCGCTACATACATACCGAAAAATTACATCCCGCTCGACCGGCTCCGTATGGATGCCTATCGCAAAATTGCCGTTGCAAGAACCGACGATGATTTGAACCAGATTCGGAGCGAATTAAACGATGTTTATGGCCCGGTGCCCAATGAGGTCGGGCTGTTACTCGAATTGGCCGAGCTTAGAATCAAGGCAGAAAAAAAAGGCATAAAAAGTATTGTTGCTTCCAGCCGGGATTTGATATTCTCATTTAAAAAAGATACCAAAGGCAAAACAAATTTAATGTTTAAGAATATATCAGGCAAAATAAGAAATCCGGACCCAAAGACGATATACCTGCGCCTGCCTGCAAATTACTTCGAGCCAAGAACGCTGATAAATATACTGCGAAAAATATTAGGAGTCGCCGATGCTCCAAAGCTATGGCGACGGAGCGAGGAAAAATTACGAGCTATGCAAAAATAAGAGGGCAGCGAAAGAAATACAAAATCCCCAATTTGGCAACAGCATCATCCGGTAAAACACACAGCCGGATACTTTTTACCCGAAGTTGTAGTATTTTGTTACAGCCTCAGCGACATTCCAGGTACATTCAAGTTCCTGCGGGAAAACCACAAAGTCACCTGGGCCAAAACTCACCGAATCCTTGCCGTCTGTCACCGTCACCTTGCCTTCGATAATAAGGCAGGTTTCCTTCTCAGTGTAAGCCCAGTCGAAAGTGCTGGGCTGGCACTTCCAGATTGGCCAGTTCTTGCAGGTCTCGGCTTCTTCCTCGCTCGGCTTTCGGACAATCACATCTTTTACTCTCGGCATACTGTCTTGCTCCTTTGACTATTTTCGATTTGGACTGTATTATACACCAGGTGAATTATTATGGAATACGTTATAAGGATTTTAAATGGAATTTTTTGGTCTTTTTCCCCGTGGCCGGGAGTATATTGGTTTAGCCATCGCCGGCATGGCGACGTAAAATATTTAGACTCGGGTTTTACCCGGGGGCTCGACCCTGTTACGGTCTCTACAATAGATACTCATTAAAGACTCGATATATTATGAAACAGCAGCAGCTTGATAAATTTAGAGTGTGGTTTGACGATTATGTGGCCGGCTTTTATGGCGATGATGAGTTCGTAAATGTGAATATAAAGCTCAAAGAAGACCATAGCCGACGGACCTGCAAAGAAATGTTATATCTGGCCGAGCAGTTAAATCTATCGGCAAACCAAAGGCTAATAGCTGAGACCATAGCCCTTCTTCACGATGTCGGCCGGTTTGAGCAGTTCATCAAATACAAAACTTACAGCGACCCCAGAAGCACGAACCATTCTCTGCTCGGATTAAAAATCCTCCGCCGGGAAAAAATCCTCGATGGCATTGAGCAAAAGGAAAGAGAAATAATAGAAAAAGCGATTGAATTTCACGGGCGAAA
This sequence comes from uncultured Pirellulales bacterium, assembly GCA_964495465.1. Lineage (GTDB taxonomy): Bacteria > Planctomycetota > Phycisphaerae > Sedimentisphaerales > Anaerobacaceae > CAZBWE01. The sequence continues at coordinate 17,608 of CAZBWE010000026.1, forward strand.
AGAGCTGCCGGCCGATTTGGACGGAGACCGCCTCTTATTCTCGAAATTAATCCGCGATGCCGACAAAATAGATATCCTCTACGTTATAACGCAGTACTACAAACAGTACCGTGATAATCCGAAGGCGTTTAAGCTGGAAGTCGAGCTTCCCGATGAGCCGGGATATTCGAAAAAAGTTGTCGAAAAGATTCTAACCGGCCAAAAGATTGATTACACCAAGTTACGAACGCTAAACGATATGAAACTCTGCCAGCTCGGCTGGGTCTATGACGTGAACTTCACCGCAACCTTAAAGAGAATAAAACAACGAAAATTTCTCCAAATGCTGATTGATTTTTTACCCAAAACCGGCGATATTAAGCAAGTCGAAAAAAAAGTATTTGCGTATGTCGATTCGAGAATAGAAAACGAAGGTAAGATATAAATGGATGGGACTGCGATGGAAACGGTTTTGAGAACAAATATAGCCGGCGTCGAGCCGGGCCGCGGCAAGGTCCGGGATATATACGACCTCGGCGACGAGCTGCTGATAGTTGCCACCGACAGAATAAGTGCCTTCGACGTGGTTATGGAAAATGGAATACCTTACAAGGGAATCGTCCTGACCCGGATTTCTCTTTTCTGGTTCGATTTTCTAAGTGGCTTTGTAGAGCATCACCTGATTAGCACCGATGTGGAAAGTTTTCCATCGCCGTTTTGCGATTTCCCGGGCCGGCTTGCCGGGCGAAGTATGCTGGTCAAAAAAGGTAAAGTTCTGCCTGTCGAATGTGTGGTGCGCGGTTACCTTGCCGGCTCAGGCTGGAAAGAATATCAAAAAAGCCGCACGGTCTGCGGACAGAAGCTGCCGCCCGGCCTGCTGCAGTGCCAGAAGCTGCCCGATTTGATATTCACGCCTGCTACAAAGGCCGAAAGAGGAACCCACGATGAGAACATCAGCTTTGAGAAGTGCGCCGAAATCATCGGACAGGATACAGCTGACTATGTCCGCGATAAAAGCATAGAGATTTTTCAAAAAGCCGGCAAATATGCTGAGAGCAAAGGAATAATCCTGGCCGATACGAAGTTTGAGTGGGGATTTGTGGATGGAAAGATTATTTTGATTGACGAGGTCCTTACCCCGGACTCGTCCCGTTTCTGGCCCGCCGATAAGTATCAGCCGGGCAGAGACCAGGAGAGCTTCGACAAGCAGTTCGTCCGCAACTATCTGGAGAGCATTGATTTTGACAAGTCAGGCCCGGGAGTGGAGCTGCCTGAAGATATCTGCAAAAAAACAAGCAAAAAATACATCGAATGTTACGAACGCCTCACAGGCAAAAAATTCAAATTCGACAATTAGCCATTGCGAGTCCCCACGTCTTCTTGCCGAAGATAAAAGTAGGGTCGTGGCAATCTCAAAAATACTTGAGCGACAAAAGCTGAAAAAAATACCGGATGTTTTCGTCCCTTAACTTAAAATTAGTCCTGCTTTTCCGTCTGTTTACCTTCTTTCATTAGATTGTTGATATGCACAAGAGACCCTGACAATTTGTTCCCGGCATCAACGTCTATATAGACCAAATCTCCCTTACCATCAATTAAAGCCGTGATCACTTTTTCATTTTCAAGTTTCAATTTCCCTCGAAGAGTTTCTCCTCTATCAAATGGACGATGCATACGCGGTTCCATCACAAGGCCTATAAACTGTATATTCAATGGATTGCTGAAATCTGAAAGCACATGAAATTCAGGATTACGCCCAATCCATTTTTCATACAAATCGGAGAGCGATAACTGCTGACAGATAAAGCTAATAACCATTGATTTTTTACAGTCTTTCTTGAGAATGTCAAAAATCATCATTTCGTCCAATGATAAATTTCGCATTGCCGGTCTTCCGCTGAAATATTCCGGCAGCAGTCTCTTGAAGTCGCCAAATATTAAAACAACATACCCGTCAGGACCGGCTTCTTTCTTCAAATCGTCTAAAGTCATAAGTTGACGCTTGACTAATTCAACACGAGCGAAATTCGGAAAAGGTTTGCCCTCTGACAAAACGATCTCTTGCTTTGGCACTTGAGCAAGATCACCATCCAAAAGAGCCAGTACCAGTTCAGAACTATCGGAAGCCATTTTTTCCACAACAAGTTTCGCGGAACCAAGCATCAGTATGTCGGATATTTTACCATTAATGGAAACGGGATCCATCTGATTGTCAAAAGGCTTTAGTGATAGGTTTAGGTATCGACCCTTCAGTTCCAGTGAATCCCGACATGTTATTGACGTATTTAGAAATGCATTTTTAATTGAGGTTGAACCTGAAAGAGTGCCATTAAGCGTGGTACTGAAACGACTTTCATATACGGGGGGATTATGACTATAAATGCTTATTTTTAAAGCCCCCGCAACAGGTTCTTTTGCTGAAATGCTGAGTTGTTTTGGAGAAACTTCGAGCGGTATCTTTATTTCTCCCCGAAAGGATAAAAGACCTTCTTTGACGGTCACGGGTTTCTTGTTTTCACCGGTACGAAGTATCTTTACCATACACAAGCGATCTGAATCTTGGCTAATAACGTTCATATTGCTGGCATCTTTAAGCATCACCACATATTGATTTCCATCGGCAGCCGTACCAAGATTCAACTGTTGTTTATATCCGTCTTTTTTCCCGCCGTCTTTGATTTGCTCTGATTTAACTCCATGCTGAGAAATACTACAAAAAATGGAACTCGACTGAGTAAATTCCAATATAATGTTAAATCTTTCGATATCTTGTGATATGTTGTTATGAAAGACTACCCACTGTTTTTCCTCAGCCCAAACTGGACTCGATAACATTGTCAATAAAATCATAAATAAAAACAACATGGTGTAAATTAAGGTCTGTTTTTGTGATTGCATAACGGTCATCCTTTCAACTGGGATTTCCCATATAACATGGTATATTCTTGCTCAGCTACACCGCTGAGCCCCTTAATTTCACTGTAATACCAAAATCTTACGCGAATTACAATAATCCTTTAATGGCCAAACTTAATCCGCCGGAGGCGGATTTGGAGCAGTTGATTGTTTTTAGCGCTGCGATTGCGATGCTATTTATGGCAGTATCCATCGCTGAAACTAAATACCAGGAAATCTGTTCAAAAAGGCCATTATGTTTCTCTGATAGCTATTCTTTAGAAAAAATTTTACACAAAATCAAACCCCGCCTGTTATTATTATATAGAAACTGGATATATTCAGATTCGCCTGAGGCGAACAAGTTTTTGGAAGATTGGAGCCCTATAGATGAATTTATCCACGCGAGCAGAGATCTTTGAAAAGGTAAGAGAAAAATATGTCGGATTTCTGACATCGGTCCTCTGGAAATTGACCGGTGACCGCGAGCTTTTCACCGAGGCAATGCAATACGCCCTATTGGGAATGTGGCAGAGCATCGAGAAGCTCAACGGCAAAAAAGCCCCTTCCTATATCTATCGAATTGCCTTATCAGCCAATTCAAAGGCCTGGCGAAACAGAATCGGCAAAGACGGCGAATTCATCCGAAGCCGAAACGAAACGCATAACGACTCCGACGAAAAGCTCGACAGGGATGAAATAACATCGATAGTCCGGCGCGAGATAGGAACTCTCCCCGCCAAACAGGGACGGGCAATAGTAATGAGATACCTGGAACAACAGGACTACAAAAATATTGCTGAAAAACTGCGCTGCACACAAGCCGGCGCAAGGTCGCACGTATCAAAGGCAATTGGTACTTTGAAAAGAAAACTTGCGACTCTGGCTGAACGAGGTAAATAAAAATGAACGAAGACAGAATTGAAAAAATCCTGAAAAATATCGGCAGTAAAGATGTTCCGCCCGATGTGCACAACCTCGCAGAGCAGACATCGAAAGAATTCAGCAAAACCTTAATGCAGTCAAAACAACCGAAACACTATATCTTTTTGGAGCATATTATGAAAAGCAAAATAACACAATTAGCCGCAGCAGCGGCAATAATCATAGTGACATTTTTTGGAATCAGCCAGTTTTTCGGCGGCACCGTGACTTTTGCCCAGGTCATCCAGCCGATTCTCAATGCCCGGACTGTGATTTTCGACTTCATTGTAGGCGAAGATGAAACAGGCCCCGTCATGCACGAAATAGTTGTGGGTCAACGAATCAGAAGGACCATATCGAACCTGCCAAACATGACCTCTATTATTGACCTGGAAAGTGCAAAAATACTCGCACTTGATACCGAAGCAAAAACAGCCGTTTATATTGATATAAAAGGCTCACTTCAGGAAGGAACGAAAAACTACATAGAGTTTGTTCGGAAGGCCATTGTTAAGTTACAGGATAATTATGAAAAACTTGGCGAACAGGAAATCGATGGACAAAAAGCTATCGGGTTTGTAGCCCGGGGCCCAAATGAAGAAGTGAAGGTCTGGGCCGACCCTAAAACGGCCCTTCCCATTCGGATAGAACTTCGATTGGGACAGTTATTTGTGATTATGAAGAATTTCAAGTTTGATGCGCCGATAGAGGACTCACAGATGAGTATGGATGTGCCACCTGGATATACGTTGGAGCAAACTGAGGTCGACTTCTCAGGGGCCAACGAGCAGGATTTTATTGAAAGCCTGCGCATTTGGGCTGAAGTTCTGCTCAATGGCAATTTCCCGGACGCTATAGGCACCGAAAATGCTATGAAACAAGTACCTCTGCTTGGAGAAAAGGTTGCTCCGTTGGACCTTCCGGATGATGAAAAAAAGCAACTGGGGATGAAATTTATACGAGGAATGCTGTTCCTCCAAATTTACGAAAGCGGGGGCAACTGGCACTACGCTGGAAAGGGCGTTAAACTTGGCGATGCTAGCAAGGCAGTATTCTGGTACCAGCCGAAAGACTCGGAAACATACCGTGTGATTTACGGCGACCTGCACGTCGAAGACATCGTGCCGGACAAACTGCCGAAATAATCGCACAAAAGGTTCGTCTGACAAGGCCGGGCTCATTAACCCGGCCTTTTTTATTGGCAAATCATCTCTGATAAAAATAGTTAATTGAAATGCAATTCGATAATATCTTTGTCGTTCAGAATGTGGCCTCTCTGTGCGTTCTGGCCGGCATAAACACCCGCCCCCCATATCCTTGCGAATTTAAGTTTATCAGTCAATTCTCTGTGAATCGCCGTAGCCAGGTCCATAACAGTAGAACCCACCGGCAGTGTAAACGGCTCATTCATATCCGGCTTTTTGCCCGGCGGTTTGGCATAAACGCGTATGATATTCAGCAGGTGAAACAATGTCCCGGGCAGCTCGGCCATACCGGCCCCACTCTCGGTGGATATCTTTACATACTCAAACTGATGCTTCGCATTTCTTTTCAGCTTCCCGAAGGCGCCCGATTTTGCAATATCACTTTTCGTGCAGATGCAAAACGCCCTTCTGCCAAGCACGTTTCCCTGCTGGTCAGCAGACGGTGTCTCGGCATCTATGAGTAAACTTCTGGATTCCAGAAAATCCATACAAACACCCATCTGCTCGGCGACATTACCGGAAAGGTCGATGGTAATGGCAATCAGGTCACAGTTGCGGTATGTCCCCACCTGCCCCGGCGCAACATAGTCCGCAGTAATCGGCGGCATATCGACAAGCTGTATCTGCACGTCCTCGAACACCATCATCCCCGGCACGGGCCCTGTAGTAGCGAAGGGAAATGCGGCAACATTGGCCTTTGCATTGGTAAGGGCGGCGACTATAGAGCTTTTGCCGCTGTTAGGCGTCCCAAGCAAAACGACCTGCCCTACACCGGTTCGCTGGACATGGAAAATATCAACGTGTTTGGCTTTTCCCTTCTTTGCCGGCGCCTCCCGTAACTTACTGAGCTTTCTGCGCAGGTCCGCCTTTAAGTGGTCGGTCCCCTTGTGCTTGGGCATCACCGCAAGCATACGCTCGAGAGCCAGAATCTTCTCTTCCGGCGTTACCGCCTCGCGATACCACTGTTCCGCCTTAAAATATTCCGGTGTTAAGTTAGCTGGCACGATTAAAAACTCAAAAATTAAAACTTATATTTCTTTGTAAAAATCTTACAACACCAGTCATTGCGAGCCCCCACGTCTTCTTGTCGAAGACAAGAGTGGGGGCGTGGCAATCTTAATTTATCAAGCAGAGGAAGCTACCTAAACGTTTGAGATTGCTTCGCTCCGCTCGCAATAACGTTTACTATAACAATGTTTTCTATAGAACAAGCTTAAAATAATTATAGAACTCGTCACTTGAGATTTTATTATGTGCCGGATGACTTCCTTAATTTTACACTTTGCATTTTTATATTTGATTTTCTATTCAGCCACTTTTTCGGTTACGAGGTCGCCAACTTCACTGGTTGAATATCCCATCTTTCCCGCCTGCATCGATTTTATTTTGTTTGCTGTTACGAACATCACGGCCTGCTCTACCTGCTCCGCAGCACTTTCCTCACCTAATGCAGCAAGCAGCATCTGCCCGGCGCAAATAGCTGCTAACGGATTGATAACGCCTTTGCCGGTATACTTCGGAGCGCTTCCGCCGATTGGCTCGAACATACTGACGCCTTCGGGATTGAGATTGCCGCCTGCTGCGATGCCCATCCCGCCCTGCGTGATTGCCCCGAGGTCGGTTATGATGTCGCCGAACATATTACCGGTTACTATCACATCGAACCATTCCGGATTCTTGACCATCCACATACACGTAGCGTCAACATGATAATACTCACGAACTATATCAGGATATTCTTTTTTGCCCATCTCATGAAATGCCCGTTCCCAGAGGTCATACACGTATGTCAGCACGTTAGTTTTGCCGCATAGTGCAAGCGTATTATTCTTTCCTTTGCCGCGTGCCTTTTTGCCGTGCTTGCGTGCATACTCGAATGCGTATCTCAGGCACCGGTCAACCTGGAACCGGGTATAAACAGCCGACTGCACAGCAACTTCGTTTGGTGTTCCTTTCATAGTAAAGCCGCCTGTGCCGGTATAAAGGTCGCCTGTATTCTCGCGAACCACGACATAGTCTATATCCTCCGGCCCCTTATCCTTCAAAGGCGTCTCAACCCCGGGGTATAGCTTCACTGGCCGAAGGTTTATATACTGGTCAAGCTCGAACCGTGCCTTCAGCAGTATCCCTTTTTCGAGGATACCAGGCGCAACATCCGGATGTCCGATTGCTCCCAATAGTATCGCGTCGAACTTGCGAAGCTCCTCAATTGCGCTGTCCGGCAGCGTCTCGCCGGTCCTTTTGTAGCGCTCGCCGCCGAAATCAAACTCGGTCAGCTCAACCTTGAAATTAAACCTGTCCGCAGCGGCCTTTAATACCTTCACCGCCTCAGCCGTCACTTCCGGCCCGGTCCCATCTCCGGGCATCACCGCAATCTTGTAACTCTTTGACATCTAATTTCTCCTTCGAACAATCTTAAAATGTCGCGTAAATCGTCATTGCAAGCTCCGATGTCGTTTATCGGGGCGCGGCAATCTATATTTTCTCTTAATCTACAACTTCAAACAACCTTCTACTTTTCCATAATCCTGCTTATCGCCTGAAGCTTCTCTTTGCAGGAATCTCTTTCTTCGCAGAGAATTTGCGCCTTTCTATACAAATTCTCGCGAGTCAGTTGTATCAGCTCTAAGACAATCTCTTTCTCACTCAGCCGAACTTTTTTCTGGAGCTGCTTCAGCCGGTTGGTGATACTTCTCTGAACGCCTTCGAGCTGATTGAGCGTAATACTTTCTTCAGGATTTTGCCAAACACTCATTTTTTCGACCTCCCAAAAACTTTCTTGACGCCTCTTTTGGGCTAACTTAAACCACGGATTAACGCGGATTTTCACGGATTCTTTAATTTTAGGTACAACTAAATGACCTTTATTAATTTTAGCTTTTTGAATTTACTGGCCCTTTGTACTTTGGAAACTCCTGTCTAAATTTACTCTCACATTCTTGTGGCAATAACACATTACTGATATCACTCATGTTGAATTTAACATTTCCCACAACAAACCATTCCCGTTCAAAGTAATAATTATTTATGTCTGCGTCTGGCAACGTATGGTCAAAGAATTTATAATAAGGCTTGATGTGTATTTCAACAAACTCCTGAAGTCTTTGATATTTTTTTCTTTTTTCCTCATCATGAAAATACTCGCCAATTAAACTGTTGAAGAAGCCATACAGTTCTCTTGTCATCCTATTGAAAAAGCTATCCCTTGTTTCGCCCTCGTTCGCCCACATTGAATTTATTGCCGCTTTACATGGTACATAATGTACTGGGATGCCACCCTTCCTGATAATAAAGTCTTTGTCAAATGATATGCCAAAGTGTCCATATTTCTGCTTGTGAATATCCATTTGTCCTTCAGGGATGTCAGAAAAGCAAACTTTGTTAACTTTAATCATTGCATTATTGCTTATATCCTCTTTATACATACTTACAAACTCTATACCACCTTTCCTTGACAATTCCATGTCAGGCTTACCGTCAGACCCACCAATAAGCATTTGGTCTGCGAGAATATCGCAAAGCGTTTCATACTTTTTTGTGAGGTGGGTCAACTCTTTTGCGATATATCTTTGTATCATCTCGTAATTGTTCGCTTTTTCAATTTTATCTTTCATCGCCTTAAGCGAATTCACAATTTTGCACTTTGATTACTTATATTTATCTTTTCTAATCCGCGCTAATCCGCGGTTGCCTTTTACCCTTTATTTAATCCGTGCTAATCCGCGTTAATCCGCGGTTACCCTTTACCCTCTAATAAATCCGTGTTAATCCACGTTAATCCGCGGTTGCTTTTTACCCTTTACTAAAATCCGTGTTAATCCGTGTTAATCCGCGGTTACATTTTAATCTTTACCAAAATCCGTGTTAATCCGCATCAATCCGCGGTTGCTTTTTGCCCTTCATTATTATCCGTGTTAATCGGCGGTTTTTGATTTTCCTTGCATCACCAGTCTCTTGTACTTTAATGATTGTTCTCCAAAATTTATTAACAGCCCAACTTCGATTCCCGTTGCCCTCAGATAGTTCAGAACCTGTGCTTCTTCGACGCCGGTAATAGCTTTTATTGCTTTAATTTCGACCAGCACCTTCTCTCCTACCAGAAAATCGCACACGAACTGTTTTGCGAGCTGCTCTTTGTAGAAAACATCAATGCCTTTCTGTCTTTTATAAGGAATATTACGGAGGTCGAATTCTATCGCCAAAGATTCTTCATATACACTTTCAAGAAATCCATTACCGAGAGTTTTATTTACTTCCATTGCCGCCCCGATGATTTCTCTCGTTAGCTCATGATGCAACAAATTCGTTTCAACCACTTCTTACCCTCTATTAAATCCGCGTTAATCCGCGGTTTCTTTTTTACCCTTTACCAAAATCCGTGTTAATCCGCGTCAATCCGCGGTTCCTTTTTTACCCTTTATTTAATCCGTGCAAATCCGTGTTAATCCGCGGTTAAACATAAATCTTGTGTTTATTCGTGTTAATTCGTGGCTTCATAAATCCGTTCATTGTCTAATCCGCGGCTGCTTTCTTTATATGTTCTAATAATCCGCCAGCCTCGATTATCTCAAGCGCAAACTCCGGCAGCGGATTAAACTTTATATCAATGCCGGCGGTCTTATTTTTTACCAGGCCTTTTTTATAATCAATTTCAAGCTCATCGCCGTCTTTGATTTTCTCCAGCGCCTCCGGCGATTCGATAATATAGAACCCGTTGTTTATTGCATTGCGGTAGAATATTCGGGCAAATGTCTTCGCAATTACGGTCTGAACACCCGCCCCTCGAATAGCCCACACTGCATGCTCTCTCGATGACCCGCATCCGAAATCCTCGCCAGCAACGATTATATCGCCCGGCTTGACTTCCTCGATAAATTTCGCATCAAGGTCCTCGAGGCAGTGCCTTGCTAATTCTTCCCGGTCATCGGTATTCAAATACCTCGCCGGTATTATCTCATCCGTATTTATATGGTC
>CAZBWE010000027.1:0-8057 GCA_964495465.1 uncultured Pirellulales bacterium
GCAGCAAATTTACACCCTAAATGTGGATTGTATTCAATCAAATTTATCCGCCAGGTGTGTGGCGGATTCACGCCGAAGCCGGAACCCTTCAATAGTTTTGCAAGCGTTTGTGCGTGGATGGCCGTATCATTTACGCCCTTTATCAGCACATACTCAAAAGTAACACGCTGCTTTGCCTTCAGCAGATAAAATTTCGCCGCTGAAAGCACCTCCGATATCGGATATTTTGCATTGATGGGCATTAGTTTTGTTCGCAAAGCATCCGTCGGCGCATTCAGCGATATCGCCAGCCGTGGATGAACATCTTCCTCAGCCAGCTTTTTAATAACCGCAGCAATTCCGCATGTGCTGATAGTCAGATGCCTTATGCCTATATTTTTGCCTGCCGGGTGATTTAGTATCCGAATAGATTTGACGACCGCATCGTAATTTTGCAACGGCTCGCCCATACCCATATAAACAACATTAGTTATTCCAGCTCCATCTTTATAGACGGAATTCACCTGGTCAACTATTTCCCCCGCCGTCAAATTTCGTTTAAGCTTTATCCTGCCGGTGGCACAGAACACACAGCCCATTGCGCAACCAACCTGCGTGGAAATACATAGCGTTCTCCGCCGGTAGGCGTGGCCAAGACCACTGCTGCCGTCAAATAAAAGCACCGTCTCTATCTTGTCCCTCGACTCCGCTCGGGATGGTGAGCCTGTCGAACCATTACCATCAGCCAGTTCAAATACATACTTGACCGTGCCATCAGGGTCGATCAGTTTGTTGATAGTTTTCAGTTGCGAAATATAATAACCCTGCTCAATCAACCGCCCACGAAACGCCTTGCTCAGCGGGCTAATTTGAGAAATCTCCGTGGCACCAAGCGCCTGGACGAATCGAAAGATATACTCCGCCAGATATTTTTTCTGCTTGCCCTGCGTAGCCCTTTGGGCGAAGCTGGGCCCCAGCCCGACAACTATGTTTTCAAGCTCCTCTATCGTTTTTGCCTTAAGGTCGTTATCCATAGCCAAAGTTTAACGAGTCCCGCCGCTTTTTAATATCCTCTGCGCTTTTAGCCGCTGTAAGTTAGGTATGAAATGAGCAGTTTCTATTCTAAATTTGCAGGAAGAATTACTCTTGCTCGTATTTTTCGCTGGAAACGTATCCTTTTTGGCCCTCGTTTATGTAGGCCGGCTCGGATAAATCCTCCTTCTTGGCCGAATGTCTCCGCTCGGCTTCCATCTGCTCACGGACACGCTCATATTCATCCAAAGTCATCATAACCTCTCGTGCCTGACTGCCCTTATACTCGCCTAATACTCCCGTCGCCGCCATCATCTCAATTATTCGCGAAGCCCTGGCATATCCGACATTAAGTCTTCGCTGCAGCAGTGAAACACTGCCCCGCTGGGTCTGAAGAACAATCTGAACCGCCTCGTCAAACAGCTCATCCTTTACCATATCGGATGTATCGATTTTCTTTAGCCCGGTCAGCTCTGGGTGGAATTGCGGCTCGGCAATTTCCTTAAGGTGTTTGACTATTCGTTTTACCTCCGCCTCATCAACAAAAGTCCCCTGGGCGCGCACAAGGTCGCTCGTTCCCGGCTTTAGAAACAGCATATCGCCTTCACCAAGCAATGTCTCCGCCCCATTCTGGTCGAGGACAATTCGGCTGTCGAGCCGTGCTGCAACGCGAAAGCCTATCCTGGTAGGCATATTCGATTTGATAAGACCCGTAACAACCGTCGCCTGCGGACGCTGGGTAGCCAGAACAATATGAATACCAACGGCCCGGCTCTTCTGGGCAAGACGAACAATATATGATTCTATCTCCTTGGCTGCGGTCATCATTAAGTCGGCAAGCTCATCGATTATTATCACAATATAGACAAGCCGTTTCGGAATCTTCGTTTCCTCGTCATCACTGCTGGGATTAAATCGCCTGATAATTTCTTCCGCACCGAGCATATTATATTCGGCAATATTCTTTACCCTCGCTTCTGCCAGAAGTGAGTAGCGCTCGTCCATCTTCACGGTGGCCCATTCGAGAATCTGGACGGCCGTCTGTGTCTCGGTAACTATCGGGCACATCAGATGAGGAATAGTATTAAACGCCGTCATTTCGACCATCTTGGGGTCAATTAAAATCATCTTTACCTCATCAGGCCTTCTTGTAAGCAGTATGCCTGCGATGATACTGTTTATACAGATACTTTTGCCTGAGCCGGTCGTGCCGGCGATGAGCAAATGCGGCATTGACGTCAGGTCTGAGACAAGCGCCTCTCCCGAAGAATCCTTGCCCAAAAACAGCGGTATATGCATTCTGTTTGGCTTATCGCCGGCCAGCTCGACCATACTTTTCATCCGAACTTTTTCCTTCTCGCTGTTCGGCACCTCGATGCCTATCGTATGCTTGCCAGGCAGTGGAGCCACAACGCGGACAGCACCGACTCCCATAGCCCGTGCCATATCGTTTGCAAGCGTGCTTATCTGGCTGACCTTAACGCCTGCCGCAAGTTCCAATTCAAACATTGTGACAACCGGCCCGGTTTCCGCCGCCGCCACACGTGCATTAACACTGAACTCCCCCAGCAGTTTTTCCAAAGCGCTCGCCTTTGCCTTGACAACTTTCTCCTGCACCTCACTGAAACTATATTCTGGCTCATCCAGCAGCTCGAGCGGCGGCAGGGTATAATCATCGAAGCTTGGCGGCGTATATGGCCTGGCCGGCTCACGCACATCCTGCTTTTTGAAACGAAGCTTGTCCTCGACGCTGGCCGATGAGTGCGAATCAATCGTCCTCGAACCCACGGCCTCAGCGGGCGCCGCGTTGTTTACGCTTTGGGCCGAAGGATATGATGGAATGGAGGCAGATTTGGCACTTAATTTTCGCCATATCTCACCCATGACCTCGGACTGCTTCTTCGCTGCCGACCACGCAGGGGCCGCCAAACCAAATACCCTTCTGATGATGAAAACAAAGCTGCCAACAACAATTTGAATGAGATTGTCTGTCAGCAGAATAATCCCAACAACCCAGATAGCTGCAAGCAGCAGGAAGGTGCCCAGTGAGGCAAAATGACTTCGCAAAAAATGAGCCGAGCCGATGCCGAGCACGCCGCCGGAACCCATCGGAAAATTGTAAAATCGATATGGCCAAAGGCAGTAAAAGCTCGTCGAAGCTGCTATGGTAACTAGGCCTAATCCAATGACTCTGAAAACGGCTTGTCCGGCGGGTCGTTGTGTCAGGCGGGCAAGCAGAAAACAAATCGCCGTCGCTAATACGGCAAAGACGCCCGGCCCGGTGTAATACATCAGATAATATGCACAAAGAGCGCCTATTGAGCCGCACCAGTTAGCTGGCGGGTCGTTATGAGGATAAGCAAACCTGCTCGGCCAGTCACCGATATCAAAACTGATGCAGCTGCACAGAAGGATAAGGCACACGCCAATCCCAAGAAACTCGGCTGCCATCCGCACCTGCGAGCGTGTTATACTGTTTTCGGAGGCGACTTTGTATGATTTTTTCCTTTTCACGCCGTAAATTTCCTGCCAAGTCCTATAAAAACTCTTCTTTTGTTAATTAAAGGCAGAATCCTCATACCTTGTGCACCTTTGGCTTATGTGCTTACATCTAACGTATATCGGCAGGGCTTACTCCTTTTCTGCAAAATTGCGTTTTGCTCTCCACAGGAAATAAAAACAGTGGAGTTGACTTTATATATGTGATTACTCACGCATCAATATGCTTTAGGCCACAAAGATGGGTTTTATATGCCGCTCGTAGATGTTCTCTGTTACATTCTGTGCGACTATATCTTCATATTTCTGCATCGCATCCAAATATCGCGTGCCCATTTCTGCAGCGACCTTGTATGCAACATGCAAAAGCTGTCTAATATTGGGATTATAATCGTTGCACGACTGATTGTGTCGCAATGCCGAGGCGAATTGCTCTCCATCCCAGCCGGCAATTTTCTTTGGCTCAGGCAGCTTCTTTTTGTCGATATCAATAACGGTAGAGTAAGGCCCACAAAGTTCGTCGATGCGGGCCAGCGCTTTGGCATAGACTTCTTTTGCGATTTCAAGCCCCTCTCCGCTGGCCATTGCGAGGCCGATGAGCTCTTCAAGCCAGGTCGTTCCCGCAGTTTTAAGATGCAGTCCTGCATTAAATTTTTTCAGTGCCTCTTTCATCGGCCCGTAAATGGAAAACTTGTCGCTGCCGGAATGAACACTCAGTTTCAAATCTGCATCAAGTCCAAATTCCTTCACGGCGAATTTAATCACTGCGATATCCTGCTCAAACTCCCTGGCAAATCCATTCACATCACCAACATAATCCACGCCCTTGTTGAATCGCCCCGTGAACTTTGGCGCAATAGTCGCAGCAGCAATACCTTCGTCAGCAATGGCGGCGAGGATGAAAAACATCTCGACAGGCGTCTGCGGCTGGTTCGTTTCGTCCATCGAGACCTCTGTAATGAAGTTGCCGACCCCCTTGGTCGACTCTATGTGGCGATAGATTTTCCCTGCTTGCTTTACCGCCAACAGATACTTTTTTGCTATTGCCTTTGCCTGCCCTTTGCTGATGTTAAAATCCTTATCGATGCCGGGTATTGCCAGCGAGCCAATGTATTTCTTATGTTTTTCGATAAAGCTGTTTACATCACTTTCATTAGCCGGCTCACCTATAAAATCAGCAACATCAAGCGTGAAAAAATCGCTGGATTCGATGAAATCATCGACATTCTTCAGCCCGATGTGGTCGGCATCCACGAAATAAGGTTCTATCCAACCGCAGGCCGACACAGCATCATCGGCCTCTCTGCGCGTATCTGCCGGCTTTGTCCCTATAATCGTATGCTCGCGATGGGATTTATTCCAAACGGGCGTAATATCAATGCCTTGCTCTTTTGCCTTTATCAGCGCAGCAAGCTGTGCTTTTCCCTGATGGCAGAACCTGTCGCCGACTCCGAACGAATACTTTCCCAAAATCATAATTTTCAATCTCCAATTATCATCACTATAGTAACCTTTGAGCTAACCAGGAATCTTCACAAAAGGCCATCAATCAGTTTGAGATAATAAATTGAAAACACTGAATAGTAAAATAAAAAAACCCCGCAGCGCATCCGTTCGCTACGGGGCAATGAAAAAGCAATTAACTAAAAAACACAGATTGTCACAAATTCATACGTCTTTATTTATCAGTTCCCATATCCGGCTTAATCCGGACTAATTTATGGTTAATATTATTTCACTTCGTCTGATTTCTCTACAATCTTGTCCAGCTTCCCTGTTTGCTGCTCGGTCTTTCGAGGTATTCTTGTTTCCACGCCGAGCCGACCAAGCTCACCGGCCACTTCCGGCTGGTTGGGATTGAGAGAAAAACTGCGGCTTAGATAATCCCTCGCCCGCTCCCTGTCGCCCTTGCTCAGGTAATAGTAGCCCATCTGCCTGTTGACCTTGGCTGAATTCGGCGCCAAGCGAAGCGCCTGCTGATAACACTGCATGGCATACTCATCGAGAAACTGCTTTTGAAATGCTAAAGCGAGCTTTAGCGATTCTGTTGCATCGATGGACGCCTGACCCATATAGATATCGGCCAACTGTGTCGCTTTCGTTGTATCACCGCTATCTATCAGCACTTTTACCATCGCTGCCTGCGCTTGTCTATGAGCCGGCTTAAAATTCAAAGCTGTATTATAGCTATCTTCCGCCTTGGTCCACATCCCCTCCGCCTGATACAACTGGCCCAGCTCATAATGTGCCTCCGGGTCCTCGAATCTGCGGTCGATACGCTTAAGCAATTCGGCCTTTTTTTCATCAACTGATGTTTTGCCAACTTCATTAACCGTTGGCTGACTTATTTTGTAGGACTTCGATTCGCTGGAACAGCTCCCCAGTAATAAAAGGCACAAGTACAAAAAACAAAGGCCAAGGATTTGTATCTTTCCTTGGTCTCGTATCTTTCGTCTTGACTCCACCACTGTTAACCTCACAACTGAAAGTGCCTTAATCAATACGAGCAATCAATTTTCACTCGCTCAAAACCGGAAGATTCTATAAAACATTGTTCTTCTACCAGACAATTTAGATTTTTGCAAGTAAAAAATCCCGCTAATCGGAAAAAAGTCAATTTTTTCCGAACTTTTTCTCAGGCGGAGAGAACTACCCTGATGCAGCAGCGCTTCAGGGTCGCCAGCTAACTTTCGAGCAATGCCTAACTTATAAAACGAAAATCATAAACGGCTTCAGGATTGTTGCGAAATACCCTATTTTTCGTATCTTCACAAAATTTTTTTTACTTTGGCATTTGTGGTATCTGGTATATACCAATATATACCAAACAGCGTAATCCTTATTTTTGATGGACCGTCCGGGCAAGTAATTATGTGAGTTTCACCAGCGGCAGGTTTAGCAAAATCAGGCAGCGAAACATTGTAACTCAAAGCAGAATTTGATAGCTTAGTGAATTTGAAATGCTTAAATGCTGATTTTCGATTTACGAGTGCTGATTGCCGATTTGAAAATCAAAAATCGTAAATACATTTATGAGTTGGGTTTGCATTATTAAAGGAAAGGATAAAAAAATGGCCGGTTTTTTGAAAAGCCGCTCTCGTCAGCTACAGGATGTTTTACCTGTCCTGCCGCCACATTCTGTAAGGACCATGTTGTTGATTGGATTAACCCTTTTGATGGCTTCGAGCTGCCTGGCTGGCAGAATTCAGGTTGCGAAAAACCACCGATATCTGGAGTATGAAGACGGCAGGCCATTTTTCTACCTTGGCGATACCGCCTGGGAATTATTTCACCGTCTGAACAGGGAAGAAGCGGTTCGATACCTCACTAACCGTGCCGAGAAGGGCTTCACCGTAATACAGGCAGTAGTCTTGGCAGAGATTAATGGATTGGATGTCCCTAATGCCTACGGCGACCTGCCGTTAATCGATAAGGACCCTGCCAGGCCGAATGATGCCTATTTTCAGCACGTGGACTATATTGTTAATAAGGCCGAGGAGCTGGGACTTTTTATTGGTATGCTGCCAAGCTGGGGCAGCCACTGGAAACAGACCGGCAAAAATCCCCCTTTTGTCTTTACGGTTGAGAATGCCCGTGTGTATGGCCGGTTTCTCGGCAAGCGTTACCGAGATAAGCCCATCATCTGGATTCTGGGTGGGGACTGGACCATTACAAACGAGCAGGAGCGGGCCATTGTAAATGCTATGGCGGCCGGCCTGAAAGAAGGCGATGGTGGGAATCACCTGATGACCTATCATCCGAGGGGGCCGGGTTTTTCATCCTCTCATTTTCATAATGCGGATTGGCTCGATTTTAATATGTTTCAATCCTCGCACGGCGGACATGACCACGACAACGGCCTGTTTGCCGAGAATGACTACGCCCTCGAACCACCCAAGCCGACACTTGATGGTGAGCCACGTTATGAATGTATGCCGGTCGGCTTTTATTTCAGAGACTTCAATCGATATGACCGGTTCGATGCTTATGATGTTCGTCAGGCGGCATACTGGTCGCTTCTGGCAGGCGCCTGCGGACACACATACGGCCACAACAGTATTTGGCAGATGTGGCAGCCGGGCCGGGAGCCGAGAATACACGCCGATATTCCCTGGTATGAGGCCATCGACCACCCCGGCGCCTTCCAGATGGGCTTCGTTCGCCGGTTGTTTGAGTCTCGTCCTTTTTATAAGCTCGTGCCGGCCCAGGAGATGATAGTTGCTGGCCCGAAGAATGATAAAGCAAAGATTCGGGCGGCGATAGCATCTGACGGCTCTTTTGCCTTTATCTATACTCCAATGGGTGAAAAATTCACCGTCAATAAGAACATCATCAAGGCACAAAGAATCAGGGAAATCTGGTATGACCCGCGGTATGGAGTTGCGTATTACGTCCATTCCACAGACAACTGGGGCTTTCAGACCTATACTCCGCCAACCTTCGGCAGAGGCAGCGACTGGATACTCATCCTTGAGGATGAGCAGGCAGATTTCTCACTGCCCGGAAAACCTGATAAATTCAAAAATTAAAAATAAAAATTCAATCCG
>CAZBWE010000027.1:8157-26472 GCA_964495465.1 uncultured Pirellulales bacterium
TGCCGGATGACTTCTTTTATTTGCGTTGTTGCAAAGTTTTCAATCGGGTGATTTTAAAGGCTCTCGACAGGTTGAAATCGCCTGGGAAAGGCCCCTTGTTACCATGCAGACATCGTTTATCTCATCGGTGGTTAATTTGTTTTGCGATGACCGGTAAATCAGTATAAAACCCAATGACGAGCCAAGCTGTCCCAGTGGAATCGTAACGGCGGAGATCTTGTTTAATCTGGTTAAGTTTCCCTGCAAGCCCATCGCAAACATATCATCGAGGGTGCATAAACTGTTTGAGCTGCAGATACTGTCCACCAATTCGGCGCTGAAGTAATTCTCCAGATGCTGATTTTCAAGGGCGATTGGCTTGTCACGTTCGAACATATGCAGTTCAAATCCCTCTGTCCGGCGCAAAAAGAAGCTGACATTCGCTTTGGCAATTCTATCTTTAAAGAGCTTGCTGGCCGTGCGCAAAAGCATGTTCAGGTCGGACGGACCAATGATAGACTCGCAGAAATCTGCCGCGAAACTAATGGTGTTTAGTCTTTTGATAAAGTCTCGCTGCGCCGCAATAAAATCGTTGCAGAGTATATCTACTTTTTTTGTCTGCTTTTTGCGCTCGTTGTTCAGCTTTTTTATAAGCAGGCGCAATCTTTTATGTCGTTGTTTGTTGTCCACAGGCCAAATATTCCAGTTAAGAATTCAATAATTCCCCGGTCTTGAGTTCGTCTTAGTAGCCGAGGTGCTTTAAGAGCAATGAAGTATTCGCAAAGATTTTATTAAGTAGCCCTATAAACGACCGGTTATCAGTTTTGCGGCGGTTAAGAACGTCTTATACTGCTGTATTAGTTTGGATGACAACGAATTGATTTGTCCGTGTTTTCGGACTCGTTATTTAGATTTTTCGTCCGGCGCTACTTCTGCCGGACTGAAAAACGACGAAATGAAGCAGCAATCGGCCTATTGTTGATATTTTAGTTTGCTGCCTGCTCGAACTGAGCAGTGAGATTATGGTAGATTTGGCTTATTCCCAGTAAGCTGTTGGTGCCCCCTGGATTGTCTGGGTCCATCTCCTGCCGTCCTTCTCGAATTCGACTTTGTCCTTGTGTATCTTTACGACCTGAACATCGCGTATTGCTTCTCCCTCGTGCACGATGCGGTAACCAATTATGGCAGATGGTCTGTCATTGCTGAACAGGATACCGGTTACCCGCTCACCCATCGGCGTTGTTGTGTTTGAAGAACGGAAGAGGGCTCGGCTTAATTTTTTCATCTCTGTGTTTCGGCCATTTCCGCCGCCTATTGTCAATAGGGGCAGAGAGCCCGACAGAATTATGACGATAATAACCGCTATGTTTGCGGCCTTGCTGAGTTTGTTCTTCCAGTATAACCACGTGGTTAGACTTAGAACACATCCGGCAAGCGCCAACATACTTATGTGAAACAGGTAGCTGCTGCTCCTTTGGACTGTTTCCAAACTCGGCGGGAACTCCAGTTTGAATCCCAAATTTCCTACGACTGCCCCGACAATCAAGACGAGAATAATCCACGCGACAATAACAAAGGTTTTGCCTCCGATTGTCGGCATTTTTTTGTCTGGTGTTATTTTTCTTTCAGGAAGCCAGGATGGTTGCAGGGAAACTTCGCCGGAAATGTCTTTTGAGTGGCTGGTACGATTGAGCAGCTCCGCGATAGAGGGCTTAATCTGTTGATGGTCTCCGCTTTCCTGACCAGCCGGGACACTCCCAAAATCAAGTAGTTTTGAGATTGCCCGGTTTGTTAACGTGTTATTCCTTTCTTGCTCCTGCACCGTTAATTAACTCAGCAAAAAATATCTTTCGCAATTCGCGCAACAACTTAACAAGGATTTTATATGGGAGAAAACTAAAAGGAAGAGGACAAAAAGCTTTCTCACCGCTCCTCCATGATTATTCGAGTATATATATTTGATAACGAAAAGTCAAGGAAAAACAAAAAAAATTCCTGGGGAAATAACGAAAATAGTTACTAAAAAACAGCTACGAGGTGAAAAATACCCCTTTCCGGCTGTTTTACCCCCTTTACGGGGTAAAAATAAGGGTGGAATTCACAAATTTTGAGCTAAAATACCTGTATCAAAAGGGGGGAAACCGGAACAAGCGGTTTTTTTTATTTTTCTCTGTAAATTACGGTGCTGGCCAGAGAATTTTTAAATGCCTTCAATGGCTTTTTCATTTCTGCAATTGGCGGGTCGGCAAAGTCCAGGTCGCCGCAGGTTGCCCTCTATAAATCGAGAAGCGTCACAACTGTGGTTCTGAGTTTTACGCCGCTGATTCGCCCACGCTTACATTCTACAATGCCGGATATGCCAAGCGCTTGCATCACCTTCCGTAAACACCCGATGGAGAAGTTTAGCGAGTTCACAATCTCTTTGGCCTGTATAAGACTGGGATTTTTTCTGAAAGGTAGAGCATCGTTTCAGCCGACATTGCAAGGTTATGATTGAGTTTCATCATAACATCCTTACCTGTTTTTCATCCGGCAGTTGGACTTTTCGAACCCGTGCTGCAAAGTCATCAATTTCATTGACCTTTTCGAAGCCGACAACCATTGTATCCACGCAGCCCAGGCCGAGCACATAACGGACCGATTCATCGCGTTTCTCATCACTCTTGCGGAATTTTCCTTCGCCGATAAGCTTCATACCTGCTACCCCTTTACCGGCTTTGTGTATTTTCTTCAGCACAGGGACAACCTTTTCCGGCGGCCCATCCATATTTGTTCCATAAGCGTTAATGCGGGCGTGCACTGAATCGCCCCATGGTTCATTTGCGGCCGCCTCCAATGCCGCTAATGAATGGCACGACACGCCATGAGCGCGAATAATGCCTTTCTTTTTGAGCTTCGCTAATATCTCCATCTTCCCGCTCAGCTCTTCCGGCCACTTCTCTGATGTAACAAAGTGAAGAAGAATTACATCAATATAATCGGTTTTCAGCTCTTTGAGGAAACGCTCAACAACCACGTCGGGTTCCGGTCGTTCCGGCTCAGGCAGACCGCCGTGCCGCCACCATATCTTTGAGACTATCACATAATCCTTGCGAGGTATCTTCTTCATCGCTCTGGCCAAATAAGGATGTGTGCCATACGTGTCCGCACAATCAAACAAACGGATACCGCGTTCGAACGCCGTCCGCAGCAGGGCCTCAAACTTTTCTTTCCCCAGGCGTGTTTGATTCGACTGCCGCATATGGCCGCGCATACCTGTTCCAAGGCCGACACGAGAGACCTTAATTTTGGTTTTTCCAAGCGGAACAAGTTCATACGGGTCGAAGGCCGTGGGCTTTTGTTCTGCGGAGGTTGTGAAATCCGAATTCAGCAGCAGACCACCCAGACCCACAATCGATTTGGCTAAGAATTCACGGCGTTTCATTGACATATATGACAACTCCTTATTTCTTGATGACACTCATCGGCGGTTATATTTATGGAACAGACGAACGGACTGCACCATTTAGGGTCTGCCCTTATAATTGGGGTGAAAAAAGGCCTTATTTTTAATACTCAAAGCCATTCGCCATTGCAAGAGCTTTTGACCAAATTTTATCCTTTTCATCTATTATATTAAGCAGCAAAATAACATTTTCAATTTACGCCACAAAAAGCTGCTAAATTTACCTCTATAAGTATAAAAGTTGTCCCACAACCGACAAGCTCAAAAGTGATTAAAAAGACCCCTGCTGTGTGCAGGGGCGAAGGAGGAGAAGGTGAAACCTGTGAATGTGCATCAGGACAGTCTTAAAATCCGCCGGGCTTAAGAAACGTCAAACAGCACGGACACGCGACATCTTGTTATTATGAAATAGTTTTTACTTTATCGGTATCGAGGACAAGATTTCTTGAGAGGAAATGAAAATTTTCTTTTTTGGAAGTGTTACTGAAGTGACAAGAAAAGCCGCAACGCTATATGCTCGCCGGCTGCGACATTTATAAAACAGGAATTCCTTGAAATATAAATGACTTCAGTTCAGTTGTCGGTCCTTACCGTCTTGTTCCTGATGTGTGTGCCTGAATCAAATCTGCAAGGTCCCGGCCCCTGTCATATCTTGTATAGGGATTGGTGCTTATACCTGTTCCTGTGCGTATGCTCCCTACGTTGGTTCCATAACCTCCCGTTATATAAGGACTGCCATAAGCGCCCTGTCCTCCGTAGCCATAACCGCCATACGGCATTGTGCCTCCTCCGTAATTATTGCCACCATACCCTCCGCCATAAGGCATTCCGTAATAGGGCATTGGTGCCAGTGGAATGAAATAATTTGCCGGCTGGCCTAACAAATCGGTTACATTATAAACGCGCGTTTCACTTTTGAGGCGTATAGAATCCCTTGTCCCAACGATAATCGTTCCATTATCAACAACATAACCTAAACTTTTTGGATTACTCGAAACTGCCATCAGCACAAGCTCTAAATTCTTGCCTATAGATACCCCCGGGACCGGCTCCATACCGATGGTAGTATATCTGTCAACGTCTGAATTGGCCTCTATATCTCTCCAAAGCATTATTATATTTAGCGGAGGGTCAGTTGAGTTGCGAAAAACATCAATTGCCTCGCTAAAAGCCATATCAGGGTGCAGAGCGGAAAGGCCGGCGTTTTTGTTTTGAAAAGTTTGTCCCTCAACCTTTCTCTCACTAAATTCCTCTTCTTGTTTATGAACCGGTTTATTAGTCAGTTCATTAGTCCGGCAGTCCTGCCGGATATGCACTTCATTAGTCAGGGCTTCAGCTTTTTCCGGGGGCTTTTCCTGTTGCA
Organism: uncultured Pirellulales bacterium; assembly: GCA_964495465.1. Taxonomy (GTDB): domain Bacteria; phylum Planctomycetota; class Phycisphaerae; order Sedimentisphaerales; family Anaerobacaceae; genus CAZBWE01. Next base: position 12,945 of record CAZBWE010000027.1, read on the forward strand.
TGTTCGGTTCCGCTCCGCCTCTGGCGGGATCTCGCCTGCCGGCGGACTTCTCAGATGTTTTTATGAGGTGCTTATATAATGGTGTTTTTGTTATTGGAATTGGTGCACTATAACAATCGGGCAGGGTCCAAATGCCGACAGTGCTAAATGCTGCTGCCAGGACGAGTTTTGCTAATATCCTCAGACTCATTTTCTCAGCACCATTGCTTATTCCAGCGGTTTTCTGATGATTTTCAGTCCATATTATACAAATATCTGCATTTTAGTCAAGAATCAACGAAAAATAGTGAAATATACAATTCTTTAATTTGTCGAACATGTGAACAAAAAACGACCGGGAACGTATGATAAATCAGGATTCATCCCTCCTCCTTCGAATAATAAAAGGGGCGTTCAAAAACGCCTCTTTTATTATTCTCTGATATACGAAATACAGGATGGATAATTTACCCGCGAGGCAAATAAATCGTCACAGTGGTTCCCTCTCCCGGCTCACTTGCTATTTCCATTGAGCCGCCGTTTATTTGTATGAAGCGGACGGCGTGGGCGAGGCCTATGCCTCTTTTACGTCCTGCCGCCTTGGCCGAGAAGAAAGGCTGGGTCGCCTTTTGCAGGGTCTGTGTGTCCATTCCACAGCCCGAATCCCTGATTATTAGCTTCACGAAGTCTCCGAACTTTACAGATTCTGCGGTGATTATCACGCGCCCAGATTCGTCCGTGTATGATTCAATGGCGTTCGTAATGATATTTGCGATTGCCGACACGACCTGCGCCGAATCTACGAAAACGCTTTTAACGTCATCAGCGACTTCAATTTGAGTATTGATATGTTCTGTCTTCGTTTTTTGACTTGTCAGCTGTATGGACTCATCAAGGATTTGATTGATATCTGTCTGAGTCGGCTTTGGCTTCGGCGGCTCAGCAAAGCTCATCAGGTCATCGATAATTTGAGAGATTTGGTTGGCATTTTTTTTAATCTGGTCTATTGCTTGTTTTTTCTCCTTATCTGTCTCGGCCTTGGCGAGTAATTGTGCCCGTCCGGATATAACCAGCAGCGGATTATTCAATTCGTGTGCGGCACCTGCTGCCATCTCGGCTATTGCATCTGTAAGGAGGCCGCCGGCAATTTTGGATTGGGCGGCCTTGGGTTTTGAGACAAGCTGTGCAAACAACTCTGCAAAACGTTCCTGTCTTTGCCCTGCACGTGCCATACCCAAAATAGTTCCGGCTATCGAGGCAGCCGTCCTGAGCTTATCTTCGAACAGCTCTATATCGCCGGGCCAGTTAAGCTCAAAAACAATTGCTCCTGTCGCCTGCCCCGATGAAAGCAGCGGCACTAATCTGGTCCGGCTCAAATCAAACTCGATGTCCAGCTGCTCGAACAGCCAGTCAACGTAATCCTGTGCATTTAAAATCCCGAATTTGTTTGCAATCACCTGTGGTATGGCCGATGCTGAAGCCGGGACGTTTAGCAGGACAGTTTTACTTTGCGACAGGTTCTCAACGACGACGGCCTCAAGAGTTAGCGAGTCGGCCATCGGAGTCAAATACAAACAAACCATCCCTGTTTGAAAATATTTTTGCCAGCAGCGGGCAAAAGTTTGCGCTATATCGATAGCTCCGGCAGCCGAGTTTGCATTAAGTAGAAACTCCGTCATAAAATCAAGATGGCTCGACGCTGCCTGCAGCCGGCGATTCTCGTCGGTTAATCGTGCGTTTTCATAAGCCAGTTTGGCAACTGTGGTGCCGGCGGCATCAGCATACCTTGCTATCGCATCCGGTGTATCCAGGCCCAAAACTTTGGCTCTGTCTTCAACCTGCCTGGTCAAACTTTGGCGGATTGGTTTTAGCTGTTCGACATCCATGCCGAGCACACTGACTGTCGGCTCTATTTCCTCCGGTGAGTCGAAGCTGCCGGACTGGCCGATGCCGGATTGCCGTGCCATAGAATTTGCTAACTGCACGATAGCTGCTATCCTTGCCCCGGGCATATTTTGATAAATTGTCACAGTGTCGCTGTGATGGAACCAGATGGCAAGTTCAACAGCATCGGGCAGGTGCCACTTTCGAGCCAGACGCCTGCCCAGTATGGTGTGGTCGGTGCCGAGGTATTTTCGCTCGACTTCGCAGGCGCCGACTCTTTGCGATTTTGCTTCTTCGAATATACGAGCAAAACTTTTAGGCATAACCTCTTCGAGAGCAAATTTCCCGATATCGTGCAACAGCCCCGCACAAAAAGCCAGCTGTGAATCCTCTTGGGGCAGCGTGATTTCAGCGATGTCTTTGGCGCAGCAGGCCACCGCGAGCGAGTGGAGAGTAAGCTGTTTTCTAATCTCACCGCATCCTGTGGCACGAAGAACATTGAGCGAAACAAGCGCATCGCGAATGAAACTATCGCCGAGTCTGTCAATGCCCTGGCGAAGCGAAAATCTTCCGCCCGATATGCTCACTCCCTGCTGACTGATAAGCGAAAGGACTTTGGCAGTAATGGCCGGGTCTAACTTTACGATATCGGCCAGGGCCGAAGAAGAAAATTGTCCTTGTAAAAGTTGTGGAAGAAATCGTGCAGCAACACAGGGCAGGATTGAAAGCGAATCGAGCCGACCGACAGAAAGCTCTACGTGGTGGGCAATCGTTGTATCAGCTTTTTTATCCGGCATTTATATCCTCGTATGCCGCATAGCATATGTTATATGATGACGTGTGAAAAACATAAAACAATAAGGTAAAGTCCAAGGGTCCGGTTCCGAATCTGCATCGAGCTTTTCAACTTTGCGATTTCGGTTTTCTGTTATATATAATATGTCCGTCTGCCCTGAGCTATACTGAAGAATCGCTGCGCGAAAAGCAAACCGCTGCTCCATTTATTTCATCTGCAAGACCGAGTTGATTTTGTTGGTAATATCTTCTATGCTGAACGGCTTCTTTATGAAATCCTGTGCACCGGACTTGATAAGCTGGTCGATTTCATCCTGTTTTACCACGCCGCTTACGATAATAATCTTGATGTTTTCGAATTCGGGGTTTTTCCTTATCGTCTGGCAGACAACGTTACCATTGACATCGGGCAGCATATAATCGAGCAATATCAGGTCGGGCCGAAACCGCTGGGTTGCGATTCCTGCCTCGTAGCCGCTTGATGCGGTCTTTGTCTCGAACCTGCTGTCGCGAGTGAGAATATCGACGATAAGCTCGACAATCTCAGCATCGTCGTCAACGATAAGAACCTTCCTTTTGCCGGATTCGATCGAGTCCAGAGGAATGTTGTTTTCCTTCATAAACTTGACCAGACTCTGGCGTGGAATCCTGCGGAATCTCGAGCCGGGCACTCGGAATCCTTTTAGCCGGCCCGCATCGAAACAACGAATGATTGTTTGTTGACTTACCTTACAAACATCAGCGGCTTCGCCGGTGGTAAATAAATCCTTCATTTTATCCATCCCTTTTCCTTAGCCAACTCCTTTTGTTATAGGGGCTCACCAGATTGCCTTTGTGCCCTAATTTAACTGTGTAAGTTCCAGTTTGTCAAGCATAAAATTATATTAAAACATTTTTTTTGACCTTATGAAGAGAGATATTATCAGTCGTTAGTGGAAACAATCACTATTTTGTGGGATTTTGGGGGAGTGGGTTATTTAGGAAAATTGAGAAGAATTAAAAAGATCCTCGAAAATCAATGAATGCGCAAAAAAAAGTGAAATCAGCCGCTTGAAAATCTATACGAGAATTTGTGTTAAGTTTGTTGAGTCATATTTACAAGCACTTATTTGGGTCCGAATTTCTTGCGGTATTCCAATGGACTCATACCCTTCAGTTGTTTGAAATAACGGGATATATTACTAACATCCGGATAACCCAATAACCTTGCCACCTGTGATATAGGCAGGTTTGTGCCCATGAGCATATTAGCCATTTGATTAACTCGGGTGAATTTTATCTCATCGTGAACCGAGCGTGCCAGTGCTGTTCGGAATCTTTTCTCCAAAGCTCTGCGAGACAAGCCAACCGCCTGCGCAACGTCACTGACCTGTATAACCTCTCTGGTATGCTTGCGAATAAAGTGGACCGCCTCGGCAACGCACTGGTCTTCGACCGCCATAATATCTGTTGATTGCCTGGTTACAATATTCAAAGGAGAGATAGTTACCTGCTTCTCGTTATCTGAAAGCTCCTGTCCTTTCATCAGCTTATCAAGAACACGGGCAGCTTCGTATCCTGCCCTTTCTATACTGAGCGCTATGCTTGATAACTGTGGATAGGATATGCCGCACAGCAATTCATCGTTATCTACACCCAAAATTGCCACCTCCCGTGGTACTTCAAGGCCGGCAATTTTACAACCCGCCAAAACATCCTGGCCGCGGTCATCATTACTGGCCATTACAGCTATAGGTTTCGGCAGTGAACTGAGCCATTTGGCGATGCCGGCCTGCTCCTTGTCCGCCGTGCGCAAACGCTTTGCTTTGGGCTGTCGATAGAAGAACGTCTCAAGGCCGAGTCCAGCTACCATTTTACTGAAGTTCTCGCCCCGTCGCCGAGACCAAACCATATCGTCAAAGCCACAATAGGCAAACTGCTGAAAGCCGCGCTCAATGAAGTACCTGGCGGCCATACTGCCTATCGCAACTTGGTCGGTTGTTATGCAATAAGAATTCCCAGTTGGTTTATCGATGCCTCGAATCATTGCAGGAAGCCCAAAATCAACTATCATATCAGCAAGTTTGGCGTCCCACGTATAAGCTATGATTCCATCGGCATCTAAGTCTTTCATCCACTTGTACGACCGTTCCCTGCTTTTCCTGTAGGATTCCGGCTGTATATAGAATAACCATGGGCCATAAAGATTCGAATACTGGACGATGCCGTGAAGCAGGCCCCTCCCGAAGGCCCTTGACCTCTCGACCATCAATATGACCCTGGTAATCTTTGACATAATCTGTTCCTGCAATATAGGGGTGATATCGGCAAGAAAGATTCGCAAAATGACGATTATTTTGCGCAAAATAACGAACATTTTGGGTTGTTTTCGGTTATAGTAAATTGTATAATAGGTGTAAGTATTGAGCAATTACATCTGTGTACATTGATTTTCATTGGAGATTATCTCCTGTGAAGGAGGACTATATCGGGTAGAATTAAACACGTAACCACCTGATTTTGATTTCCGGGATTTTTACAGCGTATCTGGTTTTTGTCTTCCGGAGTAATTACGTAAAAACTTTGGATAAAAAGCAACAAGTAGATTATTAACTTTTCCGGAAAATGAGCAATTCTATATCCCTGTTAATCTGCTCGTATCGTGCTTTTGAATATGAGGGGTTCATATCGGAGTTGTGTAAAGCTGATTTTAGCGGAGGCAGGAGTATTATTGGTTTGCCAGAATCGGCAGTGTGTTTGTCTAAAGCATAATTTATAATTTTAACCTTAATTTGAAGGAGGAATATTATGTTTAATAAGCTGGTTTCTTTTATCTGTATTGTTTTAGTACTGTCCCTAACATCCTCAACTTACGGCCTGGTGATAGGCAACTGGGAAGACAGCAATGACGGATGGGATATATGGAGCGGTGCTCCCAATGACACCACGATAGACTACAATGACACAATCGGGGTTACATTAGACTCCAATAGTCTCAAGCTGTATGTTCCGGAGAGCGGAGAGCAGGACGTTTTAGTAATCCGGCTCTACGAAGTAGGTTTGACGGAAATATTTAAGGAAAATGATACCTTTTCGCTGGATGTTTCCTGGGTTACTTCTGAATGGTCAGGAGGCAACTGGGCCCAGATTCAACTGGTCGTCAATGCAGATGATGGAGTCGGATGGCAGAACTTGGGCCAGCCTGATACTGACACGAGCAATCCCGGTTATCCAGGCGGTTGGGACCCCGTAAATTTCGGAGATTCCGATACGAGGACGGTCACCTGGAATTATGGAAATGTCTTGAGCGGCCACGACCCTAACTGGGCTGAGCTGATAATCAAAACGGTTTATGATGCTAATTTTACTACCGGCGGTATTTACTATTTGGATAATGCGCAACTATATACCAGGACTTACGATGCCGTTATCGGCGACTGGGAAGATGCTAACGATGTCTGGATCGACTGGGGTAATCAATTACTCGTTGACGACCCCACCAATATGCCCTCAAAGTACAACTACAGCACTGACTGGAGCTCGCTGGGCGATACAAGTCTAAAACTCACGCATGCGGGCTGGAACCAGAACCTCTCCATTAAGTTGCAGGATGCCGGTCATGTAGATGACTTTATGAATAACACGAAGTTTCTTATCGACCTGCATATACCTGCGACCACCGAGTCGGGCTGGCTGAAAATCGAGGAGATATTGCTAAATGCAGAGGGCGCCGACTGGGGCGATTATAAGGTGAGCGCACCTTTGTTCGTCGGCTGGGGTGAGGGCGGAGGCGGCGCAACAGACGTAACGCTGGAATTCGATTACAGTGCATACCTTTCTGACCCGGATGTCCTTGCGCTCGGAAGAAATCCCAACTGGGTCGAGTTTATCATTGCCACCAACAACGATGGAGAAGAAACAGGAGTCCATATGGACTTTTATTTCGACAACGCCCGGCTGGCTGGCGGACCAAAGGCGATGAATCCTAATCCGGATGACGAAGCGGTGGATGTAGAGGCCAATCCCGTGCTTAAATGGACTCCAAACGCGATGGCAACTTCGCATGAGATTTACATCGGAACAGATTTCAACGATGTCAGTGAAGCCAACTCGGTCAGTCATCCCAATGTTGACTACAATACTGTTGATGTCAACAGATATGAACCCGGAATGTTGGAATTTAATACAACATACTACTGGCGTGTCGATGAAGTAGGTGATGGCGAATTCTGGCAGGGACAGGTCTGGAGTTTTACGACAGGCGAGCATCTTGTTGTGGATAATATGGACGATTATGGTGATAACGTCGGTTCGCCCTGGGAGCCCGGCGACAGAATATATTACGTCTGGCGGGACGGCTGGGACATTAGTGTATCTCTGCCGGGAAACGACACCGGCTCGCAGGTATATCACTGGAATGATGAAGGCACCGGCCTGATGGAGAGTACAATTGTCCGCAGCGGTGTGTCGATGCCATACTACTACGAGAATGACGGCGACAATCAATCCAAGCCCTATCCCTATGACAATCCCGACAACCCGCTGCAGTATTATTCGGAGGCCTCGGCAAAAACTACCGGGCCTAACAGTCTCGAATTCACTGAAGACTGGACGATAATGGGTGTTGAGGGACTGGTGCTGTGGTTCTATGGTGACCCGAATAACGACGCTACCAGCGCCGAGCAGTTGTATGTTGCCCTGGAAGATGGGGACGGCCATATCGCTGTTGTGCCATACGATGGCGATATGAATGATATAACACAGCAGCAGTGGCACGAATGGGGTATTGCTCTGTCGGCGTTCGATGGTGTTGACCTAACCGATGTTCAGAAGCTCTATATCGGTTTCGGCAACAGGGACAATCCGCAGTTCGGCGGTTCCGGAATTGTATATTTTGACGACATTATGTTGTACACGTCAAAATGCTTTCTTTCGTCACGCTCGCCAGACTTTGCCAAGGCGGACTATGCCCCAGCCGGTAACCCAGGTGGTGATTGTATGATAAATTATCAGGAGATTGAGATGATGGGGCGTGACTGGCTTGTCGAGGATGACGTCGTTACTCCGACGCAGGACCCCGGCACAACCGGCTTGGTCGCATACTTCCCGTTTGATGAAGGCGAGGGCTCTGTTGCTAATGATGTGTCTGTCAACGACCACAATGGGACTCTCAGTGCGGCCGGAGTAACGTGGGTATTACCGGGCCTGATGGGCGATTCTGCCGTCAACATCGACCGCTCCGGAGGGGCCAGAATTAGTCTTGGAACCTGGGACCCAACAGAAGGAACAGGTGTTATGACTTTGTCTGCCTGGGTTAGGTGGTCCGGACCGATGCAGGCCGATGGTGAAGACAAGTCTCAGGGCATAATTAGCAAAAGGGATGGCTGGTCGTCCGACGGCTTGATGTTTATGTTCGAGGTGGACACCCCGGGCACTGATGGCGCGCTTGCTTTGCGGCAATATTCGACAAGTGTTTATACCGCACCCGGAACAATGCTGCCCCTTATTGGTAAATGGGCGCATGTGGCTGCGACTTTTGATGGGAGTGATGCCGTGATTTATCTTAATGGCAGAGCCATTGGTTCAGGTTCATTCTCCTTTGCTGACGGCACCGATGCCGGTCTGGTGATAGGCAATACCAACAGCGATTCCTGGCCCGGCTGCCCGGAATCCTTTAACGGCGACATAGACGAGGTCCGCATCTATAATCGCACCCTGTCGTCGGCTGAGGTAGCATACCTTGCCGATTTGACACCCGGAGACGACACGCTTTATATCCCGGTGCCGTCGCCCGCAGAGATATACGACGCCGAGGTGGAAGGTTCGAGGAAGGTCAACTTCAGAGACTTTGCTGTCCTGGCGGAGATGTGGCTTTTTGAGGAACAGTGGCCGTAACCTGTAATAACACAGGGTAGCTGATTGAGTTTATATTTTCAGCCCCCGTGCTTGCTTTCGTGAGAAAGCACGGGGGCTGTTTTTTTCATTGGTAATAGGCCGGATATTTTGCCATTCGGCCCACCATAACCTGGCAACCGGTGAGTCATTTGAGTTTTTGGGCGAGGGCCTTGCCGAATTCTTTTCCGAGTTTGCTGACGGTGTCTTGCTTTTTGTTATCGTAGGAAGCGGTAAGGAGGATTTGCCCGTCTCTGTCTCTGGCTGTAACAGAGATACTTTCGACTGCCTGGTTCGCAAAAGCCGAGCCACTGCCGATGACGGAAACTTTCGTCTGGCTTGCTTTAGACCTGACCGTCATAAATGTCGAGCCGGCGATTAGAACCGTGGCGGTATTAGGGTCGCCTAATTCAATCCTCTTCCTGATAAATTCTTTTTCAATGATATCTCTTAGAACCTGTCCAACCCGAGGATTTTCGCTTTGAATCGGCTCAATATGAATGCGTTTTTCAGCGAGCAATTTTAGGCGGGGTGTTGTTACAATGTCAGTATGACAGCTTGCAGATAATACCATCAATGATAGTGCAATGAGCCAATGTGAACTTTTCACTTTTTCTCCTGTTTATTTATATTTACGGCTAATACTGTTATTCGGCATATTCCTGGTCTTGCTGAAAACCTTTTAGTCATAAGTAGCCAAAAAACGGATTGCCAGACTTGAAAATAGGGATTGCAATTTTGTTAAATTGGTCTTACTATTATTTGTATAAATCGTCACTTTTGTTTTTAAGAAGCGAAAAAACAGTAATTTACATTTTGTGGGGCAGTGTATTATGGCAGAGGTGAAACCGACACGTGAAGAGGCATTTTCGTTACTGAATGAATATAACAGTAGTGAGGGATTGATTAAGCACGCCCTGGCGGTTGAGGCGGCAATGCGTTATTGTGCCCGAAAAAAAGGAGAAGATGAGGAAAAATGGGGCATCATCGGATTAATACACGACCTGGATTATGAAAAGTTTCCCCAGCAGCATTGTCGGAAGACCGAGGAGATTCTCAGAAGCCATAATTGGCCTGACGAGTATATTCGTGCTGTTCTTTCTCATGGCTGGGGTATATGCACCGATGTCGAGCCGAGAACCGACCTGGAGAAGACCCTTTATACTGTTGATGAACTTGTCGGGCTTATTGTGGCTTCGGCTTTGGTTAGGCCGAGCAAAAGTGTGTTGGATATGAAGGTCAAATCGGTCAAAAAGAAATGGAAAGACAAATCCTTCGCAGCGGGTGTAAACCGTGATGTAATTGAAAAAGGCGCCGGGATGCTTGGTATAGAGCTGGATAAGGTTATTGAAGATGCGATTATGGGTATGCGTGAGGTGGCTGAAGAAATCGGGTTAAAAGGCAGTCCCAACGAATCGGAATAGCTGTTTGATTTTGATGATTTTTTGAGTTTGAAAGTTTGATTTAAAATGTGTAAAGAGAGAGATTATAAGTGGATAGAAATCGTTTCTGTTTGGTCTTTTTTCCTTTTATTTTTTATCGGCAGTTGTGCCGAGAGGGGCGGGTCAACTTTCACTGATGCTGAATTAGAACGTGTTTCTCTTGCGCAGAGGATAAAGCTTGTAGAGCAGGCGGGCGGCCTTGTCCTGATAGTGGGCGGTGAGCCGATAACAAGCGATGAGATAATTAATTATCCGGTTGAACAAGGTGAGGCAGTTGTGCCGCTGATAGACGTTCTCAGGCCGGCTGCGCAAATCAGTAATCTTGAGCAGTTCAAAAAGCAGGCCAGGGCGCGGATTGACGAAATAGTAACGAACAAAATATCGGATATCCTGCTTTATCATCTCGCTAAAACGCGGGTAGGTGAAAATATTGATGAAGCCCTGGAAAAAGCAGCGGAGGCGGAGATGAGAAGGTTTGTGCTTAGCTACGGAGGCGATGAGGCAAAGGCCGACGAAAAACTCGAACAGATGGGATTGGACAGAAAGAGCTTTAAAAAGCAGCAGAAGAGATTGATTCTTGCCCAGTCAGAGATAATGTCGAAGTTCTCCAATAACAGTCCTATTACTTATAGAGAGCTGACGGACTGCTACGACCGGATGAAGGATGAGTTTTTCGTTGTGCCGGGGACAGTGCAGTTTCGATTGATTGATATTCAGCCGGCCAAATTGAACATTACTGACCCGAACGAAGACCGCAGGGAGCTTGCGAGGGGGCTTGCCGACGAATTGCTCGAACGACTGCGGGGGGGGGAAGATTTCGGTGAGCTGGCAAAGCAGTATTCGCACGGACACAGACGCCAGTTCGGCGGATTATGGATGTCCCTGCAGCCGCAATCTTTGGCTGAACCTTATGATGTGCTTGTGAATGAGATTGAAAAGACCGAACCCGGTGAGATTACCGGCTTAATAGAAACTGAGGAACATATTTTTATAATGAAGCTGGAGGACAAGCGCCTTAAGAGCTATAAGCCGTTGGAAGATGTGCAAAGGCAGGTTGAACAGAAGATTATTTCCGACCGATGGGTTAATGTTGTTGATAAGCTGAACGCCGGACTTACAAAAAATGCGGCATTTGGCGAAAAGGACGAGTTTATAGATTTCTGCCTGGATAAAATTTACAGGCAGGAGTCAGGAGTCAGGATGTAGAAGACAGGAGATAATATTCTGTTTTCTGTATTCTGGAAAAATATGGAAATTGTGGCACACGGTATAGACCTTGTAGATTGTCCGAGGATAGAAAAGATGCTCAAGCAGCACGGGCAGCGGTTCACCGACAGGGTTTTTACCGCTGCTGAAAAGGCATACGCCGAGGCGAATAAAAATTCGATAGAGAAATTAGCCGGCCGATTTGCAGCTAAGGAAGCTGTTCTAAAACTGATGGGGACCGGCTGGCGCGGCAAAATCGCCTGGACGGATATCGAGATAATAAACAATCCTGCGGGTCAGCCGGAGGTTGCTCTTACGGGAGAGGTTAAAAAAATTGCCGAGCAGCTCGGGATTAGACACATAAGTATAAGTATTACACACACCGCAAACTTCGCAATCGCCTCGGCCGTCGCAATAGCGAAAAAAAAGCGGTGTCGGTAGAGAAGGACGACGGACGAGACAGAGCCGCGACCATTAGGGAGCGGTAAGTATCACAGACGAGGTTTGATGTTTAGCCGGCACACCTGTGGTGCCGGTTAGGTAATTTAGGCATAAGATAGTGTGTAGAAACTTAATTCCTGGGGATGGAAATTTTTAAGGGCTTCTTTATTTTCTTTTTCTTCGAGACACAAGTCGATTACTTCCCGAATGTTTTTAAGGGCTTCATCTACGGTTTTTCCCTGACTGTAGCATCCCGAAAATACAGGACATTCAACTACATAAAATCCATCTTCATCTTTTTCTATTAATATAGGTAACTGATGGTTCTTTCTCATTTTCTTATCACCTCTGTTATAAAGATACCATAAAGGGCTCTAAAAATCAAGTAAATTTTACCAATAATTTTGTTATATCTAACGCAGGTTTTGCTTGCTGGGTGGATTTCTCCACTTCAGGCGGAGCGGATTGTCTTCAATTTCAATCTTTCAAAGCACATAATGGAAAGCTCATCGGCGGCGTTTTCGTGACGTCCGCTGGAGCGACTGGTTAGGCAGTCTGCAACGCAGAAAGCGATCTGTCCATCATCTGTTCGCCTCGGATTAATCGATGACTACCCAGTCACCTTCCCACACCATTATCTCAATGATAATGGGGCGGTTCTTCACATGGTCAGGTACTCCAAAGGTTCCCTCATCATAATCTATACGACCCTCGTATGTTGGCTTGGAAATCCAACCCACAGTTAACCCATCACGGATGACGAAGTATTGGCCCTTGGGAACGTATTTCTCGCGCAGCAGAATGAAGCTCGATGTGTCTGGGCGTCCAATCGCGTCCCCACATGAAATCAACTTTGCGAGAACGGCTGTGGTGCCCAAGTACTTCGGGCCAATCTGCTTGATAACAGATGGCGGGATACTGATGCCAAATGCGCGTTCAACTCCTGATGAGACTGCCTCCGCCATGTTAAACTCTGCGATCTTTTCAAACTTCATGTAGTACTTCCCGAATCCAAAGCCGCTCTGGACAAAGGCAGCCTTGATGTTCTCAGGTTTGTTCTTCTCGTACCAGATAAAAGCGGCTGGAATTCCAACGAGGAGCATGAGAGCGATTAAACCGCCCAATCCTCCCTTGCCAGATTGTGAGGGAGCTTTCCTCAGTGGTGTCTGGGTGTTTGCACTTATCATAAAATTTCTCCATTCTTGTCTATGTCTAACAATTGCTTATATGGTTTCCGTATAAGAACCTGAACTTAGCGGATACCGCAATATAAACTACCTATAGTTAAACACCGGAAGGATATAACTATTTTTTCATCAAGATGTCACGGTAACGTAGCGGTCAGCCTGCCACTTGCAAGGCGTCTTGTGCTTCGATAGGAAGTTCGACAAGAATGAAGTAGGACTCAGGATACAGATAGTCCTGCCCAGACTCGTCAACGATTCTCAGGTATCCTTCCTTTGCTGCCTCATCGTCCGGCAGGACTCTGTAAATCTTACGCTTTTCCAAATCCTCACATTCCTTGTTCTCTATGCAAAGCGCAAATGACTGTTCTTTGCTTTCTTTAGCCATAATTTTAATCCAGTAATCTTTTGATTTTCAACTTCTTTCTGCCTATGCCATGAGCTTCATACCAGTGAATCTCAGCATTGCGGACACTTCCGCTCCGAAGGCGGACTTTAGCAATCCCTTTAAGTTTTCGCCATTTAGCGGAGCCATATTGTTTACGAAGCCGCATAATATCTTTGATTTTCCCACCGCTGGCTATCGTCTCAATACTCTCAATCTCACCTATTATCTCAAAATGCATACCAAATCCTTTATTCTGATACTATTATTGGAAAAATTACATCAATTGTCAAGACTTGATTAGACTCAGTATATTGAAGTAGAAAGCTTGCAGCTCTTTA
>CAZBWE010000028.1:0-5785 GCA_964495465.1 uncultured Pirellulales bacterium
AATTCAGAAAACACAGTAGTTTTACGTATACTGGTAATTCATGCCCCAAAATGCGATTTTTATAATATAATCAGGATTGGATCAGTAAATATTATGCGGAAAGGCCATAAACAAACTGGCGAAGGAGGATTGTTACCCAAAATGCACTTATATCTGCTGAAATCTACCGGTTTATTATAGAATTCAGCATATCCAGGTAATCTGAAAGCAGGCGGGTTACCAGAAACTTCTCGCGAACATATTCTCTTGCATTTTCGCCCAGATTTTTGCCTTCATCAGGATTTTTCAGTATATGAATAATCCTGTCTGCGAATCCTTCTATGTCGTTCGGCTCAAGCAAAAATCCACTTTTGCCGTCTTCGATTTGTGCGGGCAGCCCCCCGACATTTGATGCGATAACTGGCTTGCCTTTCCATAGTGCCTCAGTAACAGAAAGGCAGAAGCCCTCCTTTATGGATTTCTGTATTATTACGCTTGAAAATCTCTGAATGGAATTTACCAAAATATCATTATTACCGACGACAAACAGGACATCCCCATTACCTGCCAATCCTTTGGCCTTGCGATAAATCTTATTGTACATCTGCACGCCTTCGGGGTCATCGCTGGCCAGATTATAGCAGAAGACCAACCTGCAATCGACCTTTTCCTTAACTCGCTTGAAAACTTCCAGCACACCTTCTGGATCCTTCCATGGATCGAGTCTTGAGACCTGGGTAATTACCGGCTTATCAGTCGGAATACCTGCTTTGCTTATATATTTTTTTATGGTCTTTCCATCAAGTTCCTTGTTTTTAAGCGTAAGTGGATTGATGGCTGGGCACATCAGGCGCTGGTCAACAGGCAGGTCTTCTTTAAAGTATTTTTCACTTGATACAACAACCTGGTCGTATTTGAGCAAAAAACCTTTTAGGAAATCCCACAATTGCGGATGAGGGTCGGTAAGGTCTATATGGCACCGCCATATCCAGGGCTGACGTTTTCTATAATATTTGATAAGTGAAAGCGGTTGAGGGTCATGAACTATCACACAGTCGTGCTTGAGAATATGCGTAAATCTTGCGAAATTGTCATTAACCTGAAGATATAAACGTCTCTTTTGTTCAGATAGATTTATATCTGCTCCCTGCAGTGCATTGTGGAATTTCTTTGTAATATTAAAGAAATCAGGGCTTCCGTGTAAAATTCTCCAGCCGGTATCTATACCAACATCGTTCATTAAAAGCACAAGTGAATACAGAATCTCGGCAACCCCGCCACCCTGATAGGTGGAGTTGATATGAACAATATGCTTGCCATAAAGCCCTCGTGCTCGAGCATAAATCTCGGCTAATGTCTTGTCAGGAACAATTGTCCGGAAATCTTCAAGGCTTAACATTCTAACTCCTTGCCAATTCTTTGAGTAACGACCTAATCTCATCCAGTGTATCCACGTTGAAACGCGCTTTTGAAATACTCAGTCCTACTTTTATAGAATATACCCCATCAGGCAGGGCTACAAACATTTCTTCATCGGTATAATCGTCACCTGCCGCCAGCAAAAAATCCCATTTTGGTTTTTCAAGCCAAAATTTAGCGGCCTGGCCTTTATTCACACCAAGATTCTTGATTTCGAATATTTTACTGCCTTCGAAAACACCAACATCCAAATTCGCCGTTAGGTTCAAAAGAGCACCTCTCAATTCCTGCCCTCTGACCCACGCAAGTTCAGGGTCAGCTCTGCGGTAATGCCAGACCAACGAGAAGTCCTTTTCCTCGATGGAAGAACCAGGGGTTCGGTCTGTGTAAAGCTCAAGAATTGGCCTGACGTTATCTTTCCAGTCGTTTCTGAAAGCCCCTGAACACTGCCAGTCCAGGCCTTTTTGTTTAACCCAGGCCCCATGTTCGGCAACTAATCCGGTATCAAGGCCGCCAAACCATTGTTCCAACGTTGCTTTATCTCGCCCGCTTATTATCACCACGCAATTCTTCCGGTTGCTTGATAGACTCTTCAGCATAGTCACAATTTCATCGTCCGGTCCCGCCTGCGCCGGTTTGCCTCTAAAGCCCACAAGAGTTCCATCATAATCAAGCAGGAACAACCGTTTATGGCTTTTTACATAGTCACAGACCAATTTATGCCTTGTAGCTTCCGATAGCTTGCGGACACCAAGCTTTCGCTGATCATTCTTGATATCACACAAAGCATTGATGAAATCACTGCTCCACCGCAGAACATCATAACGCCGAAGTCTTTTCTGCATTAATTTGTTACGCTCCATCTGCTCAAAAAGAGGCATCTCAAGTGCCTCTTTAATGGCCTGTAAAATTGCTGCCTTGTTGTTGGCGTTTACTATCAGGGCCTCTCCCAATTCACTTGCTGCCCCCGTCATTTCGCTAAGAATCAAAACACCTCTACCGTCCGTTTTAGTGGCGATATATTCCTTTGCTATCAGGTTCATTCCGTCCCTCAAAGGTGTAACCAAGGCAACATCAGCCGCGTTGTATAACGCCATCAATTTCGTAAAAGGCATAAAGCGATATAGATACCAGACGGGCATATAGCCGATCGCTCCATGTTCTCCATTAACTCTTCCTACAAGTTGTTCGAGCCGTTCTCTCAGGGCTTTATAATCTTCAACACCCGTGCGCGAAGGAACAGCCACCATTATTAAAGTAACCTTGCCCTTATATTCAGGATTTTTTGACAAGAATAAATCAAAGGCCTCTAACCGCTGGATAATTCCCTTAGTGTAGTCCAGTCTATCTACGGATATAATGATTTTGCGCTTCCCGACTTTCTGGAGAATTTTTTCCAGCTCCTTCTGAACGACGGGGTTTTTGATTGCCTGTGAGTATCTTTCATAATCGATGCCCATAGGAAACGCATCCATCTTAACAGCACGACTGCCTACTTTGACCTTGCCCAGCGTATGCTCAAGACCTTTTATTCTTGAAACGCTGCTGAGAAAGTGTCGAACATAATCATAAGTATGGAATCCTATTAAATCAGCTCCCAATAAACCATCTAATATCTCCTCACGCCACGGCAACAAACGAAACAACTCAAATGACGGCCAGGGTATGTGCAGAAAAAAACCGATTTCTAACTCCGGTAATTTTTCACGAAGAAGACGTGGAAGCAGCATCAATTGATAATCGTGTATCCAGATATAATCACCTGGTCTGACGATGTTCATCACCTCAGTGCAAAACATTTGATTAACCTGCTTGTATGTTTTCCAGAAACGCTCCTCATATACGGTTCGCACAGAAAAATAATGAAAAAGAGGCCAAATCGTTTTATTGCAAAATCCCAGGTAGTAACGTTCCACTTGCTTTTTAGAAAGAAATATTGGCACGCAATTTTTGGCAGCAAGTTTGTCCTTAATATGGCCCCTGTCCTCGATTGTAAGCTTCTCGTTTGTTAATCCGGGCCAGCCGAGCCAGAGTCGCTCGAAAGATTCAGGCAGTGAAGAAAGACCTGTGGCGAGCCCTCCCGGACTTGGATTGAAGCAAATCTCCCCCGCTTTTTTGGCTATACTGAAGGGCAATCTGTTTGCAATGACCAATAATCTATTCATGATTACGTCTCTTGGCTAATGCTTTTTATACCAGATGCACAAATAATCGCAAGTTAAAATATTAGCCATTTGGTATTGTGGGAAAGCCACGAACCGGTAAATAGGTTAAAAAAAGACATTTTGAGTCCCGATTTTTACAATGGCCAAAATTCGATTTTCAAGATAATATACCAGCAAAGACCTTAGAATTGAGAATTTAGAATGTAGAATTTAGAAAGCACAATACCTGCTATTAGTTGAAACAATGAAATATGAACATTGAGCAAAAAAGAGCTCTTCGGCCGGTTCTGATTGCATCGGAACATACAATCTGTGAATACTCAACTTTCCTGGAATATCTATTAGTCGGCCTGGCAGATAAGTCGGTCCCCGTTGCTTTAGTTTGTCCGCAAAACTGTGATATAGATTCAATTGTTTCCGGCACTGTTGAGGTTATCAGGTATCCGGTTTATGAACTGCCCCTGTTAAAAAGGATAACCAGAAAAATTCTTTATGACCAGCTTACGAAGTACAAACCAACTATCCTGTACTGTTTATGCGAAAGCAAGGCGTCGCTTACAAGGCAATTAGCCCGTCAATTGGATTTGCCTTATATATTGACGGTTAATTCGCTACACAAACGATGGGACAAGCTTCATGTTTCATCGAAGCGATGTTCGAAAATCATCGTGCCGGCTAAAAGCATTGCGGCCAACATTTCCAGAATTCACCCCCAATTTACCGAGAGAATCAAACATATAAACATCGGCACTTTTGCAAAGAAGGATTGCAGTTGTTTTAACAGGTCGTCTCGTCTTGCCTGCCTGGTGACAGCTCACCCATTGAATAATGCCGATGACTTTGAGAATTTATTTAGCGCCGTTAGACACCTGATGATTGACGGCTATGAATTTATGATGGCTGTAATAGGAAATGGAAAGGCCGAGAGGCAGTTACGGAAATTATTAACTGCTCTTGGCCTTACGCAGGTCGTTACCATTGTGCCAAGACTAAAGCCCTGGCATTCCGTTCTTGCCGCTGGTGATATTTTCATTCAGCCGCAGCCAATCTCCAGTTTTAATCCTTTATTATTGGAGGCGATGAGTGTCGGCTCAGCCGTTGCCGGCTGCAAGGGCGGCGTTGATGATTTGATTATTGAAAATGACACAGCCGTTCTGTTCGACCCGAATGACGAGATTAGCATATACAGATGCCTGCAGGAGCTGCTCAATAAGCGTGAATTTGCACGTCAAATTGCCAAAAACGCCCAGCAATATCTCAAAAAAAATCACTCGGTCAGTAATATGGTTTCAAATATACTGCAAACATTATATGAAGCACAACAATAGTATGGCAGTTGAAAATTTTATTTAACTCAATAAGCCATAATCCTGTAATGTTTGCTTTAGGATTGTTTTTCTGTCATCTTCCAGAGGCGTCATCGGCAGCCGTAGTTCCTCTGAACACATATTCAGCATCGCCATCGCTGCCTTGATGGGTATCGGGTTAGTCGCCAGCGTCAACATTCCCTTTGACAAAGCAAACAGCTTCTTGTGCCACTGGCGTGCCGACACCAAATCACCTTCGAGAATCAAATCAGTCATCGCCTTGACATCCGTGGGAACAATGTTTGCCACGACACTGATAACACCTTTACCGCCGATTGAAGCTAACGGCAATGTCAGAGAATCATCGCCGGATATAATCGTCATACCACAACGTATTGCGATTTCGCTGGCCTGGTCCATACTTCCGGTCGCTTCTTTTATTGCAACGATATTATCGATTTCAGATAAGCGAGCGACTGTTTCGGGCGTCATACCTGCCCCGCACCGGCCAGGGATATTATATAACACCATCGGCAGGTCAACCTCTTCAGCTATCGCCTTGAAATGTTGATAGAAGCCCTCCTGTGTGGGTTTATTGTAATATGGCCCAACCTGCAGGGTAGCATCAGCACCGACCTTTTTTGAAAACGCCGTTAGTTCTATTGCCTCTGCGGTACTATTCGAGCCGGCCCCCGCGATGACAGGCACCTTTCCGCCAACGGTCTTGACTATCCTTTCGATAACCTCTTTGTGCTCATTATGACTTAAAGTCGGCGATTCTCCGGTCGTGCCCACCGGCACTATTGCGTCTATCCCGTTTTCAAGCTGGAACTCAATCAACTCATCGAGAGTTTGAAAATCAATCTGCCCATCCTGAAAAGGTGTTACTAACGCTACCATTGCACCTGAAAACAT
>CAZBWE010000028.1:5885-9815 GCA_964495465.1 uncultured Pirellulales bacterium
CAATCTGCCCATCCTGAAAAGGTGTTACTAACGCTACCATTGCACCTGAAAACATTTTTATCTCCTACATGAAAGTGCCTAAAGTGTAAAGTGCCTAAAGTGAGCTAAAGTTATATTCCATAATTTTAGGCACTTCAGGCACTCCAAATTTTAGTTCACTTTAGCTCACTTTTATCTATCAATCTTATCATTTCTATGGTCGCCTGTCTTATACCAACAAAGACAGCCCTTGCCACGATACTGTGGCCTATATTGAATTCACAAATTCCTTCGATGCCTGCAACAGGGCCGATGTTTCGGTATGTCAGACCGTGCCCGGCGTGAACAATAAGACTATTCTCCATTGCAATATCTCGGCCAGCTTTCAATTCCGTTAATCTCTTCTTGACGGCCCTTTGGGGGTTGGCGTTTGCATACATACCGGTATGCAGTTCAACTGCGTCACAGCCGGTCTGGGACGAGGCAATAATTTGCTCTTTATCAGGCGTGATAAAAGTGCTGACCGAAATACCCTTTTTGTGCATTCTTTTGACCACGTCAGCAAGACGTCTTTTTTGCCCGGCACAATCCAGACCTCCTTCAGTTGTCAGTTCGGACCTTTTTTCCGGCACTAAAGTCACCTGGTCCGGCCTGATATCTTCCGCTATTTTAACTATCGGCTCAGCCATACACATTTCGAGGTTCAACTTGCAGGCGACTGTTTCTTTTAGCAGCCGGACATCACGGTCGTTTATGTGGCGTCTATCCTGACGCAGATGAACAGTAATGCCATTCGCTCCAGCCAGCTCACATTCCACCGCCGCCCAGACAGGGTCCGGCTCATCGGTCAGCCGGGCCTGCCTTATCGTCGCAATATGGTCTATATTAACATTCAACACAGCCATTTTGTTGTCCTTTGTTTGAATCCCTGAATTATACAACGGGTCTGTCTTTTATCAAGCAAGAATATATTGCCAAATTTAGCCCAGGGCTTTAATATACCGGATTATGGAATCGCAGGGAGCTAATGTTATTACTGCACAGATAATAATAAATAGTAAATTATAAATAACAAATTGGAAATTTATGAAGTTGAATTGGGCCAATCAGTTTACGATTTTAAGGATGTTGCTGATAATTCCGTTTGTCAGCTGCATGCTTAAGATAAATAATCCTGAGCTTGGTACTACTATGCGACATATTGCAATCGTCATATATTTATTTATGGCAATCAGTGACGGCGTTGACGGCTATTTGGCCCGCACAAAAAAACTGGCCACTAAACTCGGTGCATTTCTGGACCCGGTCGCCGACAAGCTGCTCATCACGTGTGCATGCCTGTTGCTGGTTTCACAGCGAGGTCAAATCAAAGGATTTCATCTGCCAACGACAGTCGTAGTTCTTATAATCAGTAAAGACCTGTTTTTGGTAATTGGATTCATTATTGTTTACTTCATCACCTCGAAGTTCCTTATCGCTCCTGCTTTTATAGGCAAGACTGCCAATGTCTTGCAGTTGTCAATGGTGGCGGCAATTCTGATTGCCCCTGAGGTTTCAACGGTTTTGCCCGGCTGGATATGGTTTTTGCGGGTTCTCTGGTGGTCCGCTGCAGGAACCGCTATTATCGCTACACTTGTTTACATCCGAATGGGAAGTCAATATATCGAAAAATATGAACAAAATTCAACAAATAACGTTAATAAATAATATCGTGCTAAAATAATTGAGAGATAATATTTATGTCAGTACAGTTTAGTGAAATACCTGACATTTTGGAGGAGCTTCGACAGGGCAAAATAATTGTCCTTGTCGATGCCGAAGACCGTGAAAATGAGGGGGACCTGGTTTGCGCTGCCGAAAAGATTACGCCGGAAACAATTAACTTTATGGCCACATATGGCCGCGGCCTTATCTGTTTACCACTCAACGCTGAGAAATGCGATTCGCTCAATTTGTACCCACAAGCAATAGACAATACCGCCCGTTTCGGAACCGCTTTTACGGTCAGTATTGATGCTGCTGAGGGCATAACCACGGGTATTAGTGCTGCTGACAGGGCAAAGACGATTCAGGCCGCTATCGCCGACAATGCTAAACCCAGTGACCTCTCGCGACCCGGTCACGTATTCCCACTGCGTACCCGCCAGGGCGGTGTATTGGTTCGAGCCGGACAAACAGAAGGAGCTATTGACTTAATGAGACTGGCAGGGCTAAAGCCGGCCGCCGTTATATGCGAGGTTATGAACGAGGATGGCTCGATGGCACGGGTACCACAGCTCCTCAAATTCTGCAAAAAACACAATCTCAAAATCGCCTCAATTGCAAAGCTGATAGAATATCGCCTCCAGCGTGAAAGCCAGATAAAGCGCTTCGAATGTGTCAATTTACCAACCGACTACGGCGAGTTCAAATTAATCGGCTACGAGAGCATAACCTCACCCGAACCGCATCTGGCACTGTGTAAAGGCGGTGTGGGTGAGCTTGATGATAAAGGTAAACCAATCGAACACCCTGAACCGGTACTCGTAAGGGTGCATTCGGAATGTATGACCGGCGATTTGTTTCATTCGAAAAGGTGCGAATGCGGCTACCAACTGATAACTGCAATGAAGATGATTGAAAAAACCGGTAAAGGCGCATTGATTTATCTCAGACAGGAGGGCAGAGGCATCGGCCTGACCAATAAATTACGGGCTTATAAACTCCAGGAGCAGGGGCTCGATACGGTTCAAGCCAATCTCCAATTGGGTTTTATGGCTGATAAGAGAGATTACGGAATTGGCGCCCAAATCTGTCGTGATTTAGGCCTCACGAAAATAAGAATATTAACTAACAATCCCAAGAAAATAAGCCGACTTGAGGTCTATGGTATAAAAGTAGTCGAGCAGATACCGTTAAGGGCTCAGCCAACCAAACACAACGTTGACTATCTGCGAGCAAAAAAATATCGTCTTGGCCATATGCTCAATGAGGACTTATAGCTTATGAAGTCTGTAACCGTACTATTTTGGATATGTTGCTTATTATGTTTTGTCGTCGGTTGTGAGCCGGCTCAAGTAGCAACCGAGCCAAAACCAAGTGCAAATGCAATTTTTGCACCTGTAAAAGTCAAAATTCTGCCGTTGACAAAATTTATCGATGCTGGCGGGACCGAGGAAAAAACAGCAATAAAGTCCTATGTCAGCTTAATTGACTCATTCGGTTCTCAGATAAAGGCGCCAGGTGTATTTCGTTTTGAATTGTATGAATATTCTCAGCGCTCTTCCGAATCCAAGGGCAAGAGAGTCACCATTTGGCCCGATATCGATTTGACCAATCCAGCCAAAAACAACGACTACTGGCGGGATTTTTTAAGGGCTTACGAATTCAATTTGCCCTTTGAACCGGCCGGAGACCAAAGCTACATCCTCCAGACAAACTGCTTATGTCCTAATGGTAAACGCCTTTCAGGTGAGTTTAACCTGAAATAAACAAAACGATTCTCTCCTGAACGGCTTCCCGTATTCCAGGGACTATGGGACTATACCCGGCCTCATCAGTAATCAAAATCCTATTGGCTGTGTCCAGGCGGCCTGCCAGAGCCAATCACCACAGAAAATAGCAAGGTCAGCGTAGTCAATTATATCATCGTCTTCGAGGTCAAAAACATCATTGTAATCCGGCTCACCAGATGAGCTTTGCCAGCTTCTGGCAAACGTAGCGTAATCGATGAAGTTGATAATCTCGTCTTTGTCAAAATCAGCAAGACTCCAATAATATTCATCCGCCCCAATATCAACCCGGCCATTCACAATTCTGTGCTCGCCGTCAATATCGGTCTTATTCGGGTCGGGGCTAAAATCGGGGTCGCCTGCGTCAATGCAAGACGAATTCACATCAAGGTGATAATTATTGGAATCAGCGTCAACAAAACAGGGGTCGCAGTCGATATTTGTGCTGCCAGGCCAGCCA
>CAZBWE010000028.1:9915-26472 GCA_964495465.1 uncultured Pirellulales bacterium
ATCAGCGTCAACAAAACAGGGGTCGCAGTCGATATTTGTGCTGCCAGGCCAGCCACCTTGAATATCGCAATATCTGATGGTTGTGTCAGACGAATAGTTACTAATCTCGTTGTTACCACCTTCAGCGTAATCGCCCCAAAAGATGCAGCTTGTTACATCAGCAGAAGACTCATAGTTGTACATTCCTCCGCCGCTACTTCCAGCCGAGTTTCTACTGAAGGTGCAGTTTACTAATGTCGGCGAAGAACAATCAAAGTTATATATTCCTCCACCGGAAGAAACAGCCGTGTTGTCGCTGAAAACACAGTTGGTTACTATCGGACTACTGGAGTAATTTAATATACCACCGCCATAGTAAGCAAAGTTATTTCCGAATATACAGCGTTCTATAACCAACAAATCAGAATCATAGCAATATATTCCACCACCTTCATAACTATTATCTCCATTTCCACTAATCAGACAATTAAAAATTACAAATGAGCTGCTGTCACAATATATACCGCTATTCTCGTTGTCTTTAATCAAACAATCTGTAATGCTCACTGAAGATGAGTTTATACATTCTATGCCATAGCCCTTTTCATAACCGGGGTCCGGAAAATACTGGCCTTCTATAATTTTGTTGTTTCGTATTGTTAATGAACCGCCGTCAATCTTTATACCGGCCTTGGCGCCCGTCCTGACTGTAAATCCATCAATAATGGTTCGTTGGGCAAGGTTTGTTGCTTCTATCAGATAGTCTGTGCTGCTGTAGGTGCTGTCACCTATAACACCTTCGAAAATAACTTCGTTTGTCACCCAATTTCGCTGATTTCTGGATGTTTCATTGCCTGCAAATCCACCGTAAATATCCACACCATCAACAAGCTCAAATGACACGGGCCAGTACTTTGGGTCAAGGTCCGTGTGAGTATAATATATTCCCTTTGCAACCCATATCTCAGAACCGTAGCCGCTGCGGGCCCTTTCAAGTGCATCCTGCAAATCAATATATGCGCTTCTCCAGGACATTCCGGTTCCGGGTGACCAGGGGGATGAAGTGCTAACGTAGATAATATCGGAATCGGGCTGCCAGAAACCCACATTCGTGTCCACCGTCACCGCGACATAGGCGGTGTCACTCTCAATTTCGCAAAAATTTGTAATGACACCATTTGGCGCAGCCCGCTCGTTTACCTTCACTGTAAGCATGACCGAATTGTTCGAGGCATTGGCATCGAGAGAACCGATTACCCATGTATAAGTATGGTCATTGGAACTGTAATTGGGGTCTAATATATTCTCATAGTCAACTTCATAGGGAAGATAATCGGTTATTACTACATTATTATGGTCTGCACTATTGGGGCCGTATGTAACTATATAGGTTATCTCATCATTCGGCAAAACATAATTCGCGTCATTTATATCATAAGCTTTCTCAATGTAGAAATCAGGCGGTTTATATGCAACACTTCTGCGAACTATAATATCCGCAGGGCCGGAAATGCCTGCTGTTTCAATATAACAGGGATCGGATGGAAAAGTAGCATTATTATAAACCTCTATATGATGATTATACGTTGTTACGTAAACGAATCCGGTGTCAAAGTCAGCCGTCACTCCTATTACGGCTGCTCCGAGGTTATACTCAGCAAAAGACAGGCTGTTAACATCGGTTACATCTGTTCGGGTAAGGTATTGATTAAGCTGGGTATGCATATACCCGCCGGTAAAAAGATATTTACCCACTTCGCCATTATCGTGAAAGGCAATTCCTACCGCTATGCGTTCCTCGTCATTAACTACGATATTGATAGTGCCTTGATACGACCAGTCAATCGTACTGTAAAATTTAACCGCATTTGTTCTGTCAGTAACATATAAGTGACCACGATTTTCATCAACGGCTATCCCATAAGAACCATACTCCTGACCAATATTTTGAAGAGATTTATGTGTTCCATCTTCGAGTGTAAGTGTTTTTGTGTCAGAATCCCATACGTAAACATAAAGTCTGTTCGTTTCTCTGCCTATCGCATAAAGTTTTTGCTTTGACCGGTCAAATGCAATACCGGCTAATTCAAGAGGCGCCGCGATATTACTTATCTCCCTCATTGTCCGGGCATTAATCAGCTCTAACTTGCTGGTGCCGTCGTAACTAACAAACAATACCTCAGAATCAGGATCCAGTGCTAACCCTACTGCGCCATTTGGCCAATGGACATTCGTTTCAATTTGTCTTTGTATTTCGCCGCCTTGAATACTATAAGCTGTTATTGCACTTGAAGAGTGGTTACTGATTGCATACAGCGACTTGGCCCACGCACTCTGCGGAAAGCAAAAAACAGGAATCACCAACAACAGTGTG
Organism: uncultured Pirellulales bacterium; assembly: GCA_964495465.1. Taxonomy (GTDB): domain Bacteria; phylum Planctomycetota; class Phycisphaerae; order Sedimentisphaerales; family Anaerobacaceae; genus CAZBWE01. The sequence continues at coordinate 12,269 of CAZBWE010000028.1, forward strand.
GCTACAAAAAGCTTCTTTTTATTCTGATATGACATTTATTATTCCGTAAAAATCTTTTTGGCCTAATCAGCTTTCCAAAACCCTACACAAATCCGACAGCATAGCTACCACCAGCTCAGGAATTAACTTTACCGGAAAAACACATAGCCGCTGGATGGAAAGATTCTATCTGTCGGCACAACATAAATACCGGACATAAAATAAACTACCACAGCCAAACCGGCTGTATTTTCATCTTTCCTCCTTTTTCAAATACACAAAGGATTCCTATAAGTAGCATTATATCATATTTTCCGCGATTATCTTAATTTTCCTCGTAAGTTTATTATTACCAGAATGTTACAGATTTTAGGCCAACAAACTCACGAATGGAATTCATAAAACAAAACGGAATTGACTCCCTAAAACATTCACAAAAATTACCTTCTCCATATAGACACCGAAAGACCAACCATTTCAGGCGTGAACTCGCCTTTTATTAGTGTAAACAAAACTCAAAGAAAAATCAAGAAAAGAATTTGACCCGAAAATCCTAATCTGCGATTATATTGCAAAATTAAGCTCTTTTTTGCTTATCTTTTATCGGAACCTTTTAGGACCATGCCAGTCTAAAACAGGAGAAAAGAGTGCTCCCACAGACAACAAACATCAGCATCGATGACAGCATACTGGTTCATCAGTGCCGGCAGGGCGATTCGGCAGCGATGGAACGGCTCATACTTAAGTATCAAAGCCGCATTTACAACGTAATATTAAAAATTTGTGCAAATCCCGATGATGCTGCGGAACTTACACAGGAGACTTTTGTCAAAGTAATAGAGAATATTGAGCAGTTCCAGGGTAAAAGCAGCTTTTACACCTGGGCGTTCAGGATTGCTGTTAATCTGACCCTGAATTATTGCAAAAAACGCGTGAAGATTGCATTTAGGTCGCTGGACGCCGAGCAGGATATAGACAATGACCCGGCAAAACAGAAATTAAAAGACTTTTTAAACGATGAAAATTGCCCTGAGCCGGCAGAGATTGCTCAGAACAAGGAATTGTGCCAAATAGCTATGAAATCACTGATGGAATTAGACGATGACCAAAGAGCAGTGGTTATCCTGCGGGATATTGAAGGTATGAATTACGCCCAGATTGCGGAAGTCCTCGACATCGAGTTAGGCACGGTCAGAAGCCGGCTCAGCAGGGCAAGAAGCAATCTGAGAGATATTATGGAGGACCTTTTATAATGAATAAGAACCATGATATCGACGAATTACTCAATAGCTATATTGACGGAGAGCTGACAACAAGACAGCAAAATGAGGTTCAACGGCTGATAGCACACGACGCTAAAATCGAGCTGCGTTTGCGGCAATTGCAAAAATGCAGGATGTTAGTGGCTTCTCTGCCTTACACCGAAGCGCCAGCCGATATGGCTGAGCAGGTAAAAACTTCGCTGGAAAGAAAGGCATTATTGTCTGAGCAACACATAACAATTGACGAACGTAAAGGCGCAAGACATTTGATTTTCCGCAAGGTATTGGCTGCCGCCGCTATGATTGCCCTGGCAGCTGTTCTGGCAACCGTAATTTACACGATTATAACTCCTGAACCTACCCAGCCGGCGATAGGATTTAAGGGCCGTCTTGAATTGAAAACAAATAACTCTCTCGCCGCTGACACGCTCATCAATAGGGCAATTGAGAACAACGGCCTTGCAAATTCCGTAACTCTAAAGCGCCAGAGCAACAAAAATATATATACTCTTGTTTGCAGCCGAGACAACCTGACTTCACTATTAGCCAGTCTGGAAAATTCCTGGGCACAGTTCGATTCTGCCACATTGTTTGTAGAAACCAAAACACCTGATAAACAGGTCATTATCGATAATGTCAACGCCAGGCAGATAGTCAATATAATAACCCCGCCTAAGCCGCGCTTGACCGGTGTGGAAGAAACAACCACGGGGCCGCCAACGCAGATTCAGGATGAGAAAAAAGTGCATTTGGCTATCGTTGTCACAGACACCCAAACTGATAACTGACAACATTCTGACTATTTTTGTCATTCCTCCGACAAGCTCAAGACAAGCTATAAGGGAAAAATATAGATTCCGGCCCCGATGTAAGATAAATGAACTGCCATTTTTCCCTTATTATACACCATCAGCAGCCAAAAAAACAGCAATGTGAAAAAATTTAAAAAATATCTATTTTTTTCTTGACATATTCTACAAGTGTCGAATATACTCTAATAAAATAGAACATAGGAGATAAAGATATGCATAAGCCGAGAAAAATAAAAAAGTCCAACCGGCAAAAATCGACTGTGGAATTAACCGAAGCGGAATGGGAAATAATGAAAGTTCTCTGGGAAAAAGAGCCCTGTGCGGCCGGAACGGTTCAGGAAACACTGACCAAAAGTAAAAACTGGGCCTACAGCACCGTAAAGACCACGATGGACCGCATGGTGGAGAAAGGATTTCTAAAAATCGATAGAGTTCGCAACCTGCAGCTATTTAGCTGCTGTATAAGTAAAATTGACGCTAAAAGAGGCGAATTTCGCAAAATGCTCAAGCGTGCATTTGATGGTGCGCTTACCCCAATGATGCAATTCTTAATTGAGTACGAAGGACTTTCAAAAGAGCAGGCATCACAATTGCGTAAACTCGTCGATAAAGCCAAAGCCAAAAAACGTAAAATAAATCAATAAAACATGGGAGAGAAAAAATGGAACAGATAATTAATAATTTGGTGATAAGCATAAACAGCATCGGCCGCGGGTTTTGTAATTATGCCTGCAATATGTTTGTCCAGTCCAGCGTACTGATTGTCTTGCTGTTGATTATTGATTTTCTGCTGCGAAGGCATGTGCGTGCGGTATTTCGCTATTTTCTATGGATGCTGGTATTTATCAAACTCATCCTGCCTCCGACACTATCTCTACAAACAGGAATTGGTTATTGGTGTGGCGGTATTCTACCTACTGAGCGGTTCGCCTCAAAATCCGCATCCAATATGTCCGCCGCTAAACCTGTTAAGCCGGTTACGTCTGAAGATTTCGTGATAAACACAGAATTCCCCCAGGCCCAGCCATCCCGGTCCTTTTCTGAGACTGTTGGACCGGTTGCATCTACTGCTTCAAACTTACCTTCGGTCACTTGGCAGGCGACGGTTTTTCTTATCTGGCTTATAGGTGTATTGGTATTTTCCGTATTGCTCATTCAACGTATGTTTTTTGTCAGGGCCCTGTTGCTTCAAAGTAAGTCCGCAAAAGGCCGATTATCCGACATGTTGAATCAATACCGTCAACAGGTTGGTGTTCGCCGCAATATCGAGTTAAAACTATCTAATCATTTACAAAGCCCCGCTGTTTGCGGGCTTTTCAGACCGGCCATTTTGATGCCGACCTCTCTTCTGGAGAAACTATCGCGCGACAAACTTAGAGCGGTTTTAATCCACGAGCTGGCCCATATAAAAAGAGGGGATTTATGGGTCAATCTCATACAAACTGTTCTTCAAATCATATATTTTTACAACCCATTCGTCTGGCTGGCAAATTTAATCGTCCGCAGGATTCGCGAGCAGGCTGTTGACGAGGCGGTTCTTGTTACTCTTGGCAACGAAGCTAAAAGTTACAGCAATACTTTAATCGATATTGCCGAGATGGTGTTTTGGAAGACAAATTTAAGTCTGCGTCTTATAGGCGTAGCCGAATCGAAAAATGCGCTAAAAAGAAGGATTAAGCATATGTTAACTCGACCAATACCAAAATCTGCAAAAATCAGCTTTCTTGGCTTACTGACAGTCATAATTTTAGCTTCAATCCTATTACCAATGGCAGCGGCAGCAACTAAAGATAATAAAAACGATGAGCCGCAGTTTACAGCAGCGCTACCAAATGGCGTTACAGTTGAGCTGGTTGGAATTTGTGAATATCCCAGCCAGGGCAAACAGTGGTGGCGACCGGATGGAAGCCGACTGGACATGAGGATTATTACAGAAGATAAGAGTAGGTATAATTCAAAGTATCCTGGTTACGAAATAGCGTTCGAAGCTGATGGGCAGGATTTTGATTTCATAAGAGGCAGCATCGGAGGGTCTGAACAGAGTAGTGGATTGGATGTTATTGAGCCTAAAGAGATATTTGCCTACCGCGTTCATATCAAACCTGGAATCAATAAAACAAAAATAAAAGCTGGTGCTGCAACAGGAAAATGGAGCACTGTAGCGACGCATAATGGCCATGGTACTACTTTTAGAACTGTGAAAGGTAAAAAGATCATTTTCTCCGCTGCAAATGAGTCCAAAGACGGATTGGTAATGACTATTTCTGATAATATGATTGACGACAACAATGCAATACGACTTATTGTCATTGATAAAAGTGGCTTTGAGCACAAAGGACAGGTTCAAACCTCGCTTTCGGTTAATCAAATGCGACAGCAGACTTTCGCTTTCCCCAAAGTGTTTTTGAAAGATATTCAGGAATTTCAATTTCAGATTCGGCCGTATCAGTGGGTTACCTTTAAAGATATTTCTCTAAAGCCGGGTGTAAAAACCGATGTGCAGGTTGAGGTTGAAGCGCCTGCTGTGCAAATTGAGTCTGAGAGGCCGAAGGTAATCTCGGTTAGTCCTGCTTCCGGTTCGGAGATGGCTTTGGTTTCAGAGCTTCAGGTGGTGTTCGACCAGCCGATGATTCCCAATCAGTTTGAAATTGTTGATGCTTCAATCGACAAAAGCTACGAAGAACGGAGTGATGTTGCTGCCGTTCGCTCTTATGCTGTGTATGATGCGGATAAATATCAATTCTCAATACCATTAATGTTGCCTTGTAATTGGAATGGTTCAATTAAGCTCAGCGGATTTAAAAGTATAAAAGGCGTTGAAGTTGAGCCAATTGTGCTAAATTACACGACTTTGAGGGACAAGTTCTCCGGTAATTTGCTACAGAGGTTTGAAAAAGCACGGCAATCGGGGGAGCTAAGGGCGTTGCTTGAGAATATCAAAAATGTGCGTTCCAAACTCAAATCATTGTCCGAAGTGGTCCATACCACCTACCATTATGGTAACCGTGAAGAATCCAATAAAGTGGTATTCAAAATAAAGGGTAAGAATCAGTTCTATGTCGATATGTCCGAAGAATTCAAAAAGCCCTGGTATATAGGCAGTGATGGAGAGAAGTGCTGGTTTTACAATGAATACAGAGATAAAAAGCTGGTTGTGATTGATAGTGACCAGATAGCTGAAAAGAATATCATTATTTGTGACCCGTTTGAGATTACTAAAGCTGATATTGACACAGTGATAAAACAGAATAATCTTGAGTATCTGGGGACTGGGATGCTTGATGGCCGAGAGTGCTATATAGTGCGGTCCTGGCGGGTAGATATAGAAGATGAAGCAAATTGCATTGTTATTACGTTGTGGTTTGATAGCGAGACATATATGCTGGCGCAGGTTGTGGGTGACTCAGGTCGTAGGAAGGTGACTCAACGGTTTGTTTATGAGAAGATTGGCCAACCAATTGATGATTCTGAATTTCGCCCTGAGTTTGTGACGCAAATAGAATCTCAGGAGCCGGACCCATTAGATGAGGACTACGACACAAGATATATTCGTATTATAGATGGCAGTAGCACCGTTAGGATGAGCATTGGCTGGGGTAAACGAGGCCCTAAAGGCACTTCGGGCAGTGGGTTGAATTGAGCAAGCGGCACACAAATGATAATTTTATGCTGATTTATTTTTGTCTTTTGTATTAGACTTGGTTTTTCCGACGGACTTTATATCTTTGCTTTCGGAAGTGGTTTTCTTTTCTGTAGCGCCTTCTTTTTCTTTCTTCTCGGCCTTTTTGTAGCCCTCGCTTCTGTAATCGGTTTGATAGAAGCCGGAGCCCTTGAAGATAACTCCTGCTCCGGTCCCGATAAGCCGCTTCACATTATTCTTCCCGCACTTGGGACATTTGCGCAGCGGCTTGGCTGTTATACTCTGGAACCGCTCAAACTCGTATCCGCAATTATCACATAAATACTGGTAGGTTGGCATAATTATCATTGCTCCATTTCCGCTTCCCCTGTCTCTTCTTCTGTTCCGGTTTCTTCCTGTTGTTGATTTGGTTGTTCCGATGCCGGCTTATTGACAATCACCTTGCTCGGCCGAATAATCCTGCCATTAAGCGTATATCCCTTTTGGAACTCCTCCAAAACAATATTCTCCTCTTTTTCCGGCTCGGCTTTTTGCATTATCGCCTCGTGTCGGGCCGGGTCAAACCTCTCACCGAGCGCCTTTACTTGCTCAACACCGTGCGATTTTAATATATCCAGCATCTGGCCGTAAATTATCTCGACCCCTTTAACGAACGTCCCCACATCCAAATCTTTCGCCGAATGAGCGTTTTGTAAAGTATGTTCGAAGTTATCCAGCACAGGCAGCAGCGTTCTAATTATCGTTTCTTTCTCGTAAGCAATAGTATCGGAAATCTGCCTGGGGACGCGTTTTTGGTAATTTGCATAGTCGGCGCTGACCCGCTGCAGCTTTTCAAAAACTTCATCCTTCTCTTTTTGCAGCTCGCTCAACTGCCGACGAATTTCTTCAAGCTCATTTTTTTCCGGTTTTTCTTCGTTCTTTTTCTTCATTTGCAAATTCTGTCTTCTGTCTTCTGTCTTCTGTTTTCTGTCTTCTTACTTTGAGTTCCCAAAATGCTTTTTAAGTTGCTCGAAAAAACTTGCTGATTGCGGAGATACTCTTTTGTTTTCGGTTTTAGCAAACTCTCTAAGCAGCTCTTGTTGTTCTGTGCTTAATTTTGCCGGCGTCTCTATAATTATATGCACAAGCTGGTCGCCGGTTCGGCCTGTCCGGATATCCGGCAGGCCCTGGTCTTTTATTCTAAAGACGCTTCCATATTGGGTCCCAGCCGGAATTTTCAACTGTTTTGCCCCGTTCAGGCTTGGCACATCGATTGTCGCCCCCAAAGTCGCCTGGGTAAAACTGATGGGCACTACAGCAATCAGGTTATTACCATCGCGATGCAAAAATTCGTGCGGCTTTAATCTAACGTAGCAATACAGGTCGCCTCTCGGCCCGCCTCCTCGGCCGGGCTCACCCTCGTTGGCAACCCTTATACCCTGACCTTCATGAACACCACGCGGTATCTTGATACTGACAACTCTTTTCTTGGGTGTTTTACCGCTTCCCTTGCATTTCCTGCATGGGTTGGTAATCATTTGTCCGGTGCCGTGGCAGCTTGGGCAGGTCGATACCATCTGGAAAAAGCCGCCTCCTCTTGCGACCTGGCCGCTACCGTTGCAGGTTGAGCACCGCACAGGGCTTTTTCCTTTGGCGCAGCCGCTGCCTCCACATTCCGGGCATATATCCTGGCGAGTAAACTCGATAGTTTTTTCAGTGCCTTTGGCGATATCTTCAAGAGACAGCTCAACGGAAGTCTCCAAATCGTAACCTCTGCTGGGCCCGCCTCGTCTGGCTTTTCTGCCTCGCGCACCGAAGATATCTCCGAGGAAATCGTCGAATCCGAACATGTCTTCAAATATACTGCCGATATCCTGCCACCTCATATGCGAGTAATCTCGCATACCTATTCCGCGCAGGCCTTCGTGGCCGAACTGGTCATAACGCCTGCGTTTTTCGGGGTCGCTTAAGACTTCGTAGGCCTCGGCGCACTCCTTGAACTTCGCCTCCGCCTCTTTATTATCAGGATTCTTATCCGGATGATACTTCATCGCCATACGGCGATATGCGCGCTTAATATCATCACCGGAGGCGTTTTTACCCACCCCGAGGACTTCATAGTAATCACGTTTGGCCATAATATCGTATTGCGTATATCGTATTGCGTTGTGCGTATTATGTATTGTGTTAAAGCTTCTTTATTAAATTCGAAATCATTCGACAAATATGATCCAAATCTTCGAACAGAATAACCTCTTCATTTTCTCGTATGTAATCAAGCTCTTTTGTTATTGTCACCTGCGTCTCAAGTTCTGCGCAACTTCCCAATGACATGTATAAGAATTGCTTGTACTCTTTATTGTGAATCTCCTAAATCCCTCTGCTACATTCGAAGGTATGGAAACCGCCGACCGTCTCATTTGACTAACTAAACCATATAGTTCATGATTTGGCAGCTTTCCTGTCAACTGATATATATTTTTAACCAACCTGATACCCGCCTTCCAAATATCTAAATCTCTGTACGTTTTTATTCTGCCTGCCATACATTCTTTCCTTCCTACGCAATACGCATCACGCAATACGCACAACGAGATTTATCTTACAGACCCTGGAATTGGCTCTTCGTCTTTATCCTCATCTTTTAACTCTGTTATCAGAACATTAGTAGTCAGCATCAGTCCTGCTACGGATGCAGCCATCTCCAGTGCCGTCCTGGCGACTTTTGCAGGGTCTATGATTCCGGCCTTATACATATCGACAAACTCACCTGTATTGGCGTCATAGCCGATGTTTTTATTCTTCTGCAATTTTTCAAGGAGTTGAGCGACAACCACATCACCATATCCGCCGGAGTTATCTACTATCTGTTGAGTCGGCGCTTTAAGTGCCTTGCATACGATATCAAAACCGATTTTTTCATCGCCTTTGGCTTTTGCCCGGGTCTTTTCCAGTTCGCCGATGGAACGCAGGAAAACAACGCCTCCGCCTGCGACAACACCTTCTTCAGCCGCTGCCCTTGTAGCATGCAGTGCATTTTTCAATAGGTCTTTACGCTCCTTCATCTCTGTTTCGGTTGCGGCGCCGGCCTTGATAACAGCCACTCCGCCGGTCAGTTTTGCCAGACGCTCCTGCAGTTTCTCACGGTCGTAGTTGCTGGTTGTCTTTTCAATCTGATTGCGGAGCTGGTCGCAGCGAGCGCTTATTTCCTTCTTCTTGCCGGCCCCTTCGATTATGGTGGTCGTATCCTTATCTATAACGACCTTCCTGGCCTGGCCTAATTGCGAAAGCTCGATACTTTCGAGCTTGATACCCAAATCTTCCGTGATTACCTGCCCGCCGGTTGAAACTGCTATATCGGACAGCATTGCTTTTCTGCGGTCACCAAAACCGGGTGCTTTCACCGCGCAGCATTTTAATACTCCCTGCAGCCGATTTATCACCAGCGCCGCCAGTGCCTCGCCCTCGACATCTTCGGCAATAATCAAAATCGGCCTTGCAACCTGAGCCACCTTTTCCAGCAGCGGGACAAGCTCGCGGATATTAGATATCTTCTTTTCGTGCAGCAGAATATAAACATCTTCGAAAATCGCCTCCTGGGTCTCCGCCTTAGTCATAAAATAGGGCGATATATAGCCCTTATCGAACTGCATACCCTCGACAACTTCGAGCTCATTTTGCATCCCCTTGCCCTCTTCGACCTCGATAACGCCTTCCCTGCCGACTTTGTCCATAGCATCAGCTAAAATCTCACCGACCAGCGAGTCATTGTTTGCGCTTATTGTTGCCACTTTCGCAATATCATCATGGCCTTTTACCTGAACACTGACCGATTTAATAAATTTCGCAACAACCTCAGCGGCCTTGCTGATTCCACGCTGAATGGCCATCGGATTTGCACCGGCGGTGACGTGCTTTAAGCCCTCGAAGTAAATCGCTTCTGCCAGAACCGTTGACGTTGTTGTTCCATCGCCGACGACATCTGATGTCTTGCTGGCAACCTCATTGACCATTTTCGCACCCATATTCTTAAACGGTTCCGGCAGCTCGATTTCTTTACTGACCGAAACGCCGTCTTTGGTTACCTTAGGCGAGCCCCAGCTTTTTTGTAAAATGACGTTTTTACCGGTCGGCCCAAGTGTCACTTTGACCGCTTCAGCTAACTGGGCCAAACCTTCTTTAAGGTGTGTCCGTGCCACATCGTCAAACATTAATTGCTTTGCCATTTCCTATCACCTCTTAAATCTTGTTTATAAAAAACAACGAACAATGAACGATGAACAAACCTACTTCTCCACAATTCCCAGAATATCTTCCTCTCTCAAAATTATGTATTTTTCACCATCGATTTCCACATCACTGCCAATGTATTTTGAGTAAATAACCTCGTCATTTTTCCTTACAGACATCTTGTTTCGTTTGCCGTCATCGAGCAGCTTTCCCTGCCCGACAGCAACAATTTTCCCGATTTGCGGTTTTTCTTTTGCAGTATCGGGCAAGATAATACCGCCTGTAGTCTTCTCCTCTGCTTCCATCTGTTTTATGACAACTCTGTCATCCAAAGGTTTAAGCTTCATAACTCGCTCCTTCTAAACTTCTCATTTGCTTTTGATTTCCAGTACAATAACAGTATTTATTTTGTCAGGCGCTTCCTTAGGTACGATAATAACTTTCCCTTCGTCCTGACTCTTAACAGTCAGTTCACTGTGTTCCTCATCGGCCAGCAGGTAAGCTTTTTTGACCTTGTTTTGCAAATTCGGCACCTGTAGTTTTCCGTTTTCCGGCCAGTCAAACACGTGCAGATATAGCTTACCCGGCTTTGCCGTGCACCGGCCCCAGGGCAATTTACCAATAGGGCTGGCGGTGGTGCCATAGATGCTCTCGCCGTTTACCTTCATCCACGCACCCATAGCTTCTAAGCGTTCAACACTCGGGGCGGGTATAAGACCTTCAGCAGTAGGTCCAACGTTTAGCAGAAAATTGCCGCCTTTGCTGGCAATATCAGCCAGCTTGTGAAGCAGGTCTTTCGTTGACTTCCAGTGGTGGTCGTAGGACTTAAAACCCCAGGTGTCATTCATAGTCATGCAGGTCTCCCAGTCAGCACCGGGCAATCCCGTCGCCGGTATCCGCTGCTCCGGAGTCCCAAAATCCCCTGCGGGCTCTTCGTCTTGGCCCGAAGGCCTCATTCCTTTGCGGCCCTTGCCGACGCGGTTGTTGATAATAATGTCCGGCTGAAGACTGCGAACATAATTATACATATCCCTGCCCATCGGCTCGGTCCAGTCTTTTACCCACTCGCCGTCAAACCAGAGAACTCCAAGCGGGCCGTAATTTATTACCAGCTCTTTAATCTGCGGCTTTAGATAGGTATCGACATATCGCTGGAAATTGGGATTTGAGCGGGTTTTGTCGTTATAATTTGGATAAAACGGTGCCTGGGCATCAGGATGGTGCCAGTCCATTATCGAGTGATAGAAACAAAACCGTATGCCTTGTTTGGCGCACGCCTCAGACAGCTCCTTGAGTATATCACGCTTAAAAGGCGTAGCATCCATTATGTCGTAGTCCGTTACCTTCGAGTCCCAAAGGCAAAAACCGTCGTGGTGCTTCGAAGTGATGACTATATATTTCATCCCTGCATTTTTGGCGATTTGCACCCATTGCTCGGCATTGAATTTGACCGGATTAAACTGTTCTGCGAGCTTCTCATATTCAGCCACCGGTATATCGGCATTTTCCATTATCCATTCGCCGATTTTCGGTATCTTCTCACCTTTCCACTCGCCTGCCGGCACAGCATAAAGACCCCAGTGAATGAACATCCCGAATCTTGCCTCGCGCCACCACTCCATCCGCTCATCCTTTCCGAGCTTCTTCTTTGCAGGCCCCAAATCTACTCCGGCTGGTTTAGTCGTCGTTCGTGCACAACCGTAAATCATCCAAATGCACATTGCGAATACTATAATTAACAGGAACTCTTTTTTTCTCATCTTTTACTTCCTTGTCCAGGTTCAGATACTAACTTCAGTTGAACAATATTACATCATATCCATACCACCCATTCCGCCCATACCGCCGCCATAGCCACCCATGCCGGGCCCTCCAGCAGGCATTTCCTCTTTCTCCTTCGGCTTCTCGGTAACAAGGCAATCGGTGGTCAGGAGCAGCCCGGCTATACTTACTGCATTCTGCAGGGCGATTCGTGTAACCTTGGCCGGGTCGATAACACCGGCCTCGACCAGGTCCTCGTATTTATCCGTATCTGCGTTATAGCCAAAGCCGCCTGTTCCTTCTGAAACTTTGTTAACAACGATATTCGGCGTAGCTCCTGCGTTAGCGGCGATATAGTAGCAGGGCATCTTCAGCGCCTTGGCCAATATATCAGCACCGGTTTTCTCATCGCCTTGAAGCTTTAGTTTCTTAACAGCATCCAAACAACGGATAAGTGCTACACCTCCGCCCGGCACGATTCCTTCCTCGATAGCCGCCCTCGTGGCGTGCAGTGCATCTTCGATTCGGGCTTTTCTTTCCTTCATCTCCGCTTCACTCGCAGCGCCAACGTTAATTTGAGCGACACCGCCGGTCAGTTTGGCTAAGCGTTCCTGGAGCTTCTCGCGGTCATAATCGCTGGTTGTAACTTCTACCTCGTCTTTTATTTGCTTGATTCTGCCGTTGATGGCCTCCTGGCTGCCTGCGCCTTCAACTATGATGGTATTGTCATTGTCGATGGTCACCTTTTTGGCCTGGCCGAGTTGTTTGATACTGACGCTTTCCATATCGATTCCAAGGTCTTTGAAAATCGGCTCTGCACCTGTAAGGATTGCAATGTCGTCGAGCATTGCTTTTCTGCGGTCGCCGTAACCCGGGGCCTTTACCACTGCGCACTGCAGGATGCCCTTTAGCTTGTTGACCACAAGTGTTGCTAATACCTCGCTCTCTACATCTTCTGCGATAATCAGAAGCGGCCTTTTGCTCTTGGCGACCTTCTCAAGGAGCGGCACAAGCTTGGCAACATTACTGATTTTCTCCTCGTGGATGAGAATATACGGTTTTTCCAGCTCGCAGACCATATTATCCGTGTCGGTCACGAAATGAGGCGAAAGATAGCCGCGGTCGAACTGCATCCCCTCTACAAATTCAACGGCTGTCTCGAAGCTTTTGCCTTCCTCAACAGTAATGACGCCATCTTTTCCAACTCGCTGAAAGGCCTCAGCCATAATCTTTCCTATCGCTGCATCGTTATTTGCCGATACCGAGGCGATATTTATTATGTCAGCGGTTTTGGTAATATCTATTGGCTTTGCCAGCGAGGCGAGCTTGTCGGTTACAGCTTTGGCGGCCGCTTGCATACCACGGGCCAGTGCCATAGCATCTGCTCCTGCCGCAAGATTCCTATACGCTTCCTTAAACAGGGCTTCTGTAAGGACAGTGGCGGTTGTAGTGCCATCTCCGGCTATTTTCGAGGTCTTGCTTGCGGCTTCTTTCACGAGTTTCGCACCGAGATTCTCGCTTTTATCGATAAGCTCGATTTCCTCGGCAACGGTTACGCCGTCCTTGGTCACGGTTGGTCCACCCCAGCTTTTATCAAGAATTGCATTTCTGCCTCTTGGGCCAAGGGTTGATTTTACGGCTGCTGAGAGTTTTTCGACGCCGGCTAATAGCTTGGCCCTGGCGTCTGATTCAAATGCCAATTGTTTTACTGCCATAATTGCTTGCCTCCTACAAAATTGGTGAAATTACTAACCTGTTGTCATATAAACACTTACAACCTTTACTACGCATTTATTTCTAATCTTTGCCTTCAATAAATCAATAATTTATAACAAATGTGCAAAGATTATGCCAGATTTTGTCCGGCAGGGGGGCTATTATTGCCCAAAATACTATAAGTTTCTTATAAACAAATGCTTATAAAGAGCTAAATTTGTATTACAAGGACAAGTACCGCCGCCTGTTAAAACCCATAAAATGCCAATTTTGGCATAAAAAACAAGGATTAAGACGCCAAGATGGCAGATGAATACCAGCAAGATTGTTATATCAAGCAGCCCTGAGGATGTTGACCAGATTCTTCGCCCGGCAACAAAATCGGTGCAGGGCTCATAATCGACTTACAGATAATTACATAGCCATACCGCCATCGACACAGAGAACCTGGCCTGTGATGTAGCCGGCATCATCAGAAGCTAAAAAGGCGACGGCCTTTGCCACGTCCTCAACAGAACCCAGACGGCGTAAAGGAATCAATTGTTTGGCAGCTTCGATAACCGGCTCGGGCAGCTTTCTGCTCATCTCAGTATCAATAAAACCAGGGGCGATACAGTTTGCAGTGATATTCTTCTTGGCCAATTCGCGGGCGACCGTCTTTGCAAGACCAATCAGCCCCGCTTTGCTGGCAGAATAATTCGCCTGGCCGGCGTTGCCCATTACGCCGGAGACAGAGCTGATATTAATGATTCGGCCGAACTTGTTTCTGACCATAGATTTGGAAGCGGCACGTATCGCCACAAAAGCGGCACGTAAATTGACCTC
>CAZBWE010000029.1:0-26423 GCA_964495465.1 uncultured Pirellulales bacterium
GACCCGAACCATCCGGCACTCGCTAAATTTCCTACCGATTATTATTACGACTGGCAGTGGCAGGATGTTATCCGGCTTTATTGCAGGGCTGTGAATATGGATTCTCTGCCTGGCGAGCTGCGTCCAATTATCCAGCCAATCGACGACTGGAACCGTAACTATAAACTTGGTCTGCTGTTCGAGTGCCGTGTCGGCAGCGGAAAGCTGATGCTATGCTCTGCCGATTTGGAGTCGGACATCGATAAGCGTCCGGTCGCCCGGCAGCTTCGACGAAGCATCCTCGACTATATGGCAGGTGATAATTTCAGACCGGCTGTGAATGTCTCGCCGATGCAAATTCGGGGCCTGTTGTTTGACAATCAAATTATGAGAAAGTTAGGTGCGGCGGCCAGGGCCGATGAGGAAGAACCTCACAATGAGGCGGCCAAAGCAATCGACGGCAATCCCAACACATACTGGCTGACCGCAAGGCGTGACCGCGGCCGCAGGCATCCGCATGAACTGATGATTGGTTTTCCAGAGCCGGTGCCGATGAGAGGCGTTATATGTATGGCCAGACAAAATCACAGGGAACATATAGGTGATATTAACGATTACACAATCGAGGTAAGCAGCGACGGCAAAAAGTGGGAAGAAGCGGCCCGCGGCAAACTGGAATCGACCTTTGCACCGCAGGAGATAGATTTCGGCAAGACAATTACAACACGATATCTGAGATTGCGCGCATTGTCAGGATTTGGCGGTGACACGGCGTCATCACTGGCGGAACTGTGCGCTCTCTACGCAGGGGCCGAGCCATCAGAAAGTGAAACGCCGACCATGCCGTATGAGAAAGTCAAAACTGCAACGGAGGAAATATTCGAAGGCGTGGATGCTCCCGGGCAGTAAACAGTGAAAAATCCGAAATACGAATATCTAAATTCTAAACAATATCAAAATACAAAATTCAAATTTTCAAAACATAATCCAAGATAAAAGAAGAAAATAAAGGTAAGTCCACGGCAAAACGCGGTGCGAAATATTTTTAGCTTGCTTTTGTCGATAATATAAGCAATAATACCACCGTCAAAAATATTACAGGAATTAACAATAACAATTAGATGAAAAGGAGGTCGCTGAATGATTACGGAAATAACGACACAACAGCTCAACACCAAGAGCTTCATCGATGAAAAAGTCAAAGAAATCAGGGACACGGTCGGAAATGGAACGGCAATCAATGCCCTTTCGGGAGGGGTAGATTCATCCACGGTCACGATGCTCGGACACCGTGCACTGGGTAAGAATCTCAAGACCGTTTTTATAGAAAACGGCCTGATGCGGGAGGGTGAAGGAGAGCAGGTCGTCAGATTTTTCAGGAAACTCGGCGTGCCAGTCGAAATAGTCGATGCTCATAAGGAGTTCTTCTCAGCATTAAAGGGAATCACTGACCCCGAGGAAAAACGCGAAGCCATTACACAGACCTTTTATAAAAACGTATTCGGACGCATTGTCAGAGAAAGCGGAGCAAAATACCTTTTGCAGGGGACTATCCTGACGGATGTTGATGAGACCGTGGCAGGTATCAAACGGCAGCATAATGTCTTCGAACAACTTGGCATCGACCCGCAAGAGGCCTTCGGCTATTATATAATCGAGCCGCTGATTCAGGTCCGCAAAGACGGGGTCAGAAAAATAGGCAAGGCGCTGGGGTTACCGTCCGAGCTTTTCGAGCGGATGCCGTTTCCTGGGCCGGCACTGGCTGCACGTGTGATTGGCGAGGTTACGCCGGAACGCATCGAGACCGTTCGTATGGCGACGGTCATTATCGAACAACTGCTGAAAGACACCGGTGCGTTTCAGTATATGGCGATTCTTCACGAAGACCGCGTGACCGGTATGCGCGACGGCAAGCGCGATTTCGGTCAGCAGATAGAGGTGCGCTGCTGGGACAGCGTCGATGCGCGGACGGCAACGCCGACAAGACTGCCGTTCGAGATGCTCGAAAGTATCGCCGATGAGATTATCCGCAATGTGCCGGGCGTCGTTAGCGTTACGTATAACATAGCAACGAAACCACCATCTACAATCGAGGCAATTTAAGGTAGCGGGCTTGAGTTATAACTACAAACAGCCATATCGATATTCGTTGACAAGCGGGTAGTACCATAAGTATAATCTGAACCGCAGCGCCATATAGACGAACTTAATTATTCGAGGCAAAAAAATTATCAGGAGTGTAAATCAGTGGCCGAATCATACAGAAACTTACAGAGAAAAACATTGTGGCGGAATAGCGTAATCTTTCTGAGCTTGCTGGTGGTGCTTCTTTTGTACGGAATACCTGAAACAGCCGCGAAAGATGATATCTCAAGCACTCAACAGGAAACAACTGCCAAAAAATCCTGGACGTTCGTAAGCACCCCGGACTTCTTCAATTTCGATGTTCCCAATCCGTGGCCTCAGTGGGACGCTGCTGTTGACTGGTATCTGGAGCAGGTGAAGTCGGAAAAACCGGATTTTGTTCTGATAATCGGCGACCTGGTCAACGGGCACTGGTGGGACGGGCCCAAGTGCATCGAACAGATGGGAGCACTATACTACACGGGATGGATTCGCCGAATGGAAGCACACAACCTGAAATACTACGTTGGCGTCGGCGACCATGAGCTTGGTGACGACCCCTGGCCGCAGGAAAAAATCGTATTAGTGCCGCATTTCGAGCGGGTCTTTGCCGGTCATCTGAATATGCCAAAAAACGGGCCGGAGGGGAAGAAGGGCTTGGCCTACTATGTTCTGCACAAAAATGTCCTGCTCGTTACAGTAGAAACATTTGAGGTGCAGGACGGCAAGATGAATACGAGTGTGCTCGGTGAACAGCTCGAATGGCTCAGAAATGTGCTGACCGAGCATAAAGACGCTGACCATATCATTGTTCAGGGGCATATTCCTGTATTCGGCGAGGTCAAGAGCCGGTCATCCAGCAAATTGATGATTGAAGGAGGAAAAAAGAGCGAGTTCTGGCAGGTTATGAAAGAAGCAGGCGTTGACCTGTATCTCTGCGGAGAGCACCACGCTGTTACAGTGAGCGAATCGGACGGAATCTGGCAGATTGTGCACGGCTCATCCTGGGGCCGCGAGATTGTAGATACGCAGGACTACCTTGTCGGCAGAGTTCTTCCGGACAGCTTACACCTCGAAATGAAAAGCTTTCCTATGCAGGCCAAGGGAGACTATATGTGGAACCTTCATAAAGATAAAGGTCCAAGAGAAATCGTAGAGATACCAGAACAGACAATGAAAGAAGGACCGAAGACCATAGGGACACTGACAATTCAGAAGTCCAAAAACGGTAAACAGTATCTAAACCGCACGGGTGTATTTCAATAAAATAAGTAATCTCTTTGCATATAATATTTGAACGAAAATGCTTTGCGCCCGACACCGTCGGTTTCCCGGTCGTTAGCAGAGATTCTGGATTTTAGTAGTCAAAGGAAAGAGAAAGCTATGAAAGCAAATCGATGCAAACAGACGTGTTCCGGCATATATACCATAATACTCGTCATAGTTCTTGTTATTATCACGGGGTGTTCAACGGACAAACAACAAGTGAATGTCAGCGAACAATCGCAGTCGCCCGTCTCCGGTGAGTCCAGGAAATTCGAAGGTCTGGCACTGACACCACCTATGGGATGGAACACATGGAATACCTTCGGCACAAATATCAACGAGCAGTTAATCAAAGAAACGGCAGAGGCACTGATATCCAGCGGGATGCAGGAAGCCGGTTATATCTATATTGTGCTTGATGATGCATGGTCGGCCAAGGAAAGAGACTCTCAGGGTCATCTCGTCGGCGACCCCAAAAAGTTTCCGGGCGGGATGAAGGCCCTGGGCGATTATCTTCATAAGATGGGATTCAAATTCGGTATTTATAACTGTGCAGGCAACAAGACATGTGCCGGTTATCCGGGCGGACGCGGACACGAGTATGAGGACGCCAGAACTTATGCATCCTGGGGCGTAGATTATCTGAAGTACGACTGGTGCAATCATGGGACGGCTGATGCAAAAGAAACCTATAAAACGATGCGCGATGCATTGTATGCAGCGGGAAGGCCAATTATATTCAGTCTCTGTGAGTGGGGTAATAATAAACCGTGGCTGTGGGCAAAGGATATCGGTCATCTGTGGCGGACAACAGGAGATATTGCGCCCTGCTGGGACTGCCGAAAACAATGGTCAATGGGCTGGAAAATCATCCTTGATTCACAAGTGGGACTGGAAAAGTACGCCGGGCCTGACCATTGGAACGACCCCGATATGATGGAAGTGGGAAATGACGGTCTTTCTCCGGCAGAATCAAGGGCACACTTCAGCCTTTGGTGTATCCTGGCGGCACCTTTGATGGCGGGCAACGATGTCAGAACAATGCCCGATGAGATTCGTAATATCCTCACAAATAAAGAAGTAATCGCGATTGACCAGGACCCGCTGGGAAAACAGGGCTACAAATTCAAGGCCGAGGCAGGAAAAGAAATATGGGTAAAAGAACTATCAAGGGGTGGGTGGGGAGTATGTGTTTTGAATACCAGTGATATTTCGGCGAAAACTATCATCAACTGGAAAGACCTGACATTTCTGAAAGGGACCTATCAGGTTCGCGACTTGTGGCAGAAAAAGAATATCGGCACAACTAACAACGATTTTGCCGGTGAAGTTGCTTCGCATGATGTGATTCTGTTTAAGTTAAGCCCGCTTGAATAAACTGCCTGATGTTTCACTGATAACCAAATAGAAAGTAAGAATAGAAAGAACAGAACGGCTGCTTCGGTGATTAGTATCACTTTGATAACAACAATGGTGCCGATGGATGTATATGGCACATCCGGTGATAACCACTGGCCGACGTGGCGCGGGCCTGACGGCACAGGTGCGGCTAAAAACGGCAATCCGCCCATTAACTGGAGCGAGACGGAAAATATCAAGTGGAAGGTGGAGGTGCCGGGAGAGAGCGTGTCATCGCCGCTTCTATATGGTGATAAGCTTTATTTCTGCAGCGTTAATAAAGCTGAGATTTCCTGCTACCAGGCAGAGACCGGCAAGGCCCACTTTGTGCAACAGGAGCTCGATGGATTGGGAGATATTTATTCATCGCCGGTCGGGGCAGCCGACAGGGTGTATTTTTTCAGCAGAAACGGAGCGGCAAAGGTTATCAGGCACTCGGACAAGTTCGAGGTCCTGGCAACAAATAAACTCGATGATGAATTTTCCGCCTCGCCTGCTATTGTCGCCGATGAGCTGTATCTGAAAGGTAAAGAGCATTTCTACTGTATTGCCAGGCAGTGACAATACGCAAGGATTAATGACAAATCAAATTCGCTGAAAAAATAGAAAGACAATTTGTAAATTCACAGTTATTTGTATAAAAAGACTGTGGGTCATCTCGACCGGAGTTTCGACTTGTCGAGACGAAGTGGAGAAACCTATTCATAAACAGATTTCTCGACTCGCCTTCGGCTCGCTTGAAATGACACTCTTTTTAGAGTCTTCAACAGAACAAATTCACAAAAGAATGTTAAAAATCATAATAGACAACAAAAAAATATATAGTCCGAAAAATGGGTGAATCGGCCGTAAACAAAGCAATACGAGTAAATTAGACCATCCTTATAACAGTCCTATAAAAAAATCTTCAAAAAATTCTAAAAAAATGGGATTTGTTTGTTGACGAAGTGGCAGAAAGTGGTAAAATATCCCAGTTATGATAGCTCAAGTGGAGCAAAAACCATGCTGTTATTAACAGGTGAATATGAGCACGTTGTAGATGGGAAGGGCAGGGTCCTCGTCTCCAACAAGCTCAGAAACCAAATCGACGCCGATGAGCACGGCAGCAATTTCTATCTTGTGTTCGGCTCAAACGGGATACTTTGTCTTTATCCGGAGAAATATTTCGAGCAGATAGCCCTCGCGGTAGCGCCGCGAACGACAGCGCCCGACGAGGCGGTGGCATTCGAGCGGATAAGCTTTGCCCTGACCAACAAGATAGAGCTGGACGGACAAGGACGGCTGCTGCTGAACGAAAAACTGCGTAAAAGAGCCGGCCTGAAAGACAAAATCACCCTCGTCGGCGTTAGAGACCATATCGAATTGTGGAACAGCGAAAGCTGGGAACAATATCTTTCAGACAATATGGCTCAATATCAGAAACAAATGTCGCAGGCAAGGCAGATAGTCCTGCAGAAACAGAATGAGGAACTTTGACTTAAGATACGGTGGTAAAATGTTAGAAGGGGAATGGAATCATTGTCGGATTGTAGGGGAAAGTCTCAACGGCGAAAGAGAGGTTGACGAACAAACGTTTGCCTCGCTGGCGATTCTTTCCGAGCGGCTGGAGCGATTGAGCGGGCTTGACAGCGTCTTTTCCGAGGTCGAATTTTCACCCGCCGTTCAGGAACTTAAAAGTCAACGAAACGCCGTCACAGTGAGCTAAGGCGTGCTATCCGGCCAGTATTGGTTCGCCGGACGTGATATAAAAGAAGTGAATGGTCCGATAGTAGAACATATTCCGGTTCTTGCGGAGACGTTAGCCGAACAGATAACGTTGCCGCCGGATGGGGTAATGGTAGATGCGACCACAGGACAGGGAGGTCATAGTTATCTGTTCGGAAAAACCCTGGGCCCTGAAGGAGTATTGATTGGTCTTGACGTTGACAAGGAAGCAATCCAAAGGGCCCAATTTATTTTAAAAGACCTTGCGTGCAGGATAATTTTACTTCACTGCAATTTTTCCCAAATCAGCGAGCAAATTAGCAAACAGGGAATAGAAAAGGTGAATTTTATATTAGCGGATTTAGGAGTGAGCTCAACCCAGCTGGCCAATGCTGATATGGGCCTGAGTTTTCTTGAAGATATGCCGCTGGATATGAGAATTGATAAAAGATTAAAGACCACTGCTGCCGATATAGTAAAAAGTGCTGACGAAGAAACTTTAGCTGATTTGATTTACAAATTCGGCGAGGACAGGCGTTCGCGACGGATAGCACGTTTTATAGTCCGTCAGCGAGAAAATGAGCAGATAAATACGACCCGTGAGCTGGCGGCGGTAGTTTGCAGGGCCCTGGGCCGGCCGGAGCGAAAACGATGGTCGAGAATACACCCGGCAACAAGGACCTTCCAGGCACTGAGAATTGCTGTCAATAATGAGCTTGAGAACCTTGAGAAACTGCTTGTAAGTGCCGCCAGATTACTGAAGAAAAAGGGACATATTGCAATCATCAGCTTTCATAGCTTAGAAGACAGATTGGTAAAGAACAATTTTAAGCAAAATGAAAATGAGGGGATTTACAGAGTAATAACGAAAAAACCGATTGTGCCGGCACAAGAGGAAATTGCCAGGAACCGGCGAGCAAGAAGCGCAAAGCTGAGGATTGCACAAAAGAGGTAAGATAGAAATTGAAAATGGAGTTTTCACCATGACTTCCGACGCTAAGATTGGATTGCTGTTAGGTCTGGTTTTCATATTTGTAATTGCATTTATAATTAACGGGCTGCCAAGTCTTCGCAGTAACGAGAATAATAACGAGCTGACGACCAAGATGGTCGGCTTCGGGAATGAGCCGCCCGGTCTCGGCGCTAAAGAGCGTAAGGCACAGGAAACAATCAGCCGAATAGAGCCGAGAAGCAGGCAATCTTTTAACGAGGAACCGAGCACTCGCTTTGAAATGCCGCTGCCGAACAGCACCCCGATTGCAAAAGAGGCAACAACCAAAAAAACCGCCGATGATATTATGCCGATAGCCCAGGCGGTTATAACCGATATACAATCTTCATCAGCCAATTCGACCCGGACGAAAACCTATACCGTTACAAACGGAGACAACCTGGCTGTTATCGCCAAGAAGTTTTACGGCGATGAGGAAGGCAACAGGATTCAAAACATCACAAGGATATTTGAGGCCAACCGCAAACAGCTTAAATCACCCGGCGAAATCTATGTGGGGCAAAAACTTGTAATCCCTCCTTTACCCTCTGCGGGTGATAGTAAGAAGATAAACGGTGTCTTTCCGAGACAGGACTTTGAAGAAGCAGACTCTACAGGCAGAAGAAATATCTCAACCACACCAACCAAAACGGTCAAAACGAAGCAAAGCAGAATATATATTGTTCAGGAAGATGACAGTTTGTGGCAAATTGCCGCTGAGCAGCTCGGCAACGGCAGCCGTTATACCGAAATAAGAAAACTCAATGCCGATATTTTAGACGATGAAGACACTATTACCGTGGGAATGAGACTGAAGCTGCCGGCTCAATAAGAGTGGTTGGAGGCGTAATAGATTCCTGCTCCTTCTGGTTATTGGTAACTGGTTATTGGTTATTATCATTTAACAAATCACCAATTACATCTTATAGAACGATGGGTTATCAGTTTCGGATAGTTTTTGTTGTTTTTTGCGTTACGGCCATTTTGATTTTCACGGTTTACCTGCATAGCGTCAACAACCGCATTTTCTACGAGCTTTGCAGATACAAGGCCGAACAAAACCGATTGATGCAGCAACTGGGCATCAAACAACTACAACTGGAGAGCTTGATAAATCCCGCTGCTCTTTCCCGGCATATCGGCGAAACGGAAAATACAAAGTAAAATGAACAACAAAAGCATACGCATCATCATCTCTTTTCTGCTTGTTTTAATCATAATGTTTTTGGGTCTGGCAGGACGTTGTTTTTACCTGCAATACTGCAGAAACGGCCATTATTGCAGTCTCAACCTCAAACAGCAGCAGGGACAACTGCCCCAAAGACCTCAGCGAGGCGCGATTCTTGACAGCAGAGGCAGAGTGCTCGCTGCGAGTAATAAAATTCAAACGATATTCGCCGAGCCGAGAGCAATAAAAGAGCCCAAGGAAACATCCAACGAACTCGCCACAGTCATTGATATTGGCGCACACGAAATCTGCAAAATTATTGTTGAAGGGAAAAATCCTGGCTTTGTGCGGATAAAAGAAAGCAGTGATGCGAGGGAATGCGATGCGGCGCGCAGGATACAAGGGATAGGTGTTCAGTCCGACTGGCAAAGACATTATCCGATGGGAGAGCTGGCAGCGCATAGTGTCGGCTTTACGAGCGCCGACAATCGCGGTTTATGTGGTATCGAGCTGCAATATGACAAGGAACTCAGAGGCGTGCCGGCAAAGGACATATTCCTTGCCGATGTACGCCGCCGGCCGGTTAGCTGCACGTCGCTCGTTGCCCGTCGCTCGAACAACGAATCACAATACGAGGGACGTGATGGGTGGGGGATTATTCTGACAATTGATGCAACGATACAACAGTTTGCGAGAGAAGAGCTGAGCAAACAATATGAAATTTACGAGGCCGAGTCGGCTGTGGCGATAGTGGTAGAACCGAAAAGCGGCGCTATTTTAGCTATGGTATCGCTGCCGGATTTCGAGCCGGCTAATGCAAGATTCGCCGACCCGAATAATTTTCGAAACCGGGTGATAAGCGATGAATTCGAGCCGGGAAGTATTATTAAGCCGATAGTAGCTGCAATTGCGCTCGATGCCAATGCTGTGAACAGACAGGAGAAGATATTCTGCGAGAACGGCAGCTATCACGGCAAGGGGTTCGGTCGCATCGGAGAATATCACCAGGGATACGGCGATTTGACTGTGCGCGATATCGTGGTCCACTCGAGCAATATAGGGATGGCGAAAATCGGACAGCGGCTCGGCAAAGACAAACTCCATAAAGGACTCGCCACATTCGGCTTCGGCAAAAAAACTGGAATAGAACTACCCGGTGAAGCCAATGGGCTGCTATGGCCGGCAGATAAATGGACGGGTTACAGTGTAACGCGGATACCATTCGGCCAGGAAATATCAGTAACAACAATTCAATTAGTTCGGTCTTTCTGCATACTTGCCAACGGCGGCCGCTCGGTTCGGCCATATCTGGTTAAGGCGATAGTTGATAATAATGGAGAGATTGTCAAGCTCAGGCAGCCGTCACTTAATCCGGGGCAAATTGGCTACGTTGTCAGGCCGGAAGTCGCCAAATGGATTGTTACCGAAGCTATGGTCGGCGTAGTTAATGAGGGGACGGGGCGAAGAGCCAAGTTGAAAAAATGGCAGGTGTTCGGAAAGACAGGAACAGCGAATATCGCAAAAAGCAAGAGCAAAGGTTATTCGGAAAGTGAGTATGTCGCTTCCTTCGTGGCAGGTGCGCCGGCGGAAGACCCGGCTGTTATAGTCCTGGTTTCAATCCGCAAGCCGAATAAAAGTCTCGGCAAGGGCTATACCGGCGGAGCAGTGGCTTCACCGGCGGCAGGAAAAATACTCGAAAAGACGCTTACTTACCTGCGGGTCCCGGAAACGAGAGTCAATGAACGGTGGACGATGGATGATGAACGAGAGAGTAAAAAATGGCCAGGATAATTTATGGCGTTGCAGGGGAGGGATTCGGACACAGCAGCCGTTCCCACCTTATAGGCCAGCGGCTGATTGACGCTGGCCATAACGTGATGTTCGTGGGGTCTCAAAAGTCACTTGTCTATCTTAAACAGTATTTCGGGCCGCGGGTGAAAGAAATATTCGGCTTGTCATTTGCATACGAAGACGGACGAATAGACAAATCAGAAACCCTGAAAAGAAATCTTCTCAATCTTCCCGAAGGCAATAAGCAAAACGACGAGCTTTTCAAAAAGCACTTTGAGCCGTTCGAGCCGGAATTAGTGATATCGGATTTTGAGCCGTTCAGCGCGTGGTGGGCGTGGCGAAACAGAGTGCCGTTTATCAGCATCGACCACGAGCATATGCTGACGCTCTGCAAATTGGAGCACCCGTTAAAAAGCTGGTTTTCGCGGATAACGGCCAGTGTTGTAACCGAATGTCACTACATTGGGGCAGTCGCCTATATTATTATAAACTTCTTTAAGACAGATTTGAGAATTGATTCGGCTATTCTTGTGCCGCCTGTTGTCAGGCCCATCATCAGAGAGCTTACTGCAAGCGAAGGTGAGCATATCCTTGTGTATTCAACCACAGGAAAAAACCGAGAAGGGCTGCAAAAAATGCTCGGCAAATTCGGCGGGCAAAGATTTTATGTGTATGGCTTCGACCCTGTTAAAGATGCAGAATATAAAAACTGCACCTTCAAAAAGCGCTCTACCGAAGGATTTCTTAACGACCTTGCAAGTGCGCGTGGAGTGATAGCATCGGCGGGATTCTCGCTACTAAGTGAGTGTTTGCATTTGAAAAAGAAGATGCTTTTGCTGCCCGTGGCGGGACAATATGAGCAGATAATTAACGCCCATTACATAGAAAAACTTGGTTTAGGAGTGTCAGCAGAAAAACTCGAAGAGAAGGTTTTATCGCGGTTCCTGGACGAGCTTGATAAGCCGATGCCGGACGACGAGAGAATCCTCTGGCCTGACAACGACAGGTTCTTTGAGATACTCCAAGAAGCGCTAAACAGACTACACAAGCCGATTAATATTGCGCTTTGCTAAATATTACGCACGCCCAAACGTTCTGAAATTCCATTGTGGCTGTGCCTTTCCGCTTCACTCCGGCGTCCACCTGAGGTTGCCTATATCTTTTTTCTTAATCCATTGCACGTGACAATCCACAAATACGACGTTGCAGCCTTCACGCTGGTGGTTATCGGTGGTCAGGATTTCGGGACCGCCAGATTGATTCCAGCCCGGTTCGGTCTCAAACAGCAGGACCATATCAGGCGGAGAAGCCAAACCAAGCTCTTCAACGTTTTTGTTCATAGCGTAATTGCAGGGCCCCTCGTGTGCACCTTTACAGCAAAAATTTGACGGACTTACATCGACATATTCGATGAGTAAGTCACACCAATTTGAGGGTGTCGGGAACTTATCATCATAATCGTTGGCGTAAATAAGCATTGCCTTGCTGAGTGCAGACATATTGTTAGCACAGACCATTTTAAAGGACGTTTGCCTCACCCTGGCCAGCGCCGGCATTAAGATTCCCATCAACATCGCTATTATGGGCAAGGCAGCAACAGGGACCGCAATACCTGCGATGGCCAGGCCGTTGCCTTTTAATTGGCCCTGGCTTTGATTAATCTTGACCAAGGCCACAATGCCCAGAATTATTGCCGGTATTGCCGATATCATGCAGGTAAGCGGACTCAGAATGGCAAGGACCAGCGATGCAATGGCCAGCCCGCTTGTTTTGGCAACCGGCTTTGAAGATTCTGCCGGTGCAATTTTCAACGTCGAGCCACAAGCGCGGCAAATCTGGGCGTCATCCGGATTTTCAGTTCCACATTTTGGACAGTACATATTTACTCCTTTCATTTTGAGTTTCGGCTGATATCAAATCTCCATATACGCTTTTAGACAATAATAAGTTATTAGCAGGAATTGTCCAGAATTTTTTTGTTTTTTATAGTGTTTGCAATTGGTCGATAGAATGACAAACCGCACGTAAAACGTGGGGCTAAATATAAATGAATCCCCGACCACAATGGTTGGGATTAAACGACTCCGCCGCCTTACGGCTGCGGCCCTGCTCTGCCTATATAACCGGCGTCGATGCAGAACTGGATGATGTCGCGGGCCAGGGGGGCGGCGTCCGCTGAGCCGTGCTGGCCGCCCTCTACTACGACAGCAATTGACAGATTTCGGCTGGCGCCGTCTTTTGCAAATCCGGCGAACCAGGCATTATCCGGCTCTTCCGTCGAGCCGGTCTTACCATAAACCATAACATCCTGCTCGGCAAGCCCGCTGTGAGCGAATTCCCTGTAAGCTGTACCGCCCTGCTCATTAACGACAGCATTCATACCATCATAAACAACGGCTAAAGTCTCCGCAGAAATACCGAGGTCAACCTGATCAGAATTTCGATTTTCGATTTCCGATTTCCGATTTTCCTTGAAAAGCCGGGGCTGTTTAAATATTCCGCCACGGGCGATGGCTGACATTGCGTTGGCGACCTGTAAAGGAGTAACCCGCAGATTGCCCTGACCTATGCCGAAAAATCTTCTCTCGGTTTCTTCGAGCGGCGGCACATCATCAAAACGCCGGATTTCGCCTCTTGGTGAAGCGCTTGAGATAATCCCCTGTGCCTGCCTTAATTCTCGTGACTCGTGACCCGTGGCTCGGAACTCGATTGACGGGTCACGAGCGACAAGCGACGATTTATGGCCATAGCCGAAATCAAAAAGCCATTGTTGTAAGAACAAAGGTTCTATTCTGTCGGCAATGCGTGAAAAATAGATATTGCAGCTTCCTTTAATCGCATTGCGGGCGTTGTTCGGCCACATATTGTCGTGGCCCATCCATTTGTATTTATTATATATCCAGCAGCTTGGCCAGCCGGTCGGGGCTTTTTGGGCCGGGCAGCTTATAATCTCTTCGGCGGTGGTCCTGCCGGATTCAAGGCCTGCAATAAGAATCAACGGTTTTATAACCGAGCCGGGCGGATATTGTCTATTTATTGCCCGATTTATCAGCGGCCTGTCAGGGTCGTTTGAAAGGCGGCCATAATCATATCTGGCATTATTTAAATCGAAAAGCGGCATTGAAACCAAAGCAAGGATGTCACCCGTCGCAACGTCAATTATAACCGCAGCCATTCCAGGCCCGCAATTCGGGTCGTGCTGGTAGTTAGCCAGATAATTTTCTATTTGCTCCTGAAGCTCGATATCAAGCGTTAGTGAAACATCTCGGCCGAGCTGAGTTTCTGTCTGGCTTATTAACTGTCGGTCTATATCGTAAACTTCTTCTCCCCGCCTGCCCCGCAGAATGGCTTCGCAGACATATTCGATACCATCTTCCCTCCCACAAAGCTCACCATCCAGATAGCTCGCCAGCTTATCGTTTTCAAAAAGCTTTTTGTCTTTTTCCTGTGTGGCAGGGCCGACCCACCCGATTGTCTGGGCGGCAGCCGAGCCGAACGGATATATCCTTTTTGCCACAGGCAGAATCTCCACACCCTCAACATCTATAAATTCAAGCTGGGCAGCGAAGACATCATCGTCTGTTTTCAGCTCCAATAGAGGCCAGCTCCTGTGCATCTCTGCAATATCAATCTTAGCTGCCAATAAAAGACGCTCATTCGCATCTGGAACAGCTTCGGCGAAGTTACTGTCGGGAAAATTCCTCTTCCAGGCAAGATATTCACGCAAATCCCATATTCTGTTGTTTATCTCTTTTATTCTTAGCTCGATATCACTGCGTTTGAGGCCGAAGTAGGTACACTTTTCGATGAGCCGCTGTAAATCCTCGAGCTTTGCCTGAATTTCTTTGCGGAGATCAACAGATAAGGACGGATTTTCGTCGTTTTGCGCAGCAGTATTCAGCAGCATTGCCTTGCGAATCCTCTCATCCGAAAAACGGCTGAGCTGATAATTTATACATAGATGGAACTGCGGCTCATCGGCAGCTAATATTTTGCCGTTTCTGTCGAGTACTTCACCCCTGGCAGTCTTGAATTGCAGGGACAGGCCTCTTTGACGCTTCAGTTGGGCGATATCATCCTGGAGGGAAGAGTCCGGCAATAACTGCATTTGTATCAGGCGGAGCAAACAGACCAGCAAAAACAGTGCACTGAGGATTATAAAGATTTTGATTCGCCTATCGTACATATCCGGCATATTATATCGCGCATTTAGGGTTTCGTATATCGTTGTGAGTCAGCTTTTCGATTTGCAGGATATAAATTCAGCGTCTTCTGAATCGGCGCGTTTTAGCGCGCATCCACCAGGCTGTCGGCAGGAACAAAAACGGCCCTACCAGGGCTGAAAATAAAGAAGTACCGAAAAGAACAGAATATACGTTTGGAGGGGTGGGCTCGCCCTTAAAAAACGTAAGAAGATGAGTCAGGATGCCGGCCAAGAATCCGGTCATAAATATTGCCGGCACCTGATAGGAAACCTTTCTGATATTTACAACACGGTGCAAATACGCCAGGGCCGTGCCGAAGAGCCCAAAGCTGATTATCTGCGGCCCCATCGTGAAACCAATAATATCGGCGGCAAAACCTGTAGCGAACGATGTTATAATGGCGTCTGAAGTCCTGCTGTAAACGGCGAAAAATACCAGAAGGATTAACAGTAAATCGGGCTTGATATTCAAATGCGCCAACAGGCCGGCCTGCATCACAGCAGCTAAACAAAGCACACCTGCAAACCGAAGCCATCGCATTTAATATCCTCAATTACTTCTGCGGATTCATTATAATCACGGCAGCGTCATTCAGTTTCTCTATGTCAGAAACGGGCCTGACCGTTACATCCCAAAGCAGAGGACTTTCGCTGTTCCTTTTGCATTGAACAACTTTTCCAATAATAACCGGCGTATCCAAAAATCCCGGCTTTTTAACAGCAAAAATATCATCGCCGACCTCGACTTTTTGCTTAACCATTCGGATAACGGCGGAGCCGTTGCCGGCGCCCTGCATTACCCTGCTCACATCCGTACCCGGGAGCTTAACCGGTATATTTGACGTTGGGTCGGTAAACAGCCTGACGCGGGCCGTGCGCGAGTCAACACTGTATATGATACCTATGACACTATTGTCACCCAGGACGAACTGGCCCTTCGCCAGCCCGTCGTCCCGTCCGCGATTAATAATAAGCTCACCCTGCAACTCATCAACATAGCTTGTAATGACATCAGCCAGGGCAAACTTGGCCCCTTCCCAGACGCTTCTGCTTCGCAACCCGGAGAGCTTTTCAACCTTTTTTTGTTCCTGTAGCAGCTCCTCTCTGATGTTGGCAAGGTGGTTTTGGAGCTTGTCGTATTCTCTTCTGTCAACAACTTTGGAAAGCGGCTGCTCAGTCCAAGCGAATAGCGAAAGATTCCTGCTGATACTCAAAGGCCAGCGAAAAATGCGTGCAAAAGCGAATTGAAATTTATTTGTTACTGTTTGCGGTGCAAAAAGGAAAATCAGGCCTGTGAGCATAAGCAGGGTAAATGACATCCGGCTGGAGACTCTGATATGCTTGTTTGCCATAATCGTGGTTCGCGACTCGCGGCTCGATTCTCTTACGGTTCACAAATAACGAATCACTCCCATCCATACCCGTCATGGTCCATTGTATCCTTCCACAGCTCCAGATTTTCGAGGTAAACACTGGTACCACGAGCTACGCAGCTGAGGGGGTCTTCAACCCTTTCAACCTTCAGACCTGTCGCATTTGCAAGGACTGTATCCATTCCCCTCAGCAGTGACGCACCGCCGCAAATATGCACACCGTTATCAATCAGGTCGGCCGCCAATTCAGGTTCCGCCTTTTCCAGCGTCGCCGTAACTACATCTATGATAGCAGCAATTGGGTCTCGCAGAGCTTCACGGATTTCCTCGCTTGTTATAACAATTTTCCTCGGCAGACCGGATATCGTATCTCTGCCGGCTATCTCCATCGTCAATTCCTCTTCCAGCGGAGCGGCAGAACCGATTTGTATCTTGACCTTCTCGGCCCTTGCTTCGCCGATGAGCAGGTTGTAAGTTTTCTTAAGATGATTGATGACTGCTTCGTCCATATCATCTCCGCCGACGCGGATAGATTCTGCAGTGGCGATATCGGCGAGACTCATTATTGCTACTTCGGTAGTTCCTCCGCCGATATCGACAATCATCGAAGCGGTAGGGTCGGTGATAGGCAGACCCGCTCCGATTCCAGCCGCCATCGGCTCATCAACCAGATAGACCCTGCGTGCACCTGCACGTTCGGCACTGTCTATTACCGCCCGGCGCTCTACCGCGGTAATCCCGCTCGGAACAGCGATAACAACCCGGGGCCTGATAAGCCCCCCCCTGCCGTGCACTTTGCGGATAAAATAGCTCAGCATCGCCTCGGTAATTTCGAAGTCGCTGATTACACCGTCCTTCAAAGGTCGTATTGCACTGATTGAACCGGGTGTTTTGCCTATCATTTCACGCGCAACCATACCAACGGCTTCACCATTATTCAGAACAATGTTGGTCCCTTTGCGAACTGCGACAACAGAGGGCTCATTGAGGACAATACCTTTGTCGCGGACACAGACGAGGGTCGTGCAGGTACCGAGGTCGATACCCATATCCATACTGAACCAACCTAAGATCGTGTCCAGCAGCACATTCGACTCCTTTCCAGGATTTCACCTTATCCTTTTATACAGTGAAACAGCGGCATCGTCAATGGTCAAGCGACTACGGTATTTTGAAAATTGTGCCGTAGTGAGAATAGCACATATAGGCAACAACACCTACGGTAACCAATACC
The DNA here is from genome assembly GCA_964495465.1 of uncultured Pirellulales bacterium. Classification (GTDB taxonomy): domain Bacteria; phylum Planctomycetota; class Phycisphaerae; order Sedimentisphaerales; family Anaerobacaceae; genus CAZBWE01. The sequence goes on from CAZBWE010000029.1 coordinate 17,233, forward strand.
AATACACAAGCCGCGGCAAGAATAACAGTATAAATATTATCAATTGCTGCTATCTTTCCACCACGAGTCTGTCCATTCGGACTCATACATCAACCTCACAGAAAATAGCTTATCGAATATAGCCGATAGATTATAGATTCCCGTCAAAATCCATCCGGCACAACAAGACAGCTCATATAATGACAATCGAATATGTCCTGAACGCTATAAATTAGTGCTTACCTTGTCGCCGACTCTCGGCATCTGCTGCACAAGGTCCAGGATGCCAATGGCCCTTTCGGTATCAACATCCAAAACCAAAATATCACAGATAAACTCATCGCCGCGTGTAACGTGAAATTTCATATTCTCCTTAACGCCATGCGCCGTACCGATTGATATTTCAGCCATAGAATGTTTCGAGTCAACAGCGGTTACAGAGCCTTTTAAGCCGATGTCTATTGCGGTGGGCATCGGCGGGGCCGGTTGAGCCGGTGTTTTCTCTCTTGTAACCGAGGCAACAGGAGCAACAGTTTTGCCGTATTGCCGAAGGAGCTGGTTCAATTTGCCGTTCAAATCGGTTCTTTCTTCAAGCAGACGTTTGTTTCTCGACTCCAGTGTCGATATTATCGCCATTTTTTCAACGAGAGCAGTTGTGGTCTGCTTTAGCTCTTTATCTGTCTTGATTTGCTCGGCCTGGATTGAGCGCAGCTCATCGAGTGTGCTTTTTAATAACTGGCCCTGGTCTTCGGTAGTTTTGGAGAAATCCATTACAATAGCCGTCCAACTGTTTACCTTCTCCTGCAGCAGGGCTTTTTGCCGTTCGGCTTCAGTGAGGTCCGCCTTCAACTGCTCAATTCTTCTTTCGAGCGATGCAATTTGACTGTTCAGTTCGACTTTTTCCCGGTCAGTTCTATCAATATTCTCGTTTAATTGTTTAGTGGCACTCTCGCCTTTTTTCACTGCGGCATCTCTATCAGCCCTTATGGCGTCATATTTTTTCCTGTAGTTATCGGCATTAGCAACGTAAGTTAACACACTGCCACAAAGAACCAAGGAAACCACCGAGAGTAAAATAATTAATGCCTTCGTAAGCGTGCTCAAAACAAACTCCTTTCATGAAAATAGCATTTTCTGTTGTTTTTTAGCAAAACGCCCACAAAAAACGAACAATATATATACCAGCAATTTACTTTAAATTGCCCTGCCGGTCAAGTAATTTTTCGGCTGGTTTTTACAATAAATCGCACGATTGAAGCCCCGTCAGGCAGGTCAGGCAATATTGACGGCGAAAAAGGCCAACGCCAAACCCGACAATATGGCTTCTCAAGGTTTATCCTCTCTTTGCGCATTGAAAAGTTGCCTTGGCGGCAGCTAAACGCACGAATTTCGATTCGTCTATCAGAAGCTGGGGCAGATATTTCGTAAGAGAACTTGTTCCAATCTGGCCAATGGCCAGCGCCACCCGCATATTAACCAGTTCAATGTCTTCTTTCTCCATACCTGCGGTAAGATTTTTCTCAAAAACATCAAGGACCTCACGTTCCCCGATAGTATCACCGAGTTCTCCAAGCTGTTCTGCCGCAGCCAAGCGGATCTCCAATATTGGGTCATCCAACATAGTAATAATGGCGTTTTTGGCCTTTGCAGTTCTGAGCTGCCCCATCGCCTTGATGCCCATAAGCCTGTCATCAGCATAAACACTTATCAGCATCGCCCATAGCTTTGGGACAATCTGCTCATCACCAAGCATTGCAATGGATTCCGCCGCCTGGAACAAGACTTTGTCATCCGAGTCATCCTGCTTTATAGCCCAATGGAGTAAATTTAGTGCACTTCTATCTCCAAGTTTACCCAGAATTAAAGCAGAATTAGCTCTGACTGTCTGGTTTTTGCTGGTTATTGCCTTTATAAGTACCTTAGAGTACTGAGGATACCCCAGCCTTATCATAGCGTAAGAAGCGGCAATTTTGACATTCGGGTCTCTGTCTTTAAGCAATTGCTGTACCGATTTTCTCGCAAGGGAGTATTGCAAATCCCCTATGGCAAGGGCGGCTGCAAACCTGACCTGCACAAACTTATCGCGTAATAACCGTTCTACCCTGGGCATCATTTTGATTTGTCCGGTGGCAGCGACGACTTCTATAGCTATAACCCTGACCGACGGGTCTTCATCAGACAAAGACTCAAGGATAATACGCGCTGCCTCGGAGAGCTGCCCCCCTGCCGCTGCTCCAGCAACGGGCGGCTTGACGGAAGTCTGCTTTAACACCTCTTCACATCCACAGGTCAACAGTATCACGCCGAAGAAAAGCAGAGCTTGAACAGTCAAAAAAGTTACAAAATATCCGAATAGAACCTTTACTTTTTGCGTCTTAATCTTTTCGAGTGCGTTTTCCATTTATCTTCCCTGACAAACGAGCCGGACGTTTTTGATTTTTAAACAATCTTTCCGAAAGCTGTACTATTATGAGCAAAATAAGGCAAAAAGCACAACAAAAATCCAGCCATTGCCCGTATTTGCTAAAAATTGTTACCCTTTTATCTATCGGCATTTTATCGGCAAACCATCCAGCGATACCCTTCCGCTGCATAGCAGAAACCGGAAAATCAGCACTTGCAGCCACATAGCCATCCCGTATTTGCCCGGTAGAATCAACAAGACAGCTTATCCCGGTATTAACGCTTCGCAAGACCGGCAGCCGGTTTTCGACTGCCCGGAAGACGCAAATAGCCGCATGCTGGGCAAGCTCTGTGGCAGGAATAACCTTGTCCTCCCGGAATCTTACGAACCAGCCATCGTTACTTATATTTATCAGCCAGTCAATCTGCTTTTGCCCCTTTTTGTCCAATACAAATCCCCTGGCAATTTCGGGCAGAGTCGCTTCATAACAAATGACCGTACTGAATTTATAGACCTGGGCTGCATTACCATCGTGGCCGGCCATTTCAAAGACAGTGTATTCAAAGCCCGCATCGAGTGAATGGTCGTAGCCGTAGGGATTAAATTTCATCATAATGTCGAAAAGAAAAGGACAGCTTTTTCTAAAAGGCATTACCTCCCCAAACAGTATCAGATGAATCTTATCATAGCGTTTTTGATACTGCTGCCCGTCCGGCTGATAGAGAAATGCAGAATTATACTTCTGGGCCAAATAAATTGTTCCATCTTCCCTGATTTGTGGTGAGCCGCCGTATGCGCCAACCAGCACATAAGCTGTGTCTTTAGAATGTTCGCTAAGGGCCTTGTCGAAAATCTTATAATAATGCGATGTATCCAGAAGCGCCAGCACCCTCGGACTTAAGACCGCCTGGACCATTGTCTCAGGCCAGACGATAAGTTCGGCGCCGGCTTCGACAGCGGCTTCGCTTTTTCCCATCAGCTCATCAAAAATCTGTTGAGATGTCTGTTCGGCCTCTTTCCCTTGCCCCCTCAGCGCCTCTCTTTTAACTGACTGCGGAACATTCGACTGCAATGATGCCACCAGTGGACCTTCTGTAATGAACTGCTGCGACTGGTTTATCCGCCATCGACCATAGACAATAGATGCAATCAGGGCGGTACATACTACAGCAGTCTTTATAAAGTTGATGATTTTGAAGGTTTGCTTTTTGTTGGCAGCGAGAATCAATTCAGCCAACAGGCCATTGACCATAGCTATCAGAAAAGAAAGCCCGGCTGTGCCGAATATGTCGGCTGTCTGGATAAGGGTAATATTCTGATACTGGCTGTGCGCCAAAAACCGCCAGAAAAAACCACCTAAAAAAAGTCCCTGCAAACGTTCGACGCCAACGAACAAAATGCCTGCTGCCAGAAACAGCGGTATCTTTTTGCTCCGGCAGTAGCGCAGGCAAAGTGCAAGTATCGGCCAGTGCAGGGCCGTGTAAAAACAGAAAGCAAGCCAGCCCAAAATGGTAATCGGAGCTATCCAGTACAAATTTCCCAGCCAGTAACAAAGTGAAACTATATAGGCAACAAGTGCTAATGGTTTAGGTTTGGCTTCAGGTGAGCAGACGAGGATGAAAGGCACCAGCGATACCCACGCCAGAAAGGATAAGTTAATCGGCGCCTGAATCACTGTCAGCATCGCTGCACTGGCAAGAAATGCCAAACATAGCAGCAAGATATTCTTTGTATTCGTATCCTTCAACCAGCTAAATCCTCTAAAGCTGCTGCCATTTTTTCACTGCTGTATGTTTTGCGATTATTCATTCGCACGATAAACTGACTTGTAAACAGTTGCAGAGTCTTTTTGTCGGCAGTAATTTCTTTTATCGGAATCTTTACATCAGATAACAGACGCTTAATTTCCATTAGCTCGGCAGAGTTGAAAAATACATTTGCAGCTCGCTGCTTTTCCAACCGGGCTAATCGTTTTTTTGTCTGTTCAACATATTTCTCTGATACTTCCACGCCGACATAGTTTCTTCCCAGCTGTTTTGCAACCGCCGGTGTTGTTCCAGAGCCGCAGAAAGGGTCAAGCACACAATCTCCGGCATTTGTGGCTGCTGCGATGATTCTTTTCAGCAGGCTTTCCGGCATCTGGCAGGGATGCCAGCCGGCGCGTTCTTTGAATGTTCCGCATACTCGGGAGAACTCGTCCCAGACATCGTCCGGCATCTTGCCGGCCGGGCTGGCACGCCTGTCGTTATAGACTAACTGCCTGTCCGAAAGGACGCGGACGGCGTGGTCGTTAAAGGTAAAGTTATTCCTGTCATTAACAAAATAAAAGATATGAGTATGCGACCGTGCGAATTTATTTTTTGTCTGCTGGCCGAAGGTATAGTGCCAGATAATCCAGTTTCGCATAAAAAGATCAAGCTCATCGGCGATAATTTTTACTTCGGCAGCATATTCGTCGCCAATGGCTATATAAAATGAGCTGTGCGGCTTGAGGACTTTTTTGCAGACGGTCATCCAGTCTTTTGTCCAGGCGATATAGTTTTTCTTTTTGACCTTATCGTAGTATTTGTCGTATTTGTAGCCAATATTAAAAGGCGGGTCGGCAAAGATTAAATCTGCAAACGGCTCTTTGACCTTTTCCAAAACTTCTATGCAATCGCCGCAGATTATCTTATTGAGCAATTTCTGCATAGCGATATTCTAAAGACTAATTTTGTCCTTGCAAGAGATAATTGGGACAGCAGTTGATTGTGAAAAGGGCTAAATTAACGAGGTTCGATTACTCTTTGTTCCTTGAAGACTTTGCCGGAGAGGTAATCGGTGAAAGTTACCTTTACAGTCAAGGGTTCATCAAACTTGTCAATCTTGTCAGCTATGTCAAAGGTCAACCTGTAATTGATAGTTAATATCGTGGCAAACCAGAACTTTGTTAGCTCTTCCGGCTTTACATGCCACTGGCCAAGAAGTGCCTCGCCCCCGTCTTTGTTCAGGTCCCAGAGCTGAACATCTACGGTTCCGGCTGCCTTTATTATGTCACCTTCGGCGTCCATTGGCTGGATATATACGATGAGCTTTTCTTTTTTACCGTCTTTATCCTTATCGTAAATGTTGGTGTATCTGGTAATCTTAACACTTTGCAGCTCGTAGAGATTTTCGCCTTTTGCTCCATCGGGCAGGCCGGATAGAACCTGTATCTGCTTCTGCATCTGTTTGTTATCCGATTCGAGTTGTTCGATTTTGTATGTTAATTGTGTTTCTTCCTGTTTCAACAAGCTGTATTTGTCAGCAGAGGTCATTTTGCTGTTGGTTTCCTCGCAACCAGATGAAAAGAGCAGAAGACAGAAAACAGAAAACAGAAGACAGAGAACAGAAAACAGAGAACGGAAAGAACTGACTTCCGACTTCCGACTTCCGACTTCCGATGATTCAATATTCATCATTCCTGCTCCTTTTCCCTGACGATTTCGGGCGCTTTTTGCAGTATCCGGTCGGCCAATCCATAATTTACTGCTTCCTGGGCATCGAGCCAGAGATTCCGGTCGCAGTCCTTCTCGATTTTTTCGGCTGTTTGACCCGTCTGCTCGGACAGTATATCATAAAGCCGGGTTCGCAATCGTAATATTTCCTTAGCTTCGATATCAAGGTCGGTAGCAGGTCCAATGAGCTCGCCCGCGATAAGCGGCTGGTGCAAAAGGATTCTGTTGTTTGACAGGAGAAATCTTTTTTTGGCTTTGCCGCCTGCCAGCAATACCGCAGCCATACTCGCCGCCTGCCCGACGCAATACGTTGCGACGTCACAGCGCAAAAACTGCATCGTGTCATAGACAGCCAGTCCTGCCGTTATCGAACCGCCGGGAGAATTGATGTAAAAATGTATATCGGTTTTGGTGTCTTCATTGCTCAAAAACAGCATCTGAGCAATGATTAAATTTGCAGTTGTATCATCGAGGGGTCCGCCGAGAAAGACTATTCTGTCTTTCAGCAGTCTTGAATAAATATCGTATGCACGCTCGGTTCGACCGCTTTTCTCAATTACTATCGGCACAAGATTTTGATTCACTGTCATTTCTGTTATTCCTTAATCAAATTAGCATACAGTAGATAAATCGGTAATTACTACTTTTTCTTTTTGTCGTTCTTTTTATTCGCCTTGCCCTCACTCTCCTCGTGCAGGACTTCGTCGATGAGGCCGTACTCCCGAGCTTCCTGGGCGGTCATATACCTGTCTCTCTCGGTCTCAGCGGCGATTTTTTCGACCGGCTGGCCGGTGTGTTTTGAAAGAATCTCGTTTATCATAGCTTTCGCTTTGATGATTACGTCCGCCTGTATTTTAATATCCGCCGCCTGGCCGCTGACACCGCCCCAGACCTGGTGCAGCATAACCTTAGCGTGAGGAAGGGCAAAACGTTTGCCCTTCGTTCCCGCCGCCAGTATTACCGCGGCCCCGGACTGCGCCCTGCCGATGCAATAGGTTGCTACTGGGGAGTTGATGAAACAGATAGTGTCATAGACGGCCATCGTATCGTCAACGCTGCCGCCGGGGGAATTGATGTATAAGCTGATTTCACTGCCCCGCTTGAGATTGTCCAGATACAGCATCTTCATAATGACCTCAGCGGCTCTGGCATACGAAATTTCACCTATCAGAAAAACAATCCGGTTCTCCAGCAGTAAATCGTCAAGAGTCATCTGGCGGTAGCGCGAATACTGGCCGGGCGGTCCGTATTGATTATATGCCTCGGCGTTTTCGATAATGTCCTTTCCGGGATGCTCAATAAACATTTACAATTTCCTTAACATAAATTATTCATCTTGTTTATCACATCTCGCATAATGCCGCACGAGATACACTTTATTTAGTTGTCTTTTTGCTCTTTTTAAACGGTTTTTTCTCAGGCCCGGCTGCTTTTTTAACTAATTTTCCGGCGTTTTTTCCCGCTTTTTTGGTTTCCTTTTTGCCCTCGATTTCCGTTATTTTTGCGGATTCGAGCAACTTGGCGATACATTTGCTTTGCCGCACCTCTAATCGAAACTGGGCCAGCGTGCCTTCACGTGCCATCTGCTCTCTCATTCTTTCGGGGCGCTGCCCCTGCTGAATGGCCAAGCCGGCAATATGGCCGTTAAGCTCTTCGTCGGTCACGTCGATTTCAAGCTTCTCGGCAACTTTATCCATAATAAAGAATGTCTTAAGCTGTTCTTTGGCCCGCTCTTCACTGCTTGCCTTCAACTGGTCCATCTGCTCGTCGATTTGCTCACGAGACAGTCCCTGTGTCATCAGATTGATGTATTGTCTTTGCAGAACCGTATTTGCCTGCCTGGCGACAATATCAAGGGGCAGGTCAAAATTGGTATTACCAAGAAGATACTGATATATCTGCTCGGTCATCTCCGTTCGCAGTTGTGTTTCCAACCGGTTATGCAGCGCTTCGTGGGTTTTTTCCCGCAGTTCTTTTTCATCCTTGACGCCCAATCTCACAAGGAAGTTATTATCTAAATCAGTTGGTTTGAGCCACTTGATATCCCTGATGGTAATCCGAATATCTATTTTTTTGCCGCGATATTTTTCCCTGAAGTATGTTTTCGGGACGTCAACGCTCGTTTGCCTGGTATCACCGGCCTTTGCTCCTGTTAGCAGCTCATCGAGTTTCTCTACCGGCACGGCCGCAACAAAACCGGGCTGCTTTACATAAATTTCGATATTGTTCAGCTTCTCTTCCTCCTCGTCATCTTCGGTCTTGAGCACAACCTCGGCAATTATCTGGTCCTCATGCTGAACAACACCATCTTCCCTCGGCACCCAGATGCCCGACCATTTTCGCATCTGCTCAATTTCCTTAGTCACCTGCTCATCGGTGATTTCAACTTTTGGTTTATTTAGAGGAATACCTTCGAGTGACGGCAGCTCAAACTCCGGATGAACCTCTACCTCAAATTCAAACTTCATCGGCCCTTCAGCCGGAAGCTCTATTTTTTCAAAATCGATGTCCGGCTCACCGAGTATGTCCAGTTTGCTGTCCTTGATGGATGACTCGCTTGCATCCGCAATCAATTTTAATTTGACTTGTTCCGATGTCTCTTTTCCGAACCTCTTTTCCAAAAGTCGGCGTGGCGCCCGGCCCTTCCTGAAGCCCGGGACAAGCGCTTCATCACGCAAAGTCTTATACTGCTCGTCGGTGGCATTTGTTATTGTCTCCTGTGGTATTTCTATTGTTATCTTCTTTTTGCAGGGTCCTGCATCTTCAATCGTCACCGTATTTTTCAATGTTGTTGTCTGCTCTTCTTCCGCCATCTTGGTGCTCCTAAAAAAGTGTTTTATATCATCTCTGATATAATAAAGAAAAAAGGCGTTTGGGAAAAACCTTCCCTTAGCCCAGTCTTCGCAGGTTTCGGCTCAAACTTCAGCCCTAAACATATCGGAGACCAACGCCAATGTATCACGGGCTTCCAGCCCGTGATACCACGGCCAAGATGGCCGTGGTACGCCGGTAACTCACCGATACTATTTCACCGAATACGTCCCGTAACAGCGGGCGATGAGATTTGAACTCACGACATTCACGTTGGCAACGTGACGCTCTACCACTGAGCTACGCCCGCATAGTAGCACGGTCATCTTGGCCGTGTATTCACTCGTCTCTGCAAAACCCCGAACCGTAACCGGACCGGCTGGAAACCAACGTTAAGATTATATTATTTATTATCGTCTATGCAAGCGGATTTTTCGCAAAAATCCGGCATTTATCCGCTGCTCTTCCGGCGGTTTTATATCGGCTAAATCGCCGCTGTATTATAGACTTTACCTGTAAAA
>CAZBWE010000030.1:0-24064 GCA_964495465.1 uncultured Pirellulales bacterium
GGCCAGGGCACGAAGAATACCTGCGAGTTTAAGTTCACGAATACCGGCCAGGGCCTGTTAAAGATAGAAAATATCAAACGAACCTGCGGCTGCACGGTGTTTAAACTCGATAAGAAAGAATATGCCCCCGGCGAAGCAGGTGTAATCACGGTAAGCTATAGTGCCGGCAGGTCTAAATACACTTGTATGCACTTTTGACTTCCTCGGCTATAATCTTCAGGCCCTTTGTGACAGTTTCCCTGTCACGTGAGTAATTTACGCGGATACATTCGTATTTGTGCTGCCATTTTTCCTTTAAGCCCGGGAAGAAATAGTGGCCAGGGACAACGAGCACACCCCTATCTTTCAGACGTTGATAAAGCTCTGCGTTAGAAATGGGCAAACCTTCAAACCAGAGCCATAAGAAAAAAGCACCTTCCGGTTTGTGTATGTAAAAATCAATTCCATTAAGCTCATCCAACAATTGCTCCACGGCCTCGGCTGACTTTTTCTGATAGAAAGGTCTAATGACATCACGGCTTAACTCGATTATCTTTCCGCTACGAACCAAATCTGTTGCAATAGCTGCACCCATACTGCCCGGGGCAAGATTCACTACAGCATTTACCCGCGAAACCAGAGAGATAACTTCCTCATTTGCGATAACAATACCTGTTCGTGTTCCCGGCAGACCGAGCTTGGAAAGCGACATAATTACAATTGTGTTCTCGTTCCAAACGGGCTTGGCCTCGGTAAATATAATATTGGGAAATGGCGTGCCGTAAGCATTATCAATAATTAAGGGAATATTGTTTGCACCGGCAACTTCACTGATTTTTTCAATTTCAGAATCGGTTAATACATTTCCAGTTGGATTGGTAGGACGTGATACACAAATAGCCCCGATTTCTTTGCTGATAGTGAGCCGGTCGAATTTAATATGATATTTGAAGAAATGGTCATCGATATGAGTAATTTCCGGCTTGTTCGCCACAAACAAATTAGATGTCAAGCCGACGTCGCAATAACCGATATACTCCGGCGCAATTGGAAGAAGAATCTTTTTATTGGGGCCGTTCTCAAACTCTCCTGCAAATATGTTAAAAAGGATAAAAAAGGCAGATTGGCTGCCGTTTGTCAATGCGATGTTTCCCGGCCTAATTTTCCAGCCAAACTCTTTTGCCAGCAAAGAGGCAATCGCTTCAATAAAATCCTTATTGCCCTGTGAGGGGTCGTAATCACCAACGGCCCGTTCAAACTGCCGGCCGTCGGCAAGCATTTTCTGCAAACTCTCGCGAAAATACTGCTGAACTTCCGGTATATGAGCAGGATTTCCACCACCGAGCATCAAGACATCCTTACCCTGCGTAAGGGCATCGCCGAGGTCATCCATCAGCCGGCCTATGCCGGAGACAACAGCAATTCTCTTAGCAAACTTTGATAATTCAACCATCTCAAATATTTCATCCAAGTCAGTATGAAAGCAGAACCGGATACTCGTATTTATATATCCTCACAGGGGGTGTCAATTTATTTTTCTGCGGAGGCAATAAGAATTGACAGAATCTCAGGGAAGATGCTATATTATAATGAATGAGAATTAAGCGCCTGTAGCTCAATTGGATAGAGCGTCGGCCTACGGAGCCGAAAGTTGGGGGTTCGAATCCCTTCAGGCGTATTTCGGGGGACAGGAGAAACGAATCAAGGCACTCTCTTGTCGGTGAGTTTGCTCGGCTCATCAAGCATTAGAACTGTATCTACATCCGACCAAAATTCCTGCTGATTAATACGAAGAGCACGCTTGTGTCTTCTGTGGCCTTCGGCGGAAGTTTCACCCATCTGGTTCCAGGCACATCCGTAAGGCAGGAAAATCAAAACGCAGAAAATAACGGCTAAAATCACTTTACATAAAGAAAAGCTCTTCATCATTCTTCCTTTTCTCAAAACCATCAAGCCGACTATAGTTATAAGACGGTTCTTCTATTATCGGTCGCCTGCACAAATACTCCCTGGACGGTCACAATGCACTCCTAACTATAAATCATTATAGCAACTTCAAACACCATTGTCAATATAAAAACGCCCCTGACCGCTTCATATTACTTAACAGGGCCGGAATCCGGCCCCACAGCAACCATCTATTAATAAAGCTTTTACCTCCGAAAATGCAAGAGGAACATCCAACCGCTGTGGGAAAAAAGCATTTCTTCTGAAATTACCCTAATTTTATGACGATAACCCTGGGGTATAAACGAACGTAATCTTTCACACTTTGGGGTGTAATGGAGTGTAAGGGTTAAAAAAATGTGAGAAATAAGTGCTTCTCATTCGCTTCTCGCGAATCAAGATAATGCACTGCAACCTGCAAATAATGCTGGAGAAAAACTGTGTTTTAAATGCGAAATTTTCACTTTATTGATTATCGGGCATTTATGGCTTCGCAAAAAAAATCTTTAGCAAAAAAGTTGACGTTTCTGCTAATATCATTGCTCGCACTTAGCCCTACCCCAAAGGTGTTCGCAGAGCAACCGGACCCTAACAGCAAAGATGATTTTTTCGAAATGTCCCTTGAAGAATTAATGGAGCTACCGGTTGTCGTTTCGGCCTCCCGTCAGACGCAAAAGATTACCGAATTATCGGTGCCTGTAAGTGTAATTACGGCTGAGGATATTCACTATAGCGGCATAACAACCATCCCGGAGATTTTGCAGTTTACCCCCGGCGTGGATGTGAGACGGTTCGACCGCAGTCGTTATGGGGTAGGAGTTCGTGGATTACTCAGTCGTATTTCCGACCGCACCCTGGTACTGATTAACGGTCGGGCTGCCAATGATTTTATCTTCGGAGCGCCCGATTGGTCTACTCTGCCGATTCTAATGGAGGATATCGAACGAATAGAAGTTGTTCGCGGCCCCAGCGGCGCCGCATGGGGCGCAAATGCCTGCACCGGTTTAATCAACATAATAACAAAAAAGCCGGAAGATATTCTTGGTTACTTCGGCTCGACAACCATCAATGAATTCGGAGACAGCTACACACACATTCGCTGGGCAAAAAAACGAGGAAAATGGAGCTGGCGTTTGTCTGCAGGGTATGAGGATATTGAAGACTCTGATGCCGCCGGTGCAGGAAAATATGAATCGGGCGTGCCTGCTGCTTTGAATTCTCTCATTGGTTTTAATTCCTATACCGCCAAGGATTTCATTCGTAACTGGCGATTTGATACCGAAGCGATCTATCGGTATTCAGACCGGACACAATGGTCATTCGGTGCCGCACACTCATACTTTAAATCTGGAAGTAACGAATTTGTCGGATACTTCCCACAAAGCGATGACATGTCCAGCTTAACACGGACTTTTACGCGAATCGACCATAAGTTCAACGACAAAATCACAGCATATCTACAATGGTATGGGAAGTTCCTGGTCAGCCATTGGCCTAATAGCATAGCAAGATATAAGAACGATGAGCATCACCTTGAAGGGCAACTTAACTTCATACTTGCCGATAAACACAATATTTCTATAGGCGGTAATCTAAGTTTGCTTCGGGCCGATATCACAAGAGGCAATAATGCAAATGAGTTAGTTTTCGCTGGAGAACCGTATTCAGAGCAGTGGGGAGGGTTGTTCCTCATCGACCGTTTTGAAGCAACCAAACGCCTGACATTAGAAGGACAGATACGAGGCGATTTACACAGTGAAACCGACGAAGACTGGTCAATGAGAGCTTCAGCCATATATGGTCTTGACGATGCAAAGGACCATACATTACGGTTCAGTGTCGCCAGAGCATTTCGTATGCCTGGGATTGCAATGCGGACAAATACTAAAAGTTCGGTTTTCGGTCTTTTTCAAATTCTGCCGATTCAAAAAGATTTGGGCAATGAGAAAGTATGGTCGTTTGAAACGGGTTACACCGGCAAATTAACCAAGGAGCTGACGTTCCGTGCTGATGGTTACTATCAGCGCTTTGAGGGTGTGCTTGGTGCAAGGAACGTCGTAACTATGTTCGGCGTAACCAACAGCACGTTTGATAATATAGACGGCGCAACGGCTTATGGAGCGGAGTGTGAATTGGCTTTTGAGAATAGCAAAGGCAAGCTCTCGGCGTGGTATGCCTATAACGGCTTTACTACAGACCAGTTCGAGCAAGGCATACGCGCTATGTGGCCTGCCAAACATAAAGCCGGTTTGACCGCTCGGCTGTTCCTTCCTGACGGATGGACGTTTAACGCAAATTACGCATACAACGATGTTATCGGTGCTTATAACAATATCCTCATTGGCGCACACGCTTTTAACCGGCTTGACCTAACTATAGCCAAAGAAATCGCCGATGGTAAGGGAGAAATTATGATTGGAGTCTCTGACCTACTATGTAAGACAAACAAGGCCATTACCGACGTAGGAGCTCTTACAGCTCACGAGACACCGGGGCGGATGTTCTTCGCCCGTGTGCAATTAAGATTCTAAATATAGGTGCAGGCATAAATAGTGTTTTTAAGAAATAAGCATCAAGAAATGAGAATAAGAGCTTACAACCTGACTATATTAGTTTTGGTCTTTTCTATAGCAGTAACTTCATCAATGGCCCATGCTGATACCGCACAAAGCCGAGAATATCAGATCAAGGCTGCGTTTTTGTATAACTTTATCAAGTTCGTGGACTGGCCGGAAGAAAAAACGGCTGATAGTAATGAGCCAATAACTATCGGGATTATTGGCAAGGACCCTTTCGGTGATGCATTTGAGCCCATTAAAAATAAGCCGGTTAAAGGAAAAAAGGTTATTGTAAGACGGTTTAAAAGTCTCGAAGAACTGAAAAAATCGGGTGAAGGGAATAAATCTGATAAGCACCCACAAATCGAAGCCATTAGAAAATGTCACTTGTTATTTATTTGTCGCTCGGATAAGAATAATCTTGAGGAAATAATAGATTTAGTGAAAGACTATAGCATTCTGACGGTTGCAGATACACAAGGCTTCCTCGAAGCTAATGGTATTATTAACTTTGTTATGGAGGAGAAAAAAGTCAGCTTTGAAGTCAACGTAACCGCCGCCAAGCGTGCCAAACTAAAAATCAGGTCTCAGCTTCTGAGGTTGGCAACAAGAATATTAGAGGAAAAAAATTCAGAGGGGAAAGATAGCTAATTATGTCTATTTTTCGAAACATGGCAATAAAGCATAAGCTGATATTCATTATAATGCTGTCCTGCATTACAGGGCTGGTGTTGGCAGGCGGTGCGCTTATCGTGTGGGAAAAAAGAGTGTTTTGTGATAACATGGTGAAAAATCTATCAACACAGGCCGAGATGACAGCAGAGAACTGTAAAGCAGCTCTTGCCTTTCAGGATGCCGAAGATGCAAAGAAAACATTACAAGCCCTTTATGTTGAACCATCCATTGTCCTCGGCTGTGTTTACGATAAAAACAATCAGCTTTTTGCAGCTTATTATCGTGATAATTATGATATAGAAATCCATCCGACTGAACTTCAGAAAGGCGGTTTCAGTATTAAGGATGGTTATTTAACTGTTTTCAAACCTATTGTTCTCGACGATGAAATAGTGGGGACGGTCTGCCTGCGCTCAGATATGAGTCCTATGTATGAGATGCTCAAGCGTAATATAAGCATAATTATTACTGTCCTTTTTGTTTCCTCCCTGGCAGCTTTTCTTGTGTCATCACGACTCCAGAAAGTTATTTCAGAACCGATTCTAAGTCTGGCCGAGGTCGCAAAAACTGTCTCGGAAATGAAAGACTATTCCACTCGTGCCATAAAGCACAGCAACGATGAGGTGGGTTTGCTTATCGATGCATTTAACGAAATGTTAAAGCAAATTCAGCATCGCGACCTGGAATTAGTTGACTCCAAGGAAAAACTTGAAGTGAGAGTCGAAGAACGCACGGCTGAGCTTACGACCGCCAACGAACAACTAACACGAGAAATTACCATACGCAAGAGGGTAGAAGAGCAGTTACGCAAAACCGAAGAGAAATACAGAATGCAGTTCGAGGGGGCATTGGATGCCATATTCATAGCCGATGCAGAGACGGGCATAATAGTCGACTGCAACCCCGCAGCAACAAGATTAGTTGAGCGGGAAAAATCAGAGCTGATTGGTCAACCACACACTACTCTCCATCCTTCAGAAGAAATCGAAGGAGGATTTAGCAAAACCTTCAAACATCATCTCGAAGACAAACAGGGTGAGGCACTGGAGACGCAGGTTATAACAAAAAATGGAGAGATAAAAGATGTTGCTATAAAAGCCAATCTACTCGAGGTTAGGGGCAAAAAACTACTGCAGGGTATATTTCGGGATATCACCGAGGGTAAAAAAGCAGAGAATCGTCAGTCTCAACTTCTTGAACAGTTGGAAAAAGTCAACGAGGAACTGAAAGAGTTTGCATACGTGGTATCTCATGACTTGAAGGCGCCGCTTCGCGGCATCAAAACCCTGGTTGACTGGATAACAAGCGATTATGTGGACAAGCTTGACGATGACGGCAAGGAACAAATGAATCTGCTCGTGAACCGTGTGGACCGTATGCACAACCTTATCGATGGTATCTTGCAGTATTCGAGGATCGGACGTGTCGCAGAGGAAAAGGTTAAAGTAAACTTCAATGAGCTTGTTTCAGATGTCATCGATATGCTTGCACCTCCGGAAAACATTACAATCACAATAGAAAATGAACTGCCTACGATTGAATGTGAACAAATCCGTATGATGCAGGTCTTTCAGAATCTTCTGAGTAACGCCGTGAAGTATATGGATAAATCAGAGGGTCAGATAAAAGTGGGCTGTATCGAAGATGACAGCTTCTGGAATTTCAGCGTATCCGACAACGGTCCCGGCATTGAGGACAAGTATTATGACAGAATTTTCCAGATGTTCCAGACATTGTCCCCTCGTGATGAGTTCGAGAGCACTGGAGTTGGTCTAACCGTGGTAAAGAAAATCGTGGAGTTATATGGTGGAAAAATATGGATTGAATCAAAGGTCGGCGAAGGAAGCACATTCTTCTTCGCACTGCCAAAACAAGAAACGGGGGTTAGAAATGAGAAACTCGAAACCAATATTATTAGTTGAAGATGATAGTATAGATGCAATGACCGTTAAAAGGTCGCTTAAAGACTTGAATGTGACAAATCCGCTGGTCCATAAAATTAACGGCGAAGAAGCGTTAGAGTATTTAAGGGACGAAGGCAACGGCAGGCCGTGTGTTATCCTGCTGGACTTGAATATGCCCAAGATGAACGGCATTGAGCTTCTCAAAATCATAAAAAACGATGAGAAGCTAAAATGTATTCCCACCGTAGTCCTGACTACATCGCAGGAGCAACAGGATAAAATTGAGAGCTTTAAACTAAGTGTCGCCGGTTACATGGTCAAGAGCGTTGATTACAAAAAGTTTGTGGAAACTATCAGAACAATCAATCTTTACTGGACATTAAGTGAGTTACCGCCAAATGGAAATTGAGGACTAAGACCATGGAAAACAGAAAATACAAAATCTTGCTGATTGAAGACGATAAAATGGACCAACTGGCTTTCAAACAGTCAATGCAATCGCAAAAGCTTCCATACGATTGTACAGTAGTAGGTTCTGTTTCAGAGGCGAAAAACGCATTAAGTTCCGACAAATTTGATATTGTAATTTCCGATTACTCACTCGGCGACGGGACAGGATTTGACATTCTGGATTTGGTGAAAGATACACCTATCATACTCGTTACCGGAGCCGGCGATGAGGAAATAGCCATCAAGGCCTGGAAGACCGGCGCCTATGACTATCTTGTAAAGGACAACGAGCGAAACTATCTTAAAGCCATTCCAATAACAGTCGAAAACGCTATCAGGCATAAGGAGATAGAAGGGAAACTGTATCTGTTGTCAGGCGCCATTATGAGCACAGATGACAGTGTCTATATTACCGATATGGAAGACAAGATTATCTTTGTCAACAAGGCATTCCGCGAAACCTATGGATACTCAGAGGATGAAATCATTGGGCAATACAGCAATATCCTGTGGATAGGAAAACCGCAGGGTGACAATACAAGGAGTGTCTTCCAAACCAGGACTGTTGGAAGCACTTGGGAAGTCGGTTTTTATCATAAGCGTAAAAACGGCAGCATATTTCCGGTTTCCTTATCAAGGTCAATAATAAAAAACCCAAAAGGAAGTGAAGCTGCGGTCGTTGCGGTTGCCCATGACATTTCGGAACGAATTCTTATAGAAGACGAACTCAGAACCGAAAATCTCAAATTAGAGAGGGAAAATCAGCTAAAAAGTGAGTTGGCTATCACAGTCACAGAAGCATTGAAGGCGTCTTTTGAAAGTGGAGATACCAACAAAACCAAAAGAATAATCAACGACTTCCTTGATATTTCAAAAATCGAAGCAGGCAAATTGACGTTAGAGCGGCATCATTTTGATGTGCGCTCGGTAGTTTCGGAAGTAGTAGAAGCTACTTTCCCCCTCGCATCTGAGAAAAACATTGAGCTAAAAAGCTTTATGCCTGAATCAGAACTGACTGTCAATGCTGACCAAAACAGGATTATGAAGGTTTTAAACAATCTTGTTAAAAATGCAATAAAGTCCGTCTCTTCAGGGGGACATATTAATGTCCTGGCAAGAGAAGTTGACAATCAAATTCGATTAGAAGTCCAGGACGACGGCCCAGCTATCGACAGCAGTGAAATACACAAGATATTCAATCACTATACTATGATTAAAGAACAACTCTATAAACATCCACATGACACAGATATAATCCCACCGGAGAACAACAGCGACTTACTTATGCAGGCTCTTTCTTTGCCGATAGCAAAAGTGCTGGTGGAACTGCATGGTGGTCGTTTATGGATTGAAGCCAACCAGGAACAAGGAAACAAATTCTGCTTCGACCTGCCCAAACCAGCAGGTGTAAAAGAAGCCTCAATGACGGCAGCTTCAGCAAGCTCAAGATAGTTCTGTGGGATATAGTAAGGGGGAAGAAGGAAGCACTAAAACAGCAGTAATTTTGCTGAAGAAGGACCTAAGCAATCTGATAATGGGGTAGTTCTGGCTATAAGTTGCCAGATTACATATCAGAAAAAGCTGTATGGAAAGACAAATGGGGGTATTAACAAAAAAAACAAAATTCATCCATTCGGCAACCGCTTTTAGCCTTTGTTTTATTCAGTCACCACGGGCAAGCTAAAGGAAAATAATAAAGCACATTCTGCTTTACATTACCAAAGCAAGATATGGGGGTAAAAGATGCGAAACACGAGATCTATATTGCTCATCGAAGATGACCATGTAGATATAATGACGGTAGAGCGCGCATTTAGCGACCTTAAATTGGCAAACAGACTGGTTCAAGCAAATGGTGGAAACGAAGCTTTAGAGTATTTGAGAAATGAGGACAACGAAAAGCCCTGTTTAATCCTGCTGGATATGAATATGCCAAAGATGAACGGCATCGAATTTTTAAGAATCCTCAAATCAAATGAATCGCTGAAAGGAATACCTGTCATAACCCTGACCACTTCCAAAAAAACGCAGGATATAATTGAGAGCTTTAAGCTCGGTGTCGCCGGTTATATAGTCAAGCTCGTAGATTATAAAAAATTTGTGGAGGCGGTCAGAATAATCGACCTGTACTGGACATTAAGCGAATTACCAAATGAGTAATAGCTAACTCAAATAAATGATATGAAATATTGATAAAAATATATGGCAATTAAATCACAATCCCCCCAGCAATTTAGTTAACCAATCATTTCCAGGGTTGCTAAAGCAGCAAACTTGTCATCCGCAAGTTCAAAAACACCATCAAGGCCTGTTATCGTAAATATACCTTTTATTGCGGCTGCGGTTCCACAAAGAATAAGCCGTCTCCCGCATTCAACCAACGGCTCTCTTAATTTAAGCAATCTCGACAAGCTCGAAGAAGTAACCATATCCACACTGGAAAAATCAATTACTACATCACAGTCATTCTTATCACGCACCATTTCAACAACAGTTTCGAGTTCATCAGTAATTTCCGGCTCCTGAGGCAGGTCCACAAGAATGATATTGTCCGACCATTTTTGTATCCCCATTCTTCGTCTCCTTTTTCAACTCATTGCAGCACACAAATATATTAAATGTCGTATCGACATAAATATACACTGAATTGAGAAAAAAAGCAAGGGTCTATGTCTATTCTGTTAACAGCTTGCAGGTTATCGGAAGTCGACAGATCGGGCATGTTCTAACACCCAGCGGTTAATTAATTATCGGCAATTATGGGAACAATGTGACTTTATAAGTAAATACCATAGAGTCGCAAATGCCGGAAAATACAACACAAACCATTTATCTTCATCTCAACCTAATTTAACTTGTTAACAATTTTACGCTGCTTTGCTTGACATTAATGAATATCTGCATATAATGCCCTTTTTCATAAAAAAGATAAATCAAGCAAACAGGAATTTGAAAAGAGAGAAAAATATGAAAAAGGAAATTTCAATTATCATTGTATCTTTGATACTTACAGCCGGCCCTGGACAGGCCGAAGAGAATAAAAAGCTGGGCGTTACCTTTGATTTAAGTTATCACAGCAAATGGCTAAGCAAAGGTGCCGAAGCGTATGGACAACAGGGAGCTCTGTTTGAAACGATAGACCTCGACTTTTTTGGCACCGGCTTTGGCGTCCAGGTTATCCACCGCAGTGCTACGGCGAGCGGTTACGTTGACAAGCAGAGATTCGATTACAGGCCTTATTACAAAAGTGTAATGTTTAAAGACAAAAGCTTTCAGACAAACTACATGCTCAGCACCGAATATGAGCACTATTACGGCCTGGACAGACACAAGGCTTACACAACGTGGGAATGGATAAATTCATTTTCCTGGCCTAATCTCCTGCCGAAAGGATTTACTCCCACTTATATTATGCATTACGAATATCCTGCATGTAGTAATGCTCGTTACACTTACCACTCTATGGAAGGATGGGTTCATCGTTTCATACTTGGCTACGATTTGAAAGTTCCTGAACTGCCAAATCCGCTCAAATTGACCTCGGAGGTCGCTTACACTGACGGACTTGGAAGGGCCCAGCACGACTGGTCATACGCCACTTTTGGCCTTTCCACGAAGTTTAATATTAATGAGAATATGACTTTCTCCCCTGGTATATATCAGCAGATTACTATGGATGATTCCGTCAGCAAACGCAAGGACATAACATACTGCATTCTTAGTATGAAATACAGATTCTAAGGAAAATTGTCCTTATCGGGTTGACTTAATAAAGCAACACTGGTATAATTCCTCGTTTAAGTAAAGATTAGAACTCGATAGATTTTAACCTCTTTGTAAGGAAACACTTATGACAGAAGGAAAAAAAGCCATTGATTCCCTAATGACCGAAAACCGCACGTTTGCCCCACCGGCTGAAATCCAATCTAAAGCATACATCTCCAGCTTCGAACAGTATCAACAGATGTGGGAAAAGTCCATCAAGGACCCGGATGGTTTCTGGCTGGAGCAGGCAAAAGACATAACGTGGTTTAAAAAACCAACTAAAAGTCTTCGATACACGTGGGATACCAAAAACAGAAAAATTGAACACACCTGGTTTGAGGATGGCCAACTCAATGTCGCCTACAACTGCCTCGACCGTCATCTTGGAACACCAATCGCAAAAAAAACGGCAATAATCTGGCAGGGAGACACAGAAAATACCGTCAAAAAATATACTTATGAAGAACTTCACAAAGAAGTATGTAAATTTGCCAACGTCCTTAAATCAAAAGGCATAAAGAAAGGTGATCGGGTAGCTATATACCTGCCGATGGTTATCGAGCTTCCCGTAGCTATGCTCGCCTGTGCCCGTATTGGCGCAATTCATTCGGTTGTCTTTGGTGGTTTTAGCGCAGATTCGCTTAGAGACCGCATCAATGACTCCGATTGCAAAATGCTCATTACAAGCAACGTTTCGTTGCGCGCAGGAAAACATATACCACTCAAAAAGATTGCTGATGAAGCATTAAAAAGCACGCCCACGATTACAAATGTGATAGTCGCGAAAGTCGATGATGAGCCGTGTGATATGAAGGAAGGCAGAGACGTATGGTATCACGATGAGATGGTAAATGCGAGCGAACAATGTAAGGCCGAACCTATGAACGCTGAAGATATATTGTTCATCCTTTACACATCCGGCTCGACTGGCAAACCGAAAGGTGTCGTTCACATAACAGGTGGATACCTCGTAGATGTCGCTAATAGCCACAAGCTCATTTTTGACGTCCACGATAATGATATTTACTGGTGCACCGCTGACATTGGTTGGGTAACTGGACATAGTTACATCGTGTATGGTCCGCTCGCAAACGGAGCAACATCGTTGATGTTCGAAGGTGTTCCTACTTATCCCGATGCCGGGCGCTTCTGGCATATTTGTGACAAGTTTGGTGTTACCATTTTCTATACTGCTCCGACAGCTATTCGAGCTCTAATGCGTCAGGGCGAGGAGTGGCCTGCCAAGTACAAGCTGGATTCCTTGAGGATTCTTGGGACTGTTGGTGAGCCAATTAATCCTGAGGCCTGGATTTGGTATTATGAGAAAATCGGCCGTAACCGGTGCCCGATTGTGGATACCTGGTGGCAGACAGAAACCGGCGGAATCTTGATTACCCCCCTCCCCGGCGCACATACTCTAAAGCCAGGTAGTGCCAGCAGGCCTTTCTTTGGTGTGGACCCTGTTATCCTGAGAGACGATGGAACCCAGTGCAATGTCAACGAAGGCGGCAAGCTGTGCATACGTAAACCCTGGCCAGGTATGATGAAAACAATGTGGGGCGACCACGACCGATTCATCGATACGTATTTTACTATGTATGACAATATTTATTTTGCCGGTGATGGATGCCGTATTGACGAAGATGGCGACTACTGGCTTATGGGTAGAATCGACGATGTGGTCAACGTCTCAGGCCACCGCATCGGGACAGCTGAGGTCGAGAGCGCCCTGGTCAGCCACGAAAAGGTCGCGGAAGCTGCCGTCGCACCCATACCTCATGATATCAAGGGCCAGGCCCTATATGCCTTTGTTACACTTGTAAACGGCATAGAAGAAAGCGAGGAAATCAAAAAAGAGCTTATTATGCACGTTCGAAAGGAAATCGGCCCCATCGCAACTCCTGAAGCCATCCAGTTTGCTCCGGCACTTCCAAAGACACGCTCGGGAAAGATTATGCGGCGTATCCTGCGTAAAATAGCCGAGAAAAACACCGACAATCTCGGTGATATCACCACCCTTGCCGACCCAAGTGTAGTCGAAGCATTGATTAAAGGTCGCGGATAAAATTAAGATACGAATTAAATGAACAATATAGATAAGCCGAACGCACCTTTGTCCTGTCAAAATGAATAATTCAAAAGGAGCAGTATATGCAAACGCAATCCGAAGCAAATTTAACTGTCGTTAAGGACACGACCTCAAACCCGGCACCTTTGGGACTGATGGGCTTTGGTATGACCACGGTTTTGCTCAACCTTCATAATGCTGGCTTCTTTGCGCTGGGGTCAATGATAATTGCAATGGGGATTTTCTATGGCGGCATGGCTCAAGTCATTGCGGGGATTATGGAATGGAAAAAAGGTAACACCTTTGGGACGACTGCTTTTACATCCTACGGACTGTTTTGGTTAACGCTGGTTGGCCTAATCATCACTCCAAAGATAGGATTGGCCCAGCAAGCCGAAACCGCTGCTATGGTGGCCTACCTGTTTATATGGGGTCTTTTTACCGCCGTTATGTTTATTGGAACTCTGAAACTTAACAGAGCACTGCAGTTCGTATTTGCCTCGCTGGCCGTATTGTTTTTCCTCCTGGCGCTTGCTGACCATACAGGAAGCATCGCAATAAAGCATATCGCGGGCTACGAAGGAATTATTTGCGGCCTTTCGGCTATGTACACTGCCCTGGCTCAGGTCTTAAACGAACTGTTTGGCAGAACAGTACTCCCGCTGTGCCCTGTCAAGTAAAGGTCTTTTTGTCTCCCAATCCAATACTATGAAGCGGTCAAAGACCGTGAATTGGAAACACTTTTAATTTAATAGCATTTATTACTGCTTGAATTGCCGGTTCAACACTTTCTCGCTGCTGGCTGCTAATAACAAGAGTTCTATCTCTCAATCCGCCCTGCCAGTCAGTAGTTTGCAGCATAACACCACCAACAGCGGGACAGCTCGAATCGGCACCACACAACACACTCCAGGCAAGTGCCCAGGCCCGCACGGTATTATCAATATTATATCCTCCACCTCCAGCCATAAGAACGGGCTTATGAAAGCTCAAAAGATGCTCGATAATATCTGCATAAACATTGTTCGTAAGATGCAAGTGTGCAAGCGGGTCGCCTGCGAGCGCATCAGCCCCTGATTGAATGACGAATACGTCAGGTTTGAATGCACCGATTAACGGCAATGCAATAGCTTTAAATGCCTCCATATATGCATCATCATAAGTTCCAACAGGAAGCGGCACATTCACACAGTAGCCCTTTCCCAGGCCCTGACCTATCTCATCTGCAAAACCCGTCCCCGGAAACAGCACCCTCGGATTCTCATGAAACGATATGGTCAACACATCGCTGCGGTCATAAAATGCGTAAGCGACGCCGTCACCATAATGCACATCCACATCAAGATATAAAACCTTCTTACCGGCCTCGGCAAATACCATACAAGCAAGTGCTACATCATTGATATAGCAAAATCCGGATGCCCTTTCAGGCCCCGCGTGATGAAGTCCACCCGACGGATTAAAAGCCGCATCCACTTCATTCGACAGGATTAGTTTTGCACCAACCAATGTCCCGCCGGCCACCAGAACCGAATATTCATACATACCTTTGAAAACAGGACAATCTGATGTCCCAATACCCATACTAAGAGCATCACTATCCCATTTGTTATCGGAAGCTGTTTTTAATGCATGTAAATAACGGGCTGTGTGAAACTTCTTAAGCTCTACCCGCGTGGCTGATTTAGGCGGCACTTCTCTTATGCCCTCACCGGATAACAAACCCAGTGACTCGACAAGCTCTCTTACTTTCCGAGGCCGAATTGTATTGAAAGGATGTTCCGGCGGATAATGATATTTCTCCAGCTCCTTTGAATATATAAAAGCCGACTTTCTCATCATCAATGATTATGCCTGCTCTTTCTCTTTCGTCAGGTCGTATGTTATGCTGTATGCCTCGCCGTCATACTCGGTATTCACTTTATAACCGGAGTTATGAAATATTGCGAGCATCGGTTTATTATTCGGCAATACCTTCGCATAAAACCGTCTAACGCCCCGCTGCCTGGCAATCTGAGTGATATAATCCAGCATAAAAGTCCCCATTCCCTTTTGCTGCCATTCATCCTGCACAATAAAGGCAACCTCTGCGGCCTGGGTTTTGGGGTCAAGAAAATACTGAGCAATGGCTACTACTTGTTCTCCCGATGCGCTCGGAACAACTCCGACAATAGCCAGGTCGTTTTTATAATCAATATTTGCCAGCTGCTGAACATCTCTGTGCGGAAATGACCTGGTGCGGGTCATATATCTCTTTCGGACTGACTCATCGCTGAGAGAATACAGCATTTCAGACAGTTCCTGCTCATCGGTTGGCTTTATCGGCCTGAAAAATATCTCTGTTCCATCCTTTAAAGTCTCATACCGCTCCAATTCTTCCGGATAACTTACATTTTCCCACGCTAATTCTATCTGGTCCTCATATACATACTTTTGTGCTTTTGCCGCCTGGATAAGCTCATTCCTGAATTTTGGATGTGCGATATTTATCAGGTCCATCACCCTTTCTCTTATACTTTTACCATGCAGGTATGCTATCCCGTATTCTGTAACAACGTAATGGACATCGCCCCTGGTGGTTACTACTCCTGCACCTTCGGTAAGATGCGGCACAATTCTGCTAACTGTGCCGTCTTTTGCAGTTGAGGGCATTGCAATAATGGCTTTGCCACCCCTGCTTCGTGATGCACCGCGTATAAAATCCACCTGCCCGCCGATTCCACTGTAGAATTTATAGCCGAGAGAATCTGCGCAAACCTGGCCGGTCAAATCAATTTCCAGCCCGACATTAATAGCCACCATTTTCTCATGCTGACTGATAATATGCGGGTCATTAACGTATTCCGTAGGATAAAATTCAAAAAACGGATTATTGTCGATGTAATCGTATAATTTTTCTGAACCCATACAGAAGCTCGCCACCACTTTACCGTGGTTAAGAACCTTTTTTGCACAGGTAATCGCACCACATTCGACAAGGTCAATAATCCAGTCGCTGAACATCTCTGTATGAATGCCAAGGTCCTTTTTATACACGAGATATTCCGCCAAAGCCTGCGGAATGCGCCCTATGCCACATTCAATAGTACTGCCATCTTCGACAAGCCTTGCGATATTCTGGCCGATTCGGCGCAGCGTATCATCTGAATGAAATTCCGGAATCGCAATTATATCTTCATCGTAAGGGACCAGCATATCAATGCTGTTAACATGAACGAAACTATCTCCGAACGTTCGGGGCATACGACTATTTACCTGAGCTATTACATACTTGGCATTGGCAGCGGCGGATTTGACTATATCCACAGAAACACCGAGACTGCACAAGCCATTCACATCCGGAGGCGTCACGGATATCAGGGCTACATCAATTGGAATCCTTCCGCTTTCAAACTCATATGGAATTTCTGACAGAAATATCGGAGTATAGTCCCCTATTCCCTTTCCCAGGGAATCACGTACGTTCTCAGCGATGAAAAAACTGTTCATTTTAAACTTTTCGCGGAATTTCTCATCTACGTATGGGGCCGTGCCCATTGTCAGTAAATGCACAATATGGGCATCATAAATATGGCTGGAATATTCAACAAGTGCATTGACCAGATGCTGCGGCTGACCACAGCCGGTTCCTATAAATATACTATTGCCTGACTTTATTAACGTCATCGCCGATGCGGCGGTGCCAATTTTGCTGCTATGTTTCTGTTTCCAGTCGAATTCATGCATATTACTTCTCCAAGGTCATTCTTGCATCGACCGCGACGGGCGTAGTCCCTTCCGGGCCAACCATATAAGGATTAATATCCATTTCCCTAATCTGCGGAAACTCGGTAACCAACTGTGACAGCCGTTGAAGACCTTCGGCTATCGCATCCATGTCCACGCCTTTTTGGCCGCGCACGCCCTTGAGCATCTGATATGTCCGCGTATTTATAAGCATCTGTTTTGCTTCCCGGGCAGTCAATGGTGCAAGATAAAATGATACATCCTTCAGAACTTCGACCATTATCCCGCCCATTCCAAACATCATCAAAGGCCCAAAATGCGGGTCTTTATGCATGCCCAATATGACCTCTCTGCCCTTACAGCACATTTCCTGCACAAGGACACCGAGAATCTGCGCTTCCGGGCGTTTTTGAGGCACGCGATACATCATTAAGTCGAACGCATCCCTCACCTCATTTTCACCGGCCAGTCCCGTTTTTACTCCGCCAACATCGGATTTGTGCAGTATGTCCGGCGACCATATCTTCAATACAACCGGATACCCGAGCTGCTCAGCTATACTTGCTGCCTGCTCGGCTGTTGTAGCAACGGCACCTTTTGGTGTTACAAAACCATATGCCTCAAGTATCTCTTTCGATTCACTCTCACCGATTTCCAGAATGTCCTGACGCAAATGTCTTTCGATGATGTTTTCGACTTTACGTCGATTAACAGGGAAAAGCTTTACCACACGTTTCGGCCGATTGCGCCATCTTACATAATCAGTCACGGCCTTTATAGTCTCCACCGCACCTTTTGGGGAACCAATCTCAGGGATTCCACCCTCCCGCAAAACCTGCCTGCCTTTTGCAACTTTCTCAGAACCGAGAAAACAGGTAATAACAGGTTTTTTCGGTTTTAATTTTGACACTTTGACAATTGCCTCAGCAGTAGCTTTGGCTTCCGTCATCGCCTGAGGCGTTAAAAGTATAAGGACGGTATCAACATTCGGGTCATCAAGAACAACATCGAGTGCAAATTCGTAACGGTCGGCTAAGGCGTCCCCTAAAACATCAATAGGATTATGCAAATTAGCGGCAGGCGGCAACTTTTCAGCCAACTTTTTTATAGTCTCATTGGTTAGCTTTGAAAATACAAGACCTACATCTTCGACAGCATCAGCAGCTATAATGCCGGCACCGCCGGCATTTGTAATAACCGCAACATTAGGCCCTTTTGGAAGCGGCTGAAGAGCTATCGTCTGGGCGTAATTAAACTGCTGTCTTATTGAATCACATCGTATGATTCCCGCCCGTGCAAATGCGGATTCGTAAGCTATCTCACTTCCAGCCAAACTGCCTGTGTGTGATGAGGCCGCCCTGGCCCCTGCCTCGGTCCCTCCCGATTTCATCAAAAGTATGGGTTTATCGTGAGAAATCATCTCAACCTCTCTTACAAAGCTGCTTCCATCGGTGATACTTTCAAGATATCCCGCGATGACCCTGGTTTCAGGGTCACTTGCCAGCGCTTTTATGACATCCAGCTCATCAATATCTGCCTTATTGCCGATGCTGACGAGCTTGCTAAAACCAATATTATCCGCATTTGCCATATCAAGAATGGCAGCGAGTAATGCTCCCGACTGTGAAAGATAACCAATCGAACCTGCCGCCGGCAGGTCACCCCCAAAACTCGCATTTAGATTGTTTGCCGGCGCTATCACTCCCAGACAGTTAGGACCTATGACTCTTATGCCCGACTGCCTGGCGATTTGAACTATTCGGTCTTCAAGCTCTTTCCCTTCCTTGCCCGTCTCCCTGAAACCCGCAGTAATAATGATAACCGACTTGACTGCAACTTTCGCACAGTCCTGCATTACAGCAGGGACAACCTTTGCCGGCACAATAATTATCACAAGGTCGGGGGTTTCTCCTATCGATTTTAGGTCAGGGTAACATTTCAGTCCCTCGATAGCATCAGCATTAGGATTGACCGGGAATATCTTACCCTGATAACCGGCTGCAATCATATTTGTCAGGATTTCATAGCCGACCTTGTTTTTCTGACGAGAGGCACCTACAATCGCTACAGACTCAGGATTAAAAAAGCTCTTAAAAGCCATAGAAAACTAAAAACCCATACAAAATAAATACAATTCCCCAAAAGAAATAATTCTATTCTACTCTGTGTGTAAACGCAAGTCTTTTTGGCCTGTCAAAAGTGTGGACGCAAATAAAAATTTAAGCACCTAAAATGGCTAACAATATAAAACAGACAGCTATACCCTCTTGTTCCTATGCACTTATTTTCTCATTTCCGGTATATCCGGCTCGATATGAACAGTAATGTTGACCGGCCTGGCTATCTGCTCGTGCAGTGCAGCTTCAAGATTTTCTGATATTTCGTGTGCGGCGGCTACATTCAAATCCGGGTCAACAAGGATATGCAAATCAAGAAAAACCTCCCTTCCAACCGTTCGAGTCCGCAGCCGATGCCATTGTCGTATCCGACCATTGGCGTTTATTATGTTTTTTATATGCTCAATAGTTCTCTCATCTACTGCGCCCTCCGACAGCTCACGCAGGGAATCGCCAATTATCCTTACTCCCACCCACATAATCATCAGACCAACCGCAATAGCAGCTACCTGGTCGCCATGTCCGAATCCAAATTCCAGCGATATAAATCCTATCACAACAGCTACCGAACTTAAAGCATCACTACGATGATGCCAGGCATTGGCATAAAGCGCAGTGCTGTGAGATTGGATAGCGACTTTTTGCGTAACTCTGTAGAGCCATTCTTTAGAAGCTACCGAAACTATTGCAGCTATTAAAACTGCGAGCCGAGGCGTTGTAATTTCGTCTCGGGCTATGACTATAGTGGCATAATATATCATTGCTCCCCCCACGATAATCAAAACCAGCGCAATCAGCCCGGCCGAGAAGGTTTCCGCTCGCCCATGGCCGTATGGATGACCCTTGTCAGGCGCTTTCGAAGCCAGGCGCACACCAAGCAACACTGCTACATCAGTGGCTACATCCGAAAGAGAGTGAATCCCATCAGCAATCAATGCCAAAGAACCGGCAAAAAAGCCAATTACAATCTTGATTGCCGACAAAGAAATGTTAATTGCTGCGCCAAGATATGTAATCGATTTTATCTGCTTACCGACTGTTTTTAGTTTATCGTTGTCCATCAGTGTATAAATGCTTTTGTTCGCACGATATATTCTTGAGCAATTCGTTGGTCTTTTGCCTCAGCGATAATCCGCATAATGGGCTCAGTGTTACTGGCTCTGATGTGAAGCCAACCATCCTCAAAATCAAATCGACAGCCATCAATGGTATTAACTAATGCAGAAGCGAATTCGCTTTTTGCAGAATCCAAAATTTGCTGCATCTGCGATTGTTCAACGGTATATTTGTTCTTAATCATATAATATCTGCCAATTTCATTTACAAGCTGGCTTATTGTTTTACCCGTCTCAGCCATAAATTGAAGTATAAGAGCAATTCCAACAAGGCTATCGCGGACCGGACCGACACACAAATCAATCACTCCACCATTGCCTTCTCCGCCGATGATGCAATTATTCTTTATCATCGCTTCAGCAACATTTGCCTCACCAACAGCGGTTCGTATAACCTCTCCGCCAGACTCGGCGGCAATATCGTCAATCATCCTTGATGTGGAAAGATTCGTCGCTGCACAGCCGGTATCTTTGCTGAAGATATATTTAGCTGCCAGAGCAAGTGTATATTCTTCGCCAATACAGGTCCCATTTTCGTCAACAACTGCCAGCCGGTCTGCATCAGGGTCCTGGGCAAAGCCGATATCGGCTCTCTTTGTTTTAACCTCTTCGCAAAGACCCTTTAAGCTCTCAGTGTTAGGTTCAGGATTATGGGTGAATCGGCCGGTGGGCTCATCATTTATCGCAAAAACTTTGCACCCGAGTTCAGTAAGCAGCTTTTTCGTAATACGCCCCCCTGCCCCGTTGACACTATCAAGAACAACAGTAAATCTCTTTGCAACGATTGCTTCTTTATCAACTATTGCCAAAACCTTGGCGATGTGAACACCATCGGTCTGCTCATTACACGTCATCTTCCCGAAATTAACTGCATCTGTGAGAGCAAAACGCTTATCAAAAAAACACTGCTTAATTCTTTCTGCCGCATCCGGCGGCGGGGCAATACCATTACAAAGTAATAACTTTATGCCGTTGTATTGAGCCGGATTATGTGAGGCGGTAATAACCACCCCCCCACTACAGCCAAGCTCTCTGACCATAATGCCAACGCAGGGCGTGGTTACAATACCCAAATCAATAACATCGACCCCAACACTGCATAATCCTTCAGACAGCGCCAATTTGAGCATTCGACCGCTGGGGCGTGAATCCCGGCCTAAGCAGACAGATAACTTTTCCTTCGAAGTTTTATAACCTTCTTTCAAGAATGAACCGAAGGCCCGGCCATAATCAGCAGCGATGGAGGCAGTAAGGTTTTCACCGACAATGCCCCTCATCCCACTGACACTTATTATCAACTGCTCAGCCATATTAAAAATAGCATTTAAGACGCACACATCAAATAGCAATAGACCGGAACCAAATGTCGAAAATCAATCCAGCATACAGCCATAAATCTCATTTACGAATTCAAGTTTGCTAATCTCATCAATGACTTTCGCACCCGGTTCCTTGTCGAGACTGACGGCAAGTATGGCTTTTTGCTCAGCCGGTTTTTGCCCTACGCCCATTGTGCATATATTAATTTTATGCTTTCCGCAAACGGTTCCAACAGAACCGATAACACCCGGCCTATCATCATTGTAAATAACCAGAACCGCTCCCTGAGGCGTCATCTCGACATTGAATCCGTCTATTTCGATAATGCGCGGCAAGGTCCCACCGAAAACTGAGCCGGTTACGGTTCGCGTAACCTTATCGGTAATAACCTTTGCATTGAAGCTTGCAGCAACATCTTTGGCCTCTGTATTCTTCGTTTCATTGATGCTTATTCCTCGCTCCTTAGCCAGAACAGGAACATTTACAATATTTAAGGGCATATCAAAATGCCGCTGCAATAAACCAATTGCAAAGGCAAGAGTAATCGGCTCGACAGCCAATTCAGCGATTGAGCCGCGATACTGCACGTCAACACCCTTAATTTGCCCCTGCAGGGTTATGCTGACAAGTTTGCCGATTCGACGGGCAAGTTGAGCATATTGCTGGACAATTGGCGAAACTGCACCGGCGGCAGATGGGGCATTAAGGGCGTTCCTGACAGGTCCACCCTTGATGGCATCGACAAGAATCTGAGCGGCTTCGACCGCAACTTCTACCTGTGCTTCCTCAGTGCTTGCACCTAAATGCGGCGTAACAAGACAGTTTTCAAGTTCAGAAAACCTCTTATTTTCAGGAGGCTCTGTGGGGAAAACATCTAACGCAGCACCGGCAATGCGCTTTTCCGCAAGTGCATTGTAAAGTGCGTCCTCATCAATAATTCCGCCACGTGCACAGTTAATAAGCCGAACAGAAGGTTTCATTATTTCAATTTGTTCGGCCCCAATCATATTTAACGTCTGTGGGCTTTTAGGTACATGGACGCTTATATAGTCGGCCTCTTTAAAAATCCTCTTCAGGTTATCGCTTATTTCGATACCAATTTTTTCCGCATCAGGAGGAGCGGCAAGTGGGTCATAACCGATGATTTTCATATTGAAAGCTCTTGCCATTTTTGCCACAGCCATACCGATTCTGCCAAGCCCAATTATCCCAAGGACTTTATTATTTAGCTGGTTGCCCATATATTTTTTTCTGTCCCAGGCGCCGGATTTTAAACTGTTGCAGGCAGGAACGACATTTCGGCTCATTGCAAGTATCAAAGCCATTGTGTGCTCCGCAGCGCTGAGGGTATTGCCGCCTGGCGTGTTCATTACCAGAACCCCTTTCCTGGTAGCTTCAGGGACGTCAATATTATCAACACCGACTCCGGCCCGGGCAATTCCCTTTAGCTTGCCTGGATTGGCCAGGACTTTGGCAGTAACCTTTGTCCCGCTTCGGATGATTAGACCATCATACTCGCCAATAATCTGAGCAAGCTCATCCTCGCTTATACCCGTTTTAACGACCGGCTCAACGCCCTCTGTCGAATTAAGTAAATCAATACCTTCCTGTGCAAGTTTGTCCGTAATCAGAACTTTAATCATTGTCGAACTCCAAAAAACATATTCTTATTTTTATAACTGGTTACTTGCGGCCAAGGCTTGTGCCAATGTTACAGCCCAGCCGGCAGCAATAATCACTATCAAGGCCAGAATTATGTATCTTAGCTTAACTTCAGCAAAAAAACGCCTGATAAACTCAAAATATATCCCAAAAACGGCTGTAAATAAAGCTAAAAATGCTATCACAACCAGAATACAATACAACAGAGCACCGGCCGGCTGGATATAAAACGCCTCGATTATTCTGCCCTGGACAAAGGCAAATAACGCAGTTGTCATCCCACAGGTTGGGCACGGCAGGCCAAATCTCTGCTTGAAACCACAAGGCCTGAGCCACCAGCTTAAATCAATCTTGTCATTTACAGCCAATGCAAAAAGGCCAAATCCTGCGGCTATTGCCAGGAAAATAATACCGGCTAAAAACCGCTGCTGCCTCGTTGCACGGATAAAAAATTTATGTTTTCTATTTAACTGTTGGTTTAGCGTCATAATTAGATTAGAATAGAACAATGCTGTATTTCTGTCAAGAATAAGAGAACATACTTTACGAGATACGAAAATGGTGTTGGAAAATAGAGATTTGAGCATGATGCTGGAGACGGCCATCGTGGCTGCCCGACTGGCGGGCCAGCGGGCTATGGAGGAAATCAGCTTTATCAAGGCCTCGGTCAAAAATTCCACCGAATTAGTAACCCAGGCCGATGCCCGGTGCCAGCAGATAATTATCGACAGAATCAAGGAAACCTATCCCGATCACGGCTTCATCGCCGAAGAAGGCG
>CAZBWE010000030.1:24164-25325 GCA_964495465.1 uncultured Pirellulales bacterium
TCTGGTGGCTCATCGACCCGATAGATGGAACGAATAATTTTGCCCACAAGATGTTGTTCTTTACCGTCAGTATCGCGGCAATGTATAAAGGCGAGCCAATCGTTGGCGTCATTTTTGAGCCGGCTACGGAATCAATGTTCACCGCCGTCCAAGGCGGCGAGGCACAATTAAACGGCAGACGTATAACGGTAAGCGAAGAAAAAATGGACCAATTCTCAAGCGTTGGCCTGGACAGCCATTTCACTGACGCAATTCCACACTGGGCCTGCGAAATTATGAAAAGGACAAGATTTCGAGTCCTTGGCTCGGCGGCTTTGCAATTGGCCTATATTGCCAAGGGCGGCCTCGTTGCTGATATCACCCAGGCCACAAAACTCTGGGACATAGCGGCAGGGGTATTGATTGCTGAAAACGCCGGCGCTATCGCAACCGACTGGCAGGGAGGAAAAATCTTTCCAGTCGATTTGGACAGCTACGAGGGCGAGAAATTCAAGATACTAACTGCCAACAAAAAAGTCCAAGCGGAGTTACTAAAACTCTTAAGTGATTGACGATTTTCGATTTCCGAATGCCCATTTTTAATCTTTCTGCTTTGCGGTTATGCGTGATTTAGACATAATAGCGGTCAGCTCGTCAGCCTCAGCTATTAATCCTTTTACCGAATCGGGCCTTAGAACTTTAGCTTCAACAAGCATCTCAAGCCAGTAGGTCGATTCATCGGCTTCCTCCTCAACTATTCCTAATTTGGCAATAAATTCAGCTTTCGACCTGCCTCTGCATGCTGAGCGGTAATTTGCACCTACTGAAGTCCCACAACGCAGTAATTGGTTACCTATGGCAATTGCTGTCTTGGTTTTAGGAAGGCCTTCTACGAGTTGAATGACCCGCAAACCGAATTGTTTGGTTCTTTTCTTTAATTCATCAGGTGTCATAATCCTGAATTTTACCATCAGCTTATAGAATCTTCAATCTCAAATCACAAATCGCAAATCACAAATCGAAAATCGGAAATCGAAAATCGGAAATCAATTATCTTGGGTCAGGAACAGGATAAAGTGCAACGATTCTGACCTTGTCCTCATCGGAATAAACGTTGCTTCTATCGAGTATGGCTATAGCCCTTTTTTGCGGGCCGTTTGTGCCGATGCGGACGAGGATATA
>CAZBWE010000031.1:0-25229 GCA_964495465.1 uncultured Pirellulales bacterium
TCGCGATTAAACATTGTCCCCTGTTTCCGGGGGAAAATAGCCACATAAAAAATATCCGTTTCAACCAGGTCCTGGAAAAAATGCGTCCCGAAGGAAAGCTCCGGCATAAGATTACCGCCCTCATAAGCAACTTCCGCCAATACGGCGACTTTGTTGATTTCAGCGAAACTGACAGGAACTCCAAGACTCGGCGTCGTTGTTCCCCATCTGCCCGGCCCGATTAGGATTGCGGGATTGGTTTCCTTGTCGATAATCTGCTTGTTTAATCTGCCGATGAGTCTGGCTATATCATATTTCTGCGACAGCGTCATCTGCACATAGGCGGCAGGGTCAACATAAATAACTCTTTTTAACGGCTGTGAAATACTGCC
This sequence comes from uncultured Pirellulales bacterium, assembly GCA_964495465.1. Classification (GTDB taxonomy): domain Bacteria; phylum Planctomycetota; class Phycisphaerae; order Sedimentisphaerales; family Anaerobacaceae; genus CAZBWE01. Next base: position 372 of record CAZBWE010000031.1, read on the forward strand.
GCCCATAGTGTATCCACAAGTTTTGAATAATATTTTTTCCGGTTTGATGTTTTTCGGTATCGTTATTGTCGCAGTCATCCCTTTCGTCTGCAGCGGCCTGCATTGAACCAGGTTTATCTTCAGCTCATCATTCTTCGTAAAGTTAGCGGTAAACTCTATATCAACGGGATACTGGTAATGATGTTCCAAAGTCTTAAGCATTTTTTGCATATTCTGAACAAAGTCTGTATCGGACAGCAATTTTTCGAATGTCAGCACCCAAACACGTTTACCTCCGCCCCCAAGCTCTTTCATTCGCTGCTCGGCCTTGCGGTCGGCGCTTGCCAGAAGGTCCAGCCTGACTTTGGTTTCTTCTATCAGCTTCGGCAGGTCTATGGTCCTCAACATATTTTCCTCTGCATCAAGCAAATCAACATTGTGCTGTGAAAATCTCATAACGTCTTCAACGTCAGAGTATGGCCTTAGCAACGGCTGATCCAGGGCGATTATCTGGGGATAATCATCTTCAACGCGGTCAACCGCCCTTGTGCCAAGCCCGAAAACGAGCCGAAGCATACCGGCTTTCGGGTCAAGGTCCGACTTCCAGACAAAAGTGTTGTAAGATACCCCGACACCCGCAAGGTCGGGATAAAAGTAATGATTCTGATACGAACCAGACACCCGCTGGACAAGCAGAGCCATTTGTTCATCCTGCTGGTCAAGACCTCTCTGCAGCCGATATGTCAGGGCATCTTCGTCCATAGTGCTGGCGTAAATCCTTCGAACTGCATTCTCAAATTCGGCATAACGCTGCTGCGGGTCGCCCTGGTTGACCAGAAAAATGCTTTCATACTTGCCGGCAAAGGCATTGCCGAAGGAATCCTCCAGCAGACTGCTCGAACGCACAATGATGGGAGACTGGCCGAAATACTCTATCATCTCCTGTAAACGTTCGCGTATTTCATCAGGAAACTTTCCACGAAGCAGGTTTTCCTTCATTTCCGGGGCCACCTTGAAATAACCGTCTCTGGTCTTTTGCTTCATAAAAAGCTTCCACCAGCCGTTCTCAACTATGTAACTGTAAAAGACATCCGAGCCGACATAAAACGAGTCGTGGGGCTCCAGCTTGGCGTCCCAGTCAAACGAAGAATCCTTCGTAAGAATCTTGCGTGCCAGGAGCATTCCCGCTGCCTTGCCGCCGACGAATCCGCTGCCGATAAGCTTGTTTTTGATACTTATTAAGTCGCCGAGTGAAAACTCTTCCTGTGCCAGTTTTGAAATCCTTCGTTCGCGGCCTATCATTATAGTGCACAACTGTTTGATAATGTCCCTGACTTCCCGGGAATCCGCTGGTTCCGACTGCAAACTCTCGGCCTTCATAAAAAGTCTGTCCCAGTAATCCAGCGTTCTGGCAGAACCCTTCAGCCCCCGGTCCGCAAAGTGCGAGAACAGTTTGGCGGCATCCATACTGCTGACAATGGGAGTAAACTTTTCTTCCTTCTGCAGGTGCGGCAGAAACATCGTCGGAGAATAACGACGCCACACCTTCAACGGATGGACATAGATGTTCCCCTCGAAATTATACACGTCTATCAATAATTGTGTCGTTTCGCGGATGCGCGCGATGGTCTTGAACGAATGATTGTTCCGCAAAAGGGCGAAATACGCAATAGTGTCCAGGTCAAAAAGATACGGACAGGTAATCATAAAGAAATTGCCTATCATCAGGTCCGTTGCCCAGGCGTTCAGCAAATCAGACAGACAATCAAATACATAGTAGGTTTCAGGGCCTTCGTGCGTAATTATCGAATGGACCTGAGTGGAAAAGCCCTCAAAGCCGCCGCGTGCATAGAGGGTATAAATCTTTATATTGGAGTCCGGCTGAATAAGAGGCGGGTGGTCCGCAAATCTCATATAGACAATTTTCCTATTGTCAGCCAAACCTCTTTTAACATAAGGCGCAACAAATCGCTGGTAGTCCTCTATGCTGTCAACCTGCCAGACAACATTGTCACCCCTGTTAAAGCCGGAAAAAACTTCATCCAGGCCTTTAAGGCCGGTACTTGCCCAGACTGTCATAAACTAACCTTTCTTTGTGCGGTATTTTCTGTAATCTATTCCCAATTCATTCACCTTGTATCTCATAATCCGAGCGGTGGAGCCCAAATCTCGGGCTGTGGCTGCAACATTGCCGTTGCATCGCTTAAGCGCATCGATGATTACATCACGCTCAAACAAGCTGACTCTTTCTTCCAAAGAACCCGTGCCGACGGTATCCGATGCATCGGATGTTTGCAGTGTCGGAGGTAAATGATGTGCCCGTATAACGCCTTCAGTGCTCAACAGCATAGCTCTTTCGATGCAATTCTCAAGCTCTCGGACGTTGCCTGGCCAATGATAAGCAACCATCATATTTATTGCCGGCGTGCTGATTCGCCTGACATCTCTGCCAAGTTTCTTCGAATAGCGTTCAACGAAGTAATCTGCTAATAAAAGAATATCGCCTTTCCGTTCGCGTAAGGGGGGCAGGAAAACAGGAAATACGTTTATCCTGTAATAGAGGTCCTGTCGAAAAGTATCCTGCTGGACAGATTGTTCCAGATTACGACTTGTAGCTGCTAAAACTCTTGTATCGGTCTTTATTGTGCGGTTACTGCCTACGCGTTCGAACTGGCGCTCCTGAAGAACACGAAGCAGCTTTACCTGGGTAGCTGCTGCAAAATCCCCTATCTCATCAAGAAACAGCGTTCCGCCATTCGCCTCCTCAAGCCGGCCTTTGCGGCTTTGGATGGCGCCGGTAAAGGCCCCTTTCTCATGTCCGAACAATTCGCTTTCCAAAAGATTCTCATTTAAGGCACCACAGTTGACCTTGATAAACGGCCCTTCTGCCCTTCGGCTCGAGTAATGAATTGCATGGGCAACAAGCTCCTTTCCGGTCCCCGATTCTCCACGAATTAAAACCGTTGTGTCGCTGCCGGCAACCTGATGAATTTGCTGATACACATCGCGCATAGCATTTGAGTTGCCAATGATATTCTCCGGTCTGTATCTATCTTCCAGCTCGTGACGCAACCTAAGATTCTCGTCCTCAAGCTCCTGCCTCAGTAATGCTTCCTCCCTCCTGGTCCTCACATCATTCGCGACCATACTCGCCACGATACTCAGCACCCGCATATCTTCTTCGAGAGAGATATCTTGAGCATAGGCGCGGTCAACCGAAATGGTGCCGATTACCTCCTTGCCAATCGAAATCGGAACACATATAAAACTGATATCTTCCTTGGTAACGTTCCATCGTTCGAACCGATTAAGAAACAGCGGCTCTTCCGACACCTTCGGAACAATCATCGCTTTGCCGCTTTGCATTACCTTGCCTGTCACTCCCTCTCCCATTCGATAGCGAACCTCCCGGCTGCGTTCTTGCGGAAGACTGTGCGCAACTTCAATCCTAATCTCGTTACCATCCGGAGCCAGCAGTGTTATAGTGCCCCTGTTTAAGCCAAGCTCCTTCTCAAGAATATCCAAAACTTCTGCAAGGGCCTGCCTTCTTTGTGTGCCAGCGGTCAGTATTCGGCTGATTTTATAAAGGACCTCCAGCTCACTTACGTGTCGGACTGTCTGCACCGCCGGATTGTCCAGATTAAGTTTGCTTTTGGCCATATTAATAGCTCCTATTATTCAAAATCCCTTCTATTAACTTACGGCATCATTGCAGTAAAAACAAATTAATATTACAAATATGTAACATAAGCTGTATTAATGCAAACTTGTCTCAAATAACTTGTTATTTCAAAAGAGCTTACAATTCCATAAATCTCTTCTAATCTCAATACCATATATGACAAAAATGTCTGAATCTATACAAAAAAATACATTATTGTAACTTTTGTTTGCATCGAGAACAAGACCGCAAAAGTCTTAACCTCCTGATAGATAAGCTCTTACAATTATTTTTTGGGAATTCTTATTTAGGCACACCAATTGCGAATAATAGAATTGTTTTGGATGAGCTTTCTAAAGGTAAAAATATGGCGTTTGGGAAAGTCAACAATGATAGCCATAAGGAACTATTTTAATGAGAAAGTTTACGGGCATATTAACCAGTTTATATCTCTTACTTATTGCCGGCGATAAGACTGCTCATGCTGATAAGAGTATCGACTTTGAAATCTCAGCAGATTTTTACGGCAAATACATCTGGCGAGGACAGAATCTCAATGATGACCCAGTTTTTCAGCCGGGCCTCAACGCAACTTATGGCAACCTGACAGCCGGAATCTGGGGAAATCTTGACACTACCAATATCAATGATAGAAGTGGCGATTTTTCAGAACTGGATTTATCGCTGGACTATTCAGGGGATTTACCCGGAATAAAGGGCATAGGATACTCCGTTGGTGTTATCCATTATGACTTCCCAGGCGCAGCGGCTGATGGTTCGAGGGTGCCGGATACTACAGAACTCTACTGGGGATTAAATTTTGACTTACCGTTAAGCCCGGCAATTACTGTCTATCACGATTTAGATGAGGCAGAGGGTTCCTATGTTTCACTCGCCGCAAGCCACAACGTAGAAAAAATACACAACATCGGACCAAATACACCGGTTGCAATGGAAATTTGTGCGAGCTTAGGATGGGGCAGCGGCTCTTACAATAAATACTACTGGGGAACTGAACAGAGCAAGCTCAATGATTTGGCGTTTTCAGTCGCTTTCCCTTTCACAATAAAGGGTTGGACGGTTACACCGAGCTTGAACTATGTAACGCTCGTCAGCGATGACATACGAGACACTGATGTTTATGGAACAAACAGCGACTTCTTCTTTGCAGGCGTAAGTATATCGAAGAAATTTTGACTGTGAGACAAAAAATGAAGGTTGAAAAAATGAAAAGTTTACCATTGAGGACTATATTACTATTGATAGCGATGTTTTCAATACCCGCTTTTGCGGAATCCGGCAATAAGTCCGATTTGGCTGATTTGAAGCAAGGCCTGGATACGGTATGGGTGCTGCTCGGTGCATTTCTGGTCTTTTTTATGCAGGCCGGCTTTGGAATGGTGGAAGCAGGATTTATCCGGGCAAAAAACACCTGCAACATCCTGACGAAAAACTTTCTTGACTTCTGCATGGCTTCGCTCGGCTTTTTCCTCATCGGCTATGCCTTGATGTTCGGCGATGGAAATGGCTTTTTAGGAACGAAAGGATGGTGCCTGCTTGGCCTTGAACAAACGGTAAACGGCCTGCCTCTTTACGCCTTCTGGCTGTTCCAGGCGGCTTTTTGCGGGGCGGCGGCAACGATTGTGGCCGGCGGAATGGCCGAGCGTATGAAATTTCCGGCCTATTTGATTTACTCATTTGTTATCTCGGCTTTCATATATCCAATCGTAGGGCACTGGATATGGGGAGGCGGCTGGCTCAGCAAAATGGGCTTTGCCGATTTCGCCGGCTCAACGGTTGTCCACACGGTCGGCGGCTGTGCAGCTCTTGTCGGAACTTCTATGCTCAAACCGAGAGAAGGAAAATTCGCAATAGACGGCAAGCCGAACGTTTTCGCCGGCCACAATATACCCCTGGCATCTTTGGGTGTTTTCATACTCTGGTTCGGATGGTTCGGATTCAATGCCGGCTCGACCCTTGGCGTAGCAGGCGGATTTAGCATCGCACGCATTGCCCTGAACACCAACTTAGCTGCCGCTTTGGGCGGAATTGCCGCCATGGCAACGGTCTGGAAAAGGTTCGGCAAACCGGATTTATCTATGGCTATGAACGGCGCCCTGGCGGGGCTGGTGGCAATAACCGCTCCGTGTGCATACGTCGAACCCTGGGCCGCATTGGTTATAGGTGCATCTGCCGGATATGTGGTTGCCCGAGGCGTTGAGCTGCTCGACAAGCTGCAAATTGATGACCCTGTCGGTGCGTTTCCCGTGCACGGCATCTGTGGAATTTGGGGAACGCTGTGCGTAGGGATTTTCGGCAGGGAATCTCTGGGCCTGGCAAACAATGGATTTGTCTATGGCGGAAACCCGATGCAGTTGGGCATCCAGATAGTCGGCAGCGTCAGCACTGTGGCCTTTATTGTCGTTGGTATGGGCATCGTATTTAAGCTGATAGATTTAACTGTCGGATTGAGAATCAGTCGTGAGGAAGAATTGCAGGGGCTCGATATCGGAGAGCACGGTATGGAGGCCTATGGCGGCTTCCAGATATTCAGCACGACCTGACACGCCTCGCGGCGAAGCGGGTTTGATATTTATCGGAGAACGAACAGATGAAACTTATAATCGCATACATTCAACCGCATATGCTTCAGGACGTCAAAAAAGTCCTGTATAAAGCAGAGGTTTACAAAATGTCCGTAACAAATGCCCTGGGCTGCGGCGAGCAGCAGGGCTACAAGGAAAGTTACCGCGGCATCAAGTTCGAGGTGAATCTGCTCAAAAAAGTCCGGCTGGAAATTGCAGTGAACGAGGACTTCGTGGACAAAACAATCGATGCAATTATCGAAGGCGCCAGGACGGGACAGATTGGTGACGGCAAGATTTTTGTGCTGGACTTAAAAGAATGTATCCGAATCCGCACCGGCGAAAAAGGAAACAAGGCAATTGGTTAGTTATAAAGACCGATTATTAACAAGAAACATTTTTTTGAAAGGAAATAAACGATGACACCTAAAGATTTTTTCGAGTTCGCAAAAAAAAACAACGCCAAAATGGCTGACTTGAAATTTACCGACCTTCTTGGCGCCTGGCAGCACTGCACGTTCCCGCTGGATGTATGGGATGAAGGCACATTTGAAGAGGGCGTCGGATTTGACGGCTCGTCAATACGCGGCTGGCAGGGAATTCACGTATCAGATATGATGGCGGTGCCAGACCCGAACACGGCGGTGCTCGACCCCTTCTTCAAGGAGCCGATCGTCAGCGTGATAGCTGATATTGTTGACCCGGTCACAAGGGAAAATTATACACGCGACCCGCGACACATCGCGAGAAAAGGTGCAGCTTATTTGAAACAAACCGGAATAGCTGATACCTGCTATATTGGACCGGAGCCGGAATTTTTCATCTTTGACGAGGTCCGCTATGAGCAGAACCAGCACACAGGGATGTATATGATAGATTCCGTCGAGGGCTCGTGGAATACAGCGAGATTCGAGGAACCAAATCTCGGGTACAAACCGAGCTTCAAGGGCGGCTACTTTCCCGTAAGCCCGACCGACACATACCACAACCTTCGCACCGAGATGGTGCTTGAGATGATGAAGGTGGGGATTTCTATTGAGGCACACCATCACGAGGTAGCCACAGCCGGACAGGCGGAGATTGATATGCAATTCACAGAGCTGGTCAAAATGGCCGACCAGTTTATGTGGTATAAGTACATCATCAAGAACGTCGCCAAGAGAAACGGCAAGACAGTAACACTTATGGCAAAGCCGGTATTCCAGGACAACGGCAGCGGCATGCATACGCATTTCTCTCTGTGGAAAGACGGAAAGCCGCTGTTCGCGGGCAAGGGTTATGCGGGATTGAGTGATATTGGATTATTTTCGTGCGGCGGTATGCTGAAGCACGCGCCTGCGATACTGGCATTTGCGGCGCCGACGACCAACTCATATCGTCGTCTTGTGCCGGGCTTCGAGGCGCCTGTGAATCTTGTAATGAGTGCGCGTAACCGCTCAGCCGGCGTGCGTATTCCGATGTATTCGGAGAGTCCCAAGGCAAAACGTCTTGAGTTTCGCTGTCCAGACCCGACAGCTAACGGTTATCTGACCTGGACCGCAATGCTTATGGCTGCAATAGATGGGATTAAGAACAAAATAGACCCGGGTGAGCCGTTAGACCGTGATATCTATGACATGACACCTGAAGAGCTGGCGAAATACCCCAAAACCCCCGGCTCCCTGGCTGAGGCGATTGATGCGATAGAGAAGGACCATAAATTTCTGCTGGCGGGTGATGTGTTCACTGAAGATGTTATTGAGACGTGGATTAACTGGAAGCGGGAAAAGGAAATAAACGAGATAGCGTTACGGCCGCATCCGCATGAGTTTCACTTGTATTACGATAGCTGATAGAGTTTATAAACATTTTAATGCTGATAACCGTAATTCACAATGGTAATATACGGCTTTTGAATGCTCAGGACAAAATATGTCGGCAGTCCCGTCAAATCAGGGTTTGTATGAATCTCGCCGCGAACACGACGGCTGCGGTATCGGTGCGGTCGTTAACATATCAGGCCGACGCGAGCACTCAATTATCGGATATGGCAAACAGATATTGATAAACCTGCATCATCGCGGGGCTACCGGCGCCGATGAAACCACCGGTGATGGTGCAGGTATTCTTTTTCAGATTCCACACGAGTTTTTTTTTGCCGAAGCGCAAAAGCTGGGCTTTTCGCTGCCTGCGCCCTGCCAATATGGCGCGGGTATGGTATTCGGCCCAAAAAACGAAAAGCTCCGGACTGAATGCGATAAGGTCCTCGAAGATTCGATTCGCCATTATAGTATGAAGATCCTCGGCTGGCGGGATGTGCCCTTCGCAAACAATTGTCTTGGTGACATCGCGCTAACCGCGGAACCATCCATCAGGCAGATTTTCGTCGATGGCGGGGAATTAAAGAACGAAGCACTGGAGCGACGTCTGTACTTGGCGCGAAGACGAGCTGAAAGATTAGTCAGGGAAAAATTCGGCGATAAAGGCGCGGATTTCTATATAACTTCGCTTTCCTGCAGGACAATCTGCTACAAGGGTATGTTTATGGCCTGGCAGTTATTTGCCTATTACCCCGACCTCGCAGATGAGCGTGTTAATTCGGCCTTTGCTATTGTCCACCAGCGCTACAGCACCAACACCTTTCCGAACTGGCGTCTTGCTCAGCCGTTTCGGTGCATAGCTCATAACGGCGAGATAAATACGCTCAGCGGCAATCGCAACTGGATGCGGGCCCGACAGACAAATATGACCAGTGAATTATTCAGTGAGAATATCAGCGATTTGTTTCCGGTTTTGACCCCTGAGATGAGTGATTCCGCCTGTTTTGACAGCACGCTTGAGCTTCTTGTCCGAGCCGGCCGAAGTATGCCCCACGCAATGATGATGATGATACCAGAGGCCTTCGGGCCAAAGTATCATATCAGCACGGACAAGCGCGCATTTTACGAATATCATTCTTCGATAATGGAGCCGTGGGACGGCCCAGCAGCTATGGTATTTACGGACGGTCGGCTTATCGGCGGCACCCTCGACCGCAACGGCCTGAGACCCTGCCGATACATAGTTACAACTGACGGCCTGGCTATTCTTGCCAGCGAAGCGGGCGTAGTGGAATTGCCGCCCGAAAAGATTCGCAGAAAAGGCCGTCTGAGACCCGGCCGTATGTTTCTGGTTGATATAGTCGAAGGGAGAATAATTACCGACAACGAGGTGAAGAGCAGGGTCGCACGACAGAAAACCTACCGCAGATGGCTGGAGGAGAACAGAATCGAGCTTCGCGGCCTGTTCGATGCGCCAAAACTCGTTAAGAGTAATACTGAAACCATAGCGCAGAGAATGCGGGTCTTCGGTTATACGCGTGAAGAGCTAAAGATGATTTTGACGCCGATGGCGGTCAACGGACAGGAGCCGATCGGCTCAATGGGCAACGACACACCACTGGCTGTTTTGTCTGATAAACCAAAACTGCTGTTCAATTACTTCAAGCAGCTCTTCGCCCAGGTAACCAATCCCGCAATCGACCCGCTTCGCGAAGGACTGGTTATGAGCTTGATGACGTTCACGGGCAGAAAAAGAAACATCCTCGAAGAAACCCCACAGCATTGCAGGCAACTGAAGCTGCCGCATCCGATTCTTACCAATGAAGATATTGAACGGCTGCGCTCTGTTAATCGCGACGACTTTAAGGTTGCTGCTGTTTCGGCGGTTTTCAATGCTGATTCTTCGGACCCTGCCGAAAGTCTTCAGTGCAGCTTGCATTCTCTGGTCGATGATGCGGAAAACGCCGTCAAGGATGGTGCCTCATTAGTTATCATCAGCGACCGTAATATTTCGCAGACGATGGCGCCGATTCCATCGCTTCTGGCAACGGCTGCCGTGCACCATGGACTGCTTAATCGCGGCCTCCGCGGCCAGGCCGGATTGATTGTCGAAAGCGGCGAGCCAAGAGAGGTTATGCACTTTTGCCTATTATGCGGCTATGGCGCCAATGCCGTTAATCCATATCTGGCATTTGAAGCTCTTGACCTGCTGCAGCAACAAGGTGATTTGCCTGAAAAAATGGAGCCGGTTCAAATAGCAGACAACTACATTGCCGCCATTAAAAAAGGTATCCTGAAAACTATCAGTAAAATGGGAATCTCAACGCTCCGCAGCTATACCGCAGCCCAGCTATTCGAAGCAATCGGGCTGAACCGGCCGGTCATCGACGAATACTTCACCGGCACCAGCTCACGAATCGGCGGAATCGGGCTTAAGAAAATCGCGCTCGAAGCAATCGCAAGATATAAATCGGCTTTTGAGCAGCGCCCCGCTGGGGCGCTTGAGCTGGATTTTGGCGGTGAATATCATTTCAGACACGAAGGCGAGAGACATCTCTGGAATCCCACTACGGTCTCGAAATTGCAGCACGCCGTGATGTATGACGATGCGGATGCATACGCAGATTATGCGGCGGCTGTAAATGAACAATCACAAAACCTTTGCACCCTGCGAGGGCTGTTCGAGTTTACCGAAGGCCGGGCGGTGCCGATTGAGGAGGTCGAACCAGCCGGCGAGATTGTCAAAAGGTTCTGCACAGGCGCTATGAGTCACGGCTCAATCAGCAAAGAAGCGCACGAGTGTCTCGCAATTGCGATGAACCGCATCGGCGCTATGAGCAATACCGGCGAAGGCGGTGAAGACCCGTCACGATATACACCTGAAGACAACGGCGACAATAAAAACTGTGCTATCAAGCAGATCGCCAGCGGCAGGTTCGGCGTAACGATAAATTATCTTGCCCACGCAAAGGAGCTTCAGATAAAGATTGCCCAGGGTGCAAAGCCGGGCGAAGGCGGCCAATTGCCCGGACACAAAGTTACCGATGAAATCGCAAAATTGCGATACTCGACACCGGGTGTAACACTTATATCGCCGCCTCCTCATCACGATATATATTCGATTGAGGACCTGGCACAGCTTATATACGACCTCAAGTGCAGTAATCCGGAAGCAAAGGTCTCTGTCAAGCTCGTCGCAGAGGTCGGCGTCGGCACGATTGCCGCAGGGGTAGCGAAAGGCAACGCCGACGAGGTTCTCATCAGCGGCCACGATGGAGGAACCGGTGCAAGTCCGCTGTCATCCATCAAACATACCGGCTGTCCCTGGGAGCTCGGTTTGGCAGAGACCCAGCAGGTTCTTGTGATGAACCGCTTACGCAGCAGGATAAGAATTCAGGTTGACGGCCAGATAAAAACCGGCAGAGATGTCGTTGTGGCCGGGCTTTTAGGGGCCGAGCAGTTCGGTTTCGGCACCGCCGCACTCGTTGCGATTGGCTGCACTCTTTTGCGTAAATGTCACGAAGGGACGTGTGCCTTTGGAATCGCCACACAAGACCCAGAGCTGCGAAAGAGATTCAAAGGGAAGCCCGAATATGTCCGGAGATTTATGTTTTTCGTTGCCGAGGAGGTGCGCCGGATTATGGCACAGCTCGGCATAAGAGCATTCGAGGATTTAATCGGCAGAGTCGAGCGGCTGCAGACTACTAAAGCAATCGACCACTACAAGGCAAAAGGGCTCGACTTTTCCACTATCTTTCACCAGCCCCGGACCGATGACAAAAGCAAACTCCGGCTAAGCCAGGCCCAGCCGAATAAGCTCGAGGACCATCTCGACTGGCAGATCCTAAAAAAAGCCGAAGCCGCTATTGAGAAAAAGAAAAAAACCAAAATCGAAATGCCGATTCGCAATATCAACCGCACAGTTGGTGCAATCTTGAGCAATCGCATAATTCTCAAACACGGCCCTAAAGGTTTGCCCGACGGCACACTGGAAATTGTCCTGTGCGGCTCGGCAGGGCAGAGCTTCGGCGCTTTTTTGGCGCCGGGTATAACGCTTCGGCTGAACGGTGAAAGCAACGATTATCTTGGCAAGGGACTCTCCGGCGGCAGAATCATCGTCCAGACGCCTGCTCAATCGCCGTTTATGGCACACGAGAATATTATCGCGGGCAATACTCTACTTTACGGCGCAACTTCCGGCGAGGTCTTTATCAACGGGGTGGCCGGCGAGCGTTTTGCGGTCCGTAACAGCGGGGCGACAGCCGTTGTCGAAGGCCTTGGCGACCACGGGTGTGAATATATGACAGGCGGACTGGTCGTCGTCCTCGGCCAAACGGGCTATAATTTCGCCGCTGGTATGAGCGGCGGCATTGCGTATGTCTTTGATGAAGCTCAATTGTTTGATACACTTTGCAACCTTGATATGGTCGAGCTGCAAAATGTCTGGCGGCAGAAGGATAAAGACCTGCTCTATAATTTAATTCAACGACATCTGAAATGGACCAATAGCGCACGGGCACGTCAAATTTTGGACGCCTACGCTGATATGGTCGGAAAGTTCGTAAAGGTTATCCCAATAGATTATCAAAAAGCCCTTGAACAAATCAGAGCGGCTGAACGGCGTGACACAGAAACAACTCCTGCAACCGAAGAGGTCTTCTAATGGGTGAGATAAAGGGTTTTCTAAAATATAAACGTCAGGATGTCGGACATCGACCGGCTCAGCAGCGGATAATGGACTTTGAAGAATTGCTCCTGCCGCTGACTCCGGACCAGCTCCGTCAGCAGGCCGCCCGCTGTATGGACTGCGGAATACCTTTCTGCCACGGTGTGGGCTGTCCTTTGAGAAACTGCATCCCCGATTTCAACGAGCTTGTTTATAAAAACCGCTGGCAGCAGGCCTGCGAATTGCTGCATTCGACAAATAACTTTCCGGAAATTACTGCCCGAGTTTGCCCGGCTCCCTGTGAAACCGCCTGCACTTTGTATGTAAGTGATGAGCCGGTCCTGATTAGGCACATCGAGTTTCAAATTGTCGAACGCGGCTTTGAGCAGGGCTGGATTAAACCTCAGCCGCCCGCAGAAAAAACCGGCAAGCGGGTCGCGGTAGTCGGCTCCGGCCCGGCAGGCCTTGCCGCTGCCCAGCAGCTTGCACGGGCAGGACACGAAGTAGTTGTCTTTGAAAAAGATGAAAAAATCGGCGGGCTGCTTCGTTATGGAATACCCGATTTCAAGCTGGGCAAAAACATTATAGACCGGCGGCTAAAACAGCTCTCTGCCGAAGGGGTCAAGTTTCAAACCGGTGTGGAAGTCGGACTGGATATTTCAAGCCGTTATCTGCGAAAGATGTTTGATGGTGTGTGCCTGACGATGGGGGCCGGCAAGCCAAGAGACCTTAATATACCGGGCAGGGGATATGAAAACATCGTATTTGCTATGGAATACCTGTCTTTGCAAAACAAGCTTTGCTCCAGCGAGCTGTTGGATGAAACAAAAATAATCACAGCCAAGAATAAAGTTGTGGTCGTAGTAGGCGGGGGCGATACCGGCAGCGACTGCGTCGGAACCGCCCGTCGGCAGGGTGCAAAACAGATATATCAACTGGAGATATTGCCAAAGCCGCCAGACACCCGACCACCCGATACGCCCTGGCCGATGTGGCCGAGAATTATGCGAACCTCATCATCCCACGAGGAGGGCTGTGAACGGCTCTGGAGCGTTATGACGAAAAAGTTTTCGGGCGTCGAGGTCCGGGTCAGTCAGCTGGAGTGCTGCAGAGTGGAATGGATAAGAAAAGCCGACAAGTGGCAGATAAAGGAACTGCAGGGCACTGATTTTATTATTCCGGCGGACCTGGTAATTCTTGCTCTCGGCTTCGAGCATGTCGCGCATGATGGTCTCGTAAAGGATTTGGGATTGAAGCTCGACGACCAAGGCAATGTGAAAGTGGACAATTACAAAACCAGTGAGCCGTGGGTATTCGCCGCAGGGGACTCGGTTAATGGGGCATCGTTGGTAGTAAGCGCCATAAACAGCGGCAGGCAGGCAGCAGCCGCTATCGACCGATGGCTTAAGTAACACGGCCATACCCTCGACTTCGCTCGGGACGGGCCTGGGCGGGGTTCACGGGCTCTACGCCCGTGATACAGCAAAGGAATTTATGCCGAAACGCAAGGACATCCATAAGATTTTGATAATAGGTTCCGGGCCTATAGTTATAGGCCAGGCCTGCGAATTCGATTATTCCGGCGCTCAGGCCTGTAAAGTTCTAAAAAAAGAGGGTTTCAAAGTCATTCTCGTCAACAGTAATCCCGCCACGATAATGACGGACCCCGAGCTTGCCCACCGGACATACATCGAGCCGATTACGCCGGAAATTGTTGAGAAGATAATCCGCAAAGAAAAACCGGATACGCTCCTGCCTACGCTCGGCGGACAAACCGGATTAAACACCGCTGTAGCATTAGCTGAAAGCGGTGTATTAAAAAAATATAACGTCCAACTCATCGGCGCAAAGCTGCCGACAATCAAAAAGGCGGAAGAAAGAGACCGCTTCAAAAAAATCATAGAACAAGCAGGCCTGCAGGTTCCAAAAAGCGGATACGCACATTCCTGGGAGCAGGCAAAGAAAATATTAAAATTCGTCGGCTTTCCTGCTATTATCCGCCCCTCATATACATTAGGCGGCACAGGCGGAAACATCGCCTATAATGCCGAGGAGTATGAGGAATATATCCACTGGGGTCTTAATCTCAGCCCTGCAAACCAGGTCCTTATCGAAGAATCCGTTGTCGGCTGGAAGGAATACGAGCTTGAGGTGATGAGAGATAAAAAGGACAACGTCGTCATTGTCTGCTCCATCGAAAATCTCGATCCCATGGGCATCCATACCGGCGACAGCATCACCGTTGCCCCCGCCCAGACGCTCACCGACAAGGAATACCAGATAATGCGCGACGCCTCGCTTAAGATTATGAGGGCCATCGGAGTGGAGACAGGCGGTTCCAACATTCAGTTTGCAGTCAATCCTGATAACGGCAAGCTATATGTAATTGAAATGAATCCGCGGGTCTCACGAAGCTCAGCGCTTGCATCGAAGGCGACCGGCTTCCCCATTGCCAAAATCGCTTCCCTGCTTGCGGTTGGCTATACTCTCGATGAGATCCCGAACGATATTACCAAAAAAACACCTGCCTGTTTTGAGCCGACCATCGATTACTGTGTCGTCAAATGGCCGCGTTTTACTTTTGAGAAGTTCCCGAATACCAACCCTGAACTAACCGTGCAGATGAAATCGGTCGGCGAGGCAATGGCCATTGGAAGGACTTTCAAAGAGGCACTGCAAAAGGCCATAAGGTCTCTTGAGATTGACCGCTATTCTCTTGACAGAAAGCACATTGGCGATGAAATTTCTATGACGAAGCTTAAACAGAAACTGCGGACAAACTGCTGGGACAAAATCTGGTATATTGCAGAGGCCTTTAGAAAAAAAATGTCCGCCGGGGAAATCTTTTCTCTTACGAAAATTGACCCCTGGTTTCTCAATAACATAAAAGATATTGTCCAGCTCGAAGAAAAAATCAAAGCCGCTGGTCTTGCAAAGCTCCCGGCAGGACTGCCGGGCAGCACTTTGCGAAAGATTAAGGAATACGGCTTCAGCGACAAATACTTAGCATCAATTCTGAATACAGAGGAATCGAAGTTTCGCAGGCACCGGCAGACGCTCGGAATAAATGCGGTTTACAAAACAGTCGATACCTGCGGCGCCGAATTCGAGGCCTCGACCCCTTATCTTTATTCGACATACGAATCAGAATGTGAAGCCAACCCGACCAAAAGAAAAAAGGTCATTATTCTTGGCGGAGGACCCAACCGCATCGGCCAGGGAATAGAATTCGATTATTGCTGTGTCCACGCAGCATTCGCACTGAAAGAGATTGGCATCGAATCGATAATGGTCAACTGCAACCCCGAAACAGTCAGCACCGACTACGATACATCGGACCGGTTGTATTTTGAGCCGCTAACCTTCGAAGATGTGATGACTATCGTCGAAAAGGAAAATCCCGATGGCGTAATCGTGCAGTTTGGCGGACAGACACCGCTGAAACTGGCGGTGCCGCTGGAAAAAGCCGGAGTAAAAATAATCGGCACTTCTCCCGACAGCATCGACCGCGCTGAAGACCGCAAACGATTCAATCGCCTGGTAAAAAAGCTCAAACTGCGCCAGCCCGCAAGCGGAACGGCAACAACATACGAAGAAACCTTTAAAATGGCAGAAAAGCTGGGCTATCCGCTGTTGATTCGTCCTTCATTTGTGCTTGGCGGAAGAGCAATGCAGATTGTATATGACCATAAGAAACTAAAGGATTGCGTTGAAGAGGCAATAGAGGCCTCCGGCGAGCACCCGATTTTGATAGATAAGTTTCTCAACGATGCTATCGAGTTAGACGTCGATGCAATAAGCGACGGCAGGACAGTTGTAATTGGCGGAATAATGGAGCATATCGAGGAAGCAGGAGTTCACTCCGGCGATAGCGCCTGTTCACTGCCGCCCGTTTCGATTGGTAAAAAAATCATAGAGGAGGTTAAAAGACAGGCAAAATTGTTGGCTCTGGAATTAAAGGTCAAGGGACTCATAAACATCCAGATGGCAATCAAAGACGGGAAAGTATATATCCTCGAAGTCAATCCTCGCGCTTCCCGGACTATTCCTTTCGTCAGCAAGTCAATCGGCATTCCTCTT
The DNA here is from genome assembly GCA_964495465.1 of uncultured Pirellulales bacterium. GTDB lineage: Bacteria > Planctomycetota > Phycisphaerae > Sedimentisphaerales > Anaerobacaceae > CAZBWE01. The sequence continues at coordinate 17,142 of CAZBWE010000031.1, forward strand.
GCCAAGCTGGCGGCGAAGGTGATGACAGGGTTGACGCTAAAAGAGCTGAAATTCACTAAAGAAGTGCATCGCAGCTACTTTTGCGTAAAGGAGGCGGTATTTCCATTCATCAAATTCCCCGGCACGGATACGCTTTTAGGCCCGGAGATGCTCTCGACCGGTGAAGTAATGGGAATCTCCAACGACTTTGGAACCGCCTTTGCAAAATCACAGATTGCCGCCGGAAACACCCTGCCTATCCGGCAGGACTGCCGGAGCAATGTCTTTTTCAGTGTTCAAGACAATGATAAACCAAAGGCCGTTGATATAGCACGCAAGTTACATCAGATGGGCTTTAAGATTATTGCAACAAAAGGCACCTGTATCGAGTTTATTAAAAATAACATTCCTTCGGAGTTCGTATTAAAGGTTGCAGAAGGCCGGCCCAACATCGTAGATGCCATAATAAATGATAAGATAGACCTGATTATAAATACAGCTGTAGGCAGGCAGGCAATAATGGATTCATTTTCGATAAGAAGGACCGCTCTTGACCGACAGATACCTTATGTAACAACGATAAGAGGCGCCCAAGCAACAGTTTCGGCAATACGGGCGTTAAAGGATAAAAAAGTCGATGTGAAACCGATTCAATCTTACTATCGATACAAGGAAATCTAAAAAGTGAAAGCTATTTTACTGCTTGAAGATGGAACCGTTTTTAAGGGCAGCTCCTTTGGCGCAAAGGCCACGAGATGCGGAGAGGTCGTATTCAATACCGCTATGACCGGCTACCAGGAAATTCTGACCGACCCATCTTATTACGAGCAGATTGTTACGATGACTTATCCCCTCATCGGCAACTATGGAACGAATAAAGACGACGTCGAATCAGGGAAGATTTACGCCGGCGGTTTTATCGTAAAGGAAAACTGCGATTATCCCAGCAGCTGGCGAAATAAAAATTCGCTCGGCGACTATCTCAAAGCCAATAATATTGTCGGCCTTGAAGGTATCGACACAAGGGCCCTCGTAAAGCACATCCGAACCGAAGGTGCGATGAAAGGCATAATTTCTTCGCAGGAATTCAATATCTCAAAACTCAAGCAAAAGCTAAGTCGATACCCCGGCCTTGTAGATAGAGACATAGTCAAAGACGTAACGGTAAAAAAGCCATACCACTGGGATAAAGCTGTTGTAGATGTAATAACAGCTCAGGAAGATAAACCGCCAGTAAAATACAAGGTCGTCGCCTTCGATTACGGCATTAAACTAAACATTTTGAGATTACTTCGCTCTCACGGCTGTGACGTATGGGTCGTTCCGGCAAAAACGTCGGCCAAAGAGGTATTGTCACGAAAGCCCGATGGAGTATTCTTAAGCAACGGCCCGGGCGACCCCGGCCCCATACATTATGCAATAAACGAACTCAAAAAATTACTCGGCAGGGTGCCTCTCTTCGGCATCTGCCTCGGTCATCAGCTTCTTGGTCTGGCCTTAGGCGGAAAAAGCTATAAACTTAAATTCGGCCATCACGGTGCAAATCATCCGGTTAAGAATCTCAAAACCGGTGAGATTGAAATTACCAGCCAGAACCACGGCTTCTGCCTGGATATCGACTCTCTTAAAGACAAAGATGTTGAGCTTACTCATATCAATCTCAACGACCAGACCCTCGAGGGATTTCGCTGTAGAAAAATCCCTGCTTTCTGCGTCCAGTATCATCCGGAGGCCTCACCCGGCCCTCATGATTCAAATTATTTATTTGAAAAATGGACGAAGCTGATGAGTGAGAGTCGAAGCAACAAAGTTTAGGACAATTAAGAAACGATTATCAGATTGCTCCTGGCAACAATTGCAGAAGGTTCCGACCGTCCTCTAAAATCGGGGTGACTGGATTCGAACCAGCGGCCTCCTGCTCCCAAAGCAGGCGCTCTAGCCAAGCTGAGCTACACCCCGCAGCTGTAAACTGCGTCTTTTAAACAGCTATTTTACACAAAATGCCCCGATATTGCAACGTAGCTAAATACAGGCAGGCCTGCAAAACACTTTTTTATCATTGATTTATGGCATTTCAACAAAAAAGGGTTGCATATCTGCAAATTTTAAGTTAAAATCTCGCTATTGGAGCTGTTTATTGGGGAAATTAAAATAGGCGTTGTTAGTATATTTCGAGCTTGTTGGAGATAAACTATCATGGCCGGTATGTTTTATTCACTAAAAGAGACCGCCGAGAAACTCAACAAAACGGAGGCGCAGATAAAGGAGTTAATCAAACAAGGCAAACTGCGTGAGTTTCGTGATGGCCCGAATCTGCTGTTTAAAGTCGATGAAATCGAGGCCCTGGTAGTTGATGAAGGCGTTCCAATCAAGATAGATGACCTGGAGCAGTCAACGGAGCCGGTCCAGCCAACAGAACCGGAGCCGTTAATGGATATCGAACAGCCCTCAGAACCGGTCGAGGAAATATCTCCCGAAGAAACTCCCGTCGCTGCAAGTCAAACTGAGGAAGAAACGCCGGAAACGCAAGAGTCGCCAGAAGAAGAAATTTCACTGGTTCCGGAAACAGGAATCTCCGCCGCGGAAAGCGGATTAACCGAAGCCGACACCGCTCTCACCGGCGAAGGAATCAGCATCCTCGGCGAGACAGACAAGGATTACAAGATAACAGATGACACTCTGGCAGAGACGGTTGGCGCAGGAGAGACAAAAGACGCCTCAGGCATAGCCGGCACAGCGCCAGGCGCTTCCTTGGAAAAAATTGAGGAAGACGTGAATCTGGATACTTTCGGCAGCGGCTCAGGCCTCTTGGACCTTTCGCTACAGGCCGATGACACCTCTTTGGGCGGTATTCTCGACGAAATATATACAACAGAGGACGAAGGTAAGGAACCAGCCGTGCCCGGCACAGCAGTGGAAATGGTTGCTGATGCAGAGCAAATGCTACCGGAAGAGGAACCGACAGCCCCACAACAAGCACCGGCAATAATCCAAACCTACATCGAGTCAGCCCCTGATATCCAAAGTGATATACTCGGAAAACTGTTAATACTGCCTTTGGTGGCTCTTCTTTTAACAGCAATCGTAACCGTAGCAGGCCAAAGAGGTGTCCTGCCTTCTTTCCTGGCTGCAATACAGGGCGCAATATGGTATATCGTGATTGGCGGCATCGTGGTAGCGGGCATCGTAGCTGGTGCAGCTTTTTGGATAAGCGCAGATGTTAGCAAATCACCCAAAAAACCACAAAAGCCCAAAAAGGCGAAAAAACCGAAAAAGGCAAAGAAAGTCTCGGCGCCCGCCTCGATAGAAGAGCCCGCTGCTTAGCAGTGCTCAGGATGAATCCAGGCAAAAAAACCTTGGTTCTCAATAGGTCGTAGCTATGCGCAAAAAAACCGGCCAACAAAATCTCCAAAAAACAAAACAAACTTAAAATCAAATCTTTTCTTGATAAAAAGCAATACAAAAGTAAAATCAAAAAAACAGTAGTCAATGCACTATCGCTCAATAGTGTCACTTATAGGGTCCAACTTAAACAGAAAGGAGTTACGATGAACATAAGAAAAACAGTCATTCTCTCAATAGCACTCGGCGTCTGCTGCGCAATCAGCTTTTTCGCACGTAATGCCGATGCAAAAAGCGAAAATCTACAGAATTATCCCATAAAGCCGGTGTCATTTGGTAATGTCGAGGTAACAGACGAATTCTGGGCGCCCAGGATTGAGACGAACCGAAAGGTTTCAATCCCTTATGCCTTCGGCAAGTGCGAAGAAACAGGCCGAATTGACAACTTCGCCATAGCAGGCGGATTAAAAAAAGGCCAGCAGAGCGGTGATTTCCCCTTCGATGATACAGACCCATATAAAATCCTCGAAGGCGCATCCTATTCATTGAGCGTCCACCCGGACCCGAAGCTCGACAAGTATCTGGACGACTTAATCATTAAGATTGCCGCTGCGCAGGAAGATGACGGCTACCTTTACACCTGCCGGACGAACAACGCAACGAGACTGAGCAACTGGTTCGGCGAAAAACGATGGGAAAAACTGGAACGCAGTCACGAGCTTTATAATATGGGTCATCTTTACGAAGCAGCGGTCGCTCACTACCAGGCCACCGGCAAACGGACTTTGCTTGACGTCGCAATCAAAAACGCCGACTTCCTCGATACGGTGTTCGGCCCGGGCAAAAATGAGAGCTGGCCCGGACACCAGGTTATTGAAATGGGACTGGTGAAATTATATCGAACAACGAACAATGAAAAGTATCTGAAGTTAGCTAAGTTCTTCCTCGACACACGTGGTCCCGGCGGAAGCCGATATAATCAGTCGCATCAGAAAGTCGTTGAGCAAACCGAGGCGGTAGGGCACGCCGTCCGTGCCGTGTATATGTATTGCGGTATGGCCGATGTCGCTGCCCTGACCGGCGACCAAAGTTATCTCCAGGCAACCGACCGGATATGGGAAAACGTCGTCTCAAAAAAGCTGTATATCACCGGCGGTATCGGGGCCAGAGGTTCGGGCGAATCCTTCGGGAGAGACTACGAGCTGCCTAACGCCACTGCTTACTGCGAGACCTGTGCGGCTATCGGCAACGCTATGTGGAATCACCGGATGTTCCTGTCGCACGGCGATGCAAAATACATTGATGTATTGGAGAGAACACTTTATAACGGCTTGATTTCGGGCGTCTCTCTTGGCGGCGACAGATTCTTCTATCCTAATCCCCTCGAATCAAGCGGCCAGCATCAGCGAAGCCCCTGGTTCTCCTGCGCCTGCTGTCCCAGCAACATCACCCGATTTATCCCCTCACTGCCCGGATATATATACGCAAATACAGCAGATAAAATTTACATTAATCTGTTCGTCGATGGCTCAGGCGCTATAAAGATGGAAAAAAATAACGTTACGATAAAACAAAACACCCGCTATCCCCGGGATGGAGAGGTCAAGATAACGGTCGAACCGCAGCGCTCCGCCAAATTTACTATTTGTGTCCGCATCCCCGGCTGGGCACAGAATCAGCCGGTGCCGAGCGACCTGTATCACTATGCAGACAAAAGCAACGAAAAGATACACTTGGGTGTTAATGGCAAGGAAATCCCATTGAATACGGAAAAAGGGTTCGCCCAAATCCAGCGCAAGTGGAAAAAAGGCGACGTAATAGAGCTGAATCTGCCTATGCCCGTGCGACAGGTCGCCTCCAATGCAAACGTCAAGGCAAACGCAGGCAAAGTAGCTCTACAGCGGGGCCCGATTGTCTATTGCGCAGAAGGGATTGATAACGGCGGGCACGTCCTCAATCTGATGCTGGTGGATGATGCCAAAATTACGACAGAATACAAAAAAGATCTACTTAACGGCATAACAGTAATTCGCGGCAGGGCCGTTGCACTGAACTACGACAAAGATGGGAAATCTCTGACAAAAAAGGAACAGGATTTTATGGCTGTTCCTTACTACGCCTGGGCAAACCGCGGCGCCGGCGAAATGGCAGTCTGGCTGGCGCAAGACGAATCAGCTGTGAAACCCCTGACGCCGGCGGGTATTATACCCAATCCCTCATTTGAGAAAAACGACAATAACAAACCAATCGGCTGGGAAACGCAAACATACGGCGGACAGGGTGAATTCAAATACGTCGATGGTGGCCATACCGGCAATAAGTGCATTATGATCAGTTCCGAAAGCGGCGGCGACCTTGGCTGGCAGACGTCCGTAGCTGTCAAGCCGCGCTCGCAATACAAATTATCCGGCTGGATAAAGACAGAAAATCTCCAGCCCGGTTCCGGCAGAGGGGCACTTTTCAATCTGCACAATATTCAGCCATTACAGACGCCGGCAGTTACTGGAACCAAAGACTGGACGAAGGTCGAGCTTGAATTCGACTCGGGCGACAATGTGAACGTCCAGATTAACTGCCTCTTCGGCGGCTGGGGCTCATCCACAGGCAAGGCCTGGTTTGATGATGTGCAGCTTGAGCTGATTTCATCACAAAGTACAGATTCGACTGTCAAAATCGATGCGGGTAAGACAGGTGAACCAATTTCAAAATATATCTATGGGCAGTTCATCGAACACCTCGGGCGGTGTATCTATGGCGGTATCTGGGCGGAAATGCTCGAAGACCGCAAGTTCTATTTCCCTATCACGGCAAATTACGACCCCTATCGCGGCACCCGAAATGTCCCCAAAGATAATCAGTTTGCAGTAGTCGGCGCCTCACCCTGGCAAATCACGGCAGGCCCTGATTCGGTCGTTATGGTAAAAGAAGATTCCTTCGTCGGTGAGCACACGCCGCTTATCCAGCCCGGCAGCGGCATTAGACAGCTCGACCTGGGATTGGTTAAAGATAAACAATATGTCGGTTATATATATCTAAAAGCCAGGCAGCAAAGTGCGAATGCAACGGTATCTCTCATCTGGGGCGGCCAGCCGGAAGACCGGCAGGATGTTCAATTCGCAGCCGATGCAGGCCGGTATATCAAGTTTCCGTTTCAGTTTACATCGGGCACCGATACTACAAAAGGCAAACTCCAAATTAAGGTAGCCGACGGAGCATGCTTTGTAGGAACTGTCTCTCTGATGCCGGCTGACAATATCGATGGTATGCGCGCCGATACGCTTGAGCTGCTGAAAGAGCTCGACGCCCCGATGTATCGCTGGCCCGGGGGAAATTTCGTCAGCGGCTACGACTGGCGGGACGGAATAGGCGACAAAGACAAACGTCCTCCCCGCAAAAATCCCGCCTGGACAGGGGTCGAGCACAACGACTTCGGCTTCCACGAATTTATTCGCTTCTGCCGTCTGCTCAATGCTGAGCCGCTGGTAACCGTCAACACGGGCTTCGGTGACGCCTACTCCGCAGCCGCCCAGCTCGAATACGCCAATGGCTCAACAGATACCCCTATGGGAACTCTGCGGGCCAAAAACGGCGATGCAGAACCTTTTAATGTCCGCTACTGGTGTATCGGCAATGAGATGTTCGGCTCCTGGCAGCTCGGCCATATGAGTTTGAATCATTACGTTCTCAAACACAACTGGATTGTGGACAAGATGCGCGAAGTGGACCCGGGTATCATCCCGATTGCCTCCGGAAATGCCGGCTCCTGGAGCGAAGGACTGCTGCAGAATTGCAGCGACCATATTGACCTGATTGCAGAGCATTTTTATTGTCAGGAAAGAACTAATCCCGTAGAACACTCATCCCAAATAGTTGACAACATCAAACGAAAGGTTCAATTCCATCGGCAGCTTCGCGAAAACCTGGATTCCCTCAAGGGCAAAGACATACGGATCGCTATGACCGAGTGGAATTACTGGTATGGCCCGCATCCGTTCGGTGAATTAGGGACACGTTATTTCCAAAAAGACGCTCTCGGCATAGCCAAAGGCCTGCACGAATACTTTCGCAATTCGGACATAATCTTCCTGGCCAATTATGCACAGACCGTCAACGTCATCGGCTGCATTAAAACCAGCAAAACCGATGCTGCCTTCGCCACTACCGGCCTGGTTTTGAAGCTTTACCGGAAACACTTCGGCACAATTCCAGTCGAAGTTATCGGTAACGTCTTCCCTGTAGATGTATCGGCCGCCTGGACAAACGACAAAAAGGCGCTTACTATCGGAGTTGTTAACCCCGATGAGAAAAAATACGAGCTCGACCTGGATTTGCAGGGCGTCCGACTTACCGGCACAGGCACGCTTTGGACTATCGCCAATTCCGACCCTATGGCCTACAACGAGCCCGGCAAAAAACCGAAGGTTGTAATTGAAGAAAAGCAACTTGCAGATATTTCCAAAAAGCTGAACGCTCCGCCGCTTAGTATATGCATCTATAAACTAAACGCTGAAAAGTCAGGCAGAAATGACTGATAGTGCAATAGAAACCGACGTTTTGAACAGTTGATTCCGGAGATTTTTCGATGGAATGCAAAAAAGAAAAGAACCTCAAAAACTGTAATTGCACATACCCATGTAGCAAAAAGGGGATATGCTGCGAATGTATAAAGTCTCATTTGGCTATAAAGGAATTACCCGCTTGCTGTTTCCCTGATGATGTCGAGAAAACCTACGACCGCAGCTTCAAGGCCTTCGCCAAGGCCTGGGG
>CAZBWE010000032.1:0-24260 GCA_964495465.1 uncultured Pirellulales bacterium
TGGGCCGATGTTACGTTCATTTGAGCGTTTTGAAAATTGGGTTTGTTTTGCATAAAATGGACACGGATTAACACTGACTTTTTAGACACAGATTTACACTGATTAACACTGTTTGTTATTTTGTCAGACACGGACTGACACAGACTTTTAAGGCACTGACAGACACGGACGACTTTAGTCGCTGGCCGCTTGTCGTTAGTCGCTTGTGTTTGTTCATAGTTCGTAGTTCGTAGTTCGTGGTTCATTTTTATTGGTTACTCGTAACTGGTTATTGGTTATTGGTAACTCATTAATCCTTAATATGAATAGATTAACGATTAAATTTGATTTGGCCTATTGGCCATTTGCTTGCGGTTCTCCGCGTGCTCCCCGCTCCTGGCGGGAATTGTTCCCCCCCCCAATTTCAGTTATTTTATACCAAATTCTGCCAATTTTTCAATAGAAATTTAACAATATTATAAAAGAATTTTCTCGACGCTTGACGGCTTTTCGAAAACTTGTGTCCCGACCTTTCATAACATTCAGTTTAAGACATTGCCTAACTTCATAACACTTGTTTTTTACTTCGCCATTTTGGAAATATAAATGGGGTCTCTTTCTTATACTCCCGGTAGGCATCTCCGAAACGCTTTTCGAGTTCCGGCTCTTCAATAAGCTTAATTTCTAACAGCAATAAGACAATTATAACCGCTGCTGCCAAAAAAGCCCCGGCTTTGTTAAAAAGGAAAGCCCAGGCGAGAAGATAAAGAAAAAATCCGAGAATCATAGGATTGCGGACATATCGGTAAGGGCCGTTTTGCAAAAAATGCTTGGTCGGGACAATCGGCACCGGTGTTCCTCTCCCGCGGACAAGCTGTAAAAACACTGCGGACAGCATCCACGGAAGACCAATGATAAAGCAGGCAATCGAGGCCGCTTGAGATACGTAGTGAGGAAGTATCGACGCATTATATAAGAATCTGCCGCCACAGAAGACGATTGCCGGAAATGCCACCACAGAAAGCGTCGCACCAAATAGTGTCGCTATTGTTCGCACCAGGATACTATGCTCCCTGGCAGACCTTCTCACTATAAATTCAATCAAATGATCGGCAAGATTCATCTCCAGCCCTCTTTCACATATGGTTATTTTACGAGTTTGTTATACAGCCAGGCCACCACAACGCCGCCGATTCCTGCGTCAAAAAATCCCCAGATACCGCCTGTTATACTTCCCAAAACCGTCGACTTGTAGCCGATATACAACGTTGACATTACTTCTACGATGCCGCTACCCCAATGATAACCCATATTTATCAGGCCTAAGCTAAGCATAGCGAAACCCCAAACTATTCCCAGTGAAAGCCCGAATGCTTTTAAATCTAGTTTTGCCATAATCTTTCTCCTTAAACTCAGTAATAAACACAACTGTAGCTTTTAATGCACACGCTTTGAGCACTAACAATTATATAAAGATACAGAATTAGAGATGAGAAATCAATACGATGATATTAAGTCAGCGAGCGATTGAGCTTACGCTGCAAATCCTTCAGCCGGTTCGTCTCACCAAATCCCATAAGGATAATCGGAAATGCGGTCTTGTTATGAAACAACGGCTCATCCATATCCACCCACTTTCGGCAGAATTCACCGTCCGGCGTTGACGGTATCGGCGAAAAGTCAGCTAACATCCCGCGAATGCCCAGGCCGTGGACAAAACGCATTGATTCTTCCAGCTCCTGAATATCACCATAAGGATGGCCGAGGATTTGATACGCCGTTATGTTTTGCGGCTCTGCTCCTGCTACTTTTAGACTTTTAACAGATTGAGCAAGCTCATTGCAAAAGACCTTCAAGCCGGTTCGACTTTGCCATTCAGAAGATGCACTCTCAAAGCCAAGATAGAAACTCTTAAAGCCGGCTCGAACCATAAGCTCTGCCAACTCTTTTGTGACAAAACGTGCGTTAAGAGCATTCGGGCAGTGAAAATTCACCTTTATATTTCGCTTTATGACCTTATTCAAAAACGGCACAAGCACCTTTTCCGCCTCATACAATAAGGCATCATCATAAAAGGCAATATTCTCAACACCCAGCTTCACTAAGAGCTCCACCTCAGTCAAAGACCGCTGCAGAGGCCTGGCCCTAAATTTGCCATAGACCTTCGGCACCGAGCAGTATGTGCATTTAAAGGGACAACCCTGGCTTAATTTCAATACACCAACTTTTAACTCTTCATATACTTCCCATAAAGCCGGCTGCATTATGTCCGGCTGAATATCAAGTAACTTCCAGAGCGGCTCAAGATTTGTCCCCTGAACCAGAAAATCCGGCCTTAATTTTTGTGCGTGACTATTGCAGAGCGTTACGTAGTTACCGCCCAGAACAATTTTGGCCTGCGGCAATGCACTGCGAACATCTTCGATAACTTCCTTTACGCCCTGATACCAGTAAGTCATCGTCGTCTGCATAAGGACAAAATCAAATGGCTTCTGCTGTCGGAGAAAACCTCTGAAAATATCACGAGGCAAACCGAATCTCCGGAAGTGACGTGGAATTGCTTCCAGGCAAAGAGGACTCAAAATCTGTTCGCAATAGAAGCGTCCTCTGCCCCATTGGCCGGATTCAAGCTTTTTTTGCTTTACTGCGAAAGGATGTAAACGGTCAAGATAATCAAATAAAGCAAATTCAGCTTTGCCGCGAAGATACCCTGCAATGCCAAGCAAGCCGTAGGGCTTGAGCCAAAAATCGTACGCAGCAAAATCATAAATCGGCGGATTTATAAGCAGTATTCTCATCGTCATATTTTTACCTACAAATTCTTTGGCAGACCAGTGTATCAAAATATCGAGAATCAAATACGTTTGTCCATCATATATAAAGCAAAAATCACCAAAAGTCCTAAAAAACGATTGGTATCAGCATAAAGATATAAAATAAAAAAAATTTTGCCGCTTTTTTTATACTTTCAGCCCTAATTTAACGAATAAATATAAGCCAGATATCATGACAACGCCGGATATATCTATCCGGCAAATAAGCATCTGGAGAAAAACTTAAGTATTCAAAAGTTACGAAATCAAAATGGTGCAATGATAAGACTATAAGGAGTAAAAAATGCCTGTAACAACAGTAACGCAAAAAAGTATCAGTATGCCGGAAATCAAAATAAAGGCAAAGTTACTTGGGATAAACCCGGCGAAAATGAACAAAACAGACCTTATTCGTGCGATTCAAACAGCAGAGGGCTACACTCCATGCTACGGACGCTCAAACGGCCAATGTCCACACATCGACTGCTGCTTTAGGACGGACTGTCTAAAAATTAGAACATAAATTCTGTATTTCCTGCCGACACTTAGGCAAAGAGACAGATATTATACTCCAGCGCTGCCTCTTGAAGGTATATATTGCGCAGATAACACAAAAGGTAACTTCAAATTCTTCCAAATCCATCTACGCACATTCCCTGCGCCCTACATCCTATCAGGTTTATAATTAACAAAAATTTTGCTTTGACGGGCGACCCCATCTCCGGTATTGTTTGGTTGGAAAAAGACTTCGTAATACTCTTAAACATCGATGGAAAATCGAAATATTTAGCTTTAATTATTGTGCTGATATCAATTATCAACGGCTGCAAAAAAGAAAAGGCCACGACAGAAACTACTAAAAAAACTGAAACAGCAAAGGAGACGGTTATGGGTATCACAATAAAATGGTTAGGCCATGCCAGTTTTAAAATCAGCAGCAAGGACAAAATCATATACATCGACCCCTGGAAATTAAAGGATTCGCCACAAGATGCTACGTTGGTGCTTGTAAGCCACAGCCATTATGACCATTACTCAGACAAGGATATTGACAAGACCTCAGGTCCTGATACGAAACTAATCGCCTCTGCTGATGTCATTAACCAGCACGGCAAGGGCCAGACAATCACCCCTGGTCAAACAATCGAATTAAACGGCATTAAGGTTGCCGGCGTTCCTGCATACAACATAAGCAAACAATTTCACCCGAAATCAAATAACTGGGTTGGATTCATAATCGAGCTCGATTCAAAGCATATTTATTATGCCGGCGACACCGATTTGACGGATGAAATGAAGGCCCTTAAAGACATTGATATCGCCCTTCTGCCGGTGGGAGGCACTTACACTATGGATGCCAAAGATGCCGCCGAGGCCATAGGGCATATCAAACCAAAACAAGCAATACCGTATCACTGGGGCGACATCGTAGGCAGCCGAAAAGACGCCGACCGGTTCGCCGAGCTGGCCCAATGCGAAGTAACGGTCATGTCTCCCGGTGAATCAATAAACATCGAATAATAAATTAAATTTTAAAACTATATATGAAAAGGGTTGTTCCAATGAATCAGGATGAAGAACATTTAAAATTACTTTCCATCTTTCATTATGTGGTTGGCGGCATTGCTGGCTTCTTCGCCTGTTTTCCACTGATACACTCTTCTATTGGCATAGCTATTCTTGCTGGGGCCATTGACGATGCACCTTTCTTTGCAGGCTTGTTTCTTGTAATTATAGCTACTTTTGCCATTATCCTGGGCTGGTCTCTTGCGATTTGTCTGATTATTGCTGGCCGACAGCTTGCCAAAAGAAAACGCTACAACTTCTGTTTTGTCATCGCCTGTATCAGTTGTATATTTATGCCCTTCGGCACAGTATTAGGCGTTTTCACAATCATCGTCCTGATGCGGCCATCCATCAAACAACTATTCGAGTCGCAGAAAGCTGCCATACCAGCTTAACTTCACCGACCAGTTGATAGGACTGTTAAGAAAGTCGATTTTGTTTGCAAAAAATAGACAGGCCTCCTGATAGACTCTGATAATTGACTATCAATTATTTTTTCGGCAGGTCAAGAATTCTTTTGCAGCGGGGGCAGACGATTTCCAAGTTTCGATTTACGATTTAGTAAAAGGGCAATTATCGATTACTTTTTGCTAATAGGTGTTCTCTTTTGCACCTTGGACAAATAACTTTGTCTGGTTTGTAATTCGGAGGAATCTTTAACTGTAAGCCGCAAGCACAAGTTAAAAATATAAAGCCGTTAACCTTCCGCATGATGTCGCCAACTTGATGCATTTGTTTCTCCAAGCGTTCTTTCTTCTTGGCCTCGGCACTTGCCTGCCGCAACGCAATATCTTCCTTGGTAAGGGCCATAGCAGGAACGACTGTCCTTTTCTTTGTTACGTTAGTAAATGCATCCGAGTAATCCTTGAAAGATGCTCCCTGCGTAATATTGCGGAGAATTCGTACCCTCTCGGAAATCGGCGGGTGCGTGCTTGTCAGGTCAGAGAGCTTCATTTGCCCCTTCTTCTTGAAGGGATTAACTATATACATCGGTGCCGTCACCTTATTGACGCTGACAAGCTGCGGCGACGGGTCGTTGGCTATCTTTTCCAGCGCACTTGCAAGTCCTTCCGGATAACGCGTCAGTCTTGCTGCGCCGGCATCGGCAAGATACTCGCGCCTTCTTGACAAAGCAAAATAAAGCAACTGTGCCATTATCGGCGCAAGAATAGCAGCGATTATGGCAATTATCAACATCAAAACAGCCGCCTGGCCCCCGCCTTTACCACCTCCGGAATACCTGCGTCGCGAGCCCATCGAACTATAAAACATCCCTCGCAGGAAAACATGCGACAGCAATACAATCGAGCCGAGCATTATGCCCGCAATGGTAACAAACAAAATGTCACGGTGCAGGATATGACTTACCTCGTGTGCTACAACACCCTGCAGCTCATCGCGATTGAGCCGGCCCAAAACACCTGCCGTTACGGCAAGTGAGGCGGTTTCAGGGCGCCGGCCGGTCGCAAAGGCGTTAGGAGCAGGGTCGTTAATAATATAAACCTTCGGCATCGCCGGCAGGCCCGCAGCTATCTTCATTTCCTCGACAATATTGAACAGCTGCGGATGGACATCATGAGTAACAGGTACCGCCTTGCTTGCAGCCAGAAAAATCCGGTCGCCGCTGGAAAAGCTTACCAGGGTAAGAATCAGCCAGACGGCTGAAGCGATAAGCAGGCCGAAAAAACCACCCTCAGCTCCAAAGAAACCCAAACCGATTACAAAGCCTAACAGCAGTAAAACCACTGCCATCAGGACAATCAATATGATAGAGTTTCTCTTATTGGCCCGTATCAGTTCCCACATAATATCAAGTTTTGAGTTTTAAGTTATCAGTTTTTAGCTTGAGAACTATTTTATAACTTAAAATTCAAAGCTAAAAACTAACCTTTGGCACTTCCCGCTCAGCAGCGGCTTCTATCTCGAAGAAATCGCGTTTACTGAAATTGAACGTATTCGCAACAACATTGGAAGGAAACATCTGGATTTTGTTATTAAAGAACAAGACCTGGTCGTTGTAGCTCTGCCGGGCAAAAGATATCTTATTCTCCGTACTGGTAAGCTCCTCCTGAAGAGCAAGAAAGTTCTGATTGGCCTTCAAGTCAGGGTAATTCTCAACAACCAGCATAAATTTGCTCAGTGCCTCGCCGAGGGCACCTTCGGCCTTCGACGCCTCGGACACGGACTTTGCCCCCATTGCCTGGCTTCGGGCCTTTGTTATCTCTTCAAAGGTCCCTCGCTCATGTTTCATATAGCCCTTAGCCGTCTCAACAAGATTGGGAATCAAGTCGTGCCTGCGCTTTAACTGAACGTCTATCTGCGACCACGCATTATCAACCTGATTGCGAAGCCGAATTAAGGCGTTGTAAACTCCGATTACAAAAATAACCAATAGAACAAGAACGACAGCAACAATAATCAGTGCTATCATAATTCCTCTCCTTTATTAAAAGAATTTTGTTGTTTTAGAACTTGTACCTGCATTATCCTTTCTTTTTAAGGATAATTACCCCTACAATAGCTATGACAGCAACAATTAGTGACACCATGGTCAGTGTAGAGATAGCTGCGGTTGGCGATATTAAAGTCATCATAACTTTCTCCTTTCATTAAATTACGCCTTGTAGAACTTGTATTCTACCGGTTTCCTTACAAAGTGGCCAGGCCTCTTTTCCCCCATTTATTCTACGGCCCAGCTCCCGACTTTAACTCTGCTGACTTTGGCCAAATATATCCGCCAGTAATTTTTTAATTTTATTATCTTTGTCCAGCTCTGCTCTGTCCATAATATCCTGCAATTCACCTTTATCGAACCACAGACCATCGCCTCTTTGGCATCTATCTACAAGCAGAGCCGGTTCGGAAGAACCAACGATTATTTTCTGCATTCTTCTATCACAAATGGGACACTTTCTTAACCTCTCAGAAGATTTAGAGTCCACCTTGAACGAACCAAGAAGCTGTTCGGCCTTTTTCGGCTCGCCCAGGAGCAGTTCCAGTTCGCCGGCGTCAAGCCATATTCCGCCACAATCGGGGCAAAAATCGATTTCAACGTCGGCAAGCTCGAGGGTAATCATCGCATTTTTACAAACCGGACAATCCATAAAATTCTCCAATTCTGAAATTGCAATCCTGGGACATATTATACAACCTGCTTTTTAATGTCAACAAAAGCTTTTTGCCGATTTCATTATTATATGGGCAAATTGCCTGATGTTTCAACGTTTATAGAGTCGAAATTATTCTTGACGGCCTCAACATAATCGATTATTGATTGCTTACTAAGAATGTCTTAAAACAATAAAATTAAGGACATAGGAATATGATAGTTGACTGCCATACCCACATAAACTATGCACCCGATAAAGATATTGAAACATCCGAGCATCTGGAGGCAATGCAAACTGTTGATGCCTGCATAGTGTTGGCTGCACCGGGCGAACCAAGTGACCAAGTCAATAAGAAGCTATCCGAGTACATAAATAAACATAAAGAAAAAATGGTCGGTTTTGCAATTATAGAACCCACCAAAGACAATATAGGCATCAAAAATTTAACCTCCATCAAGGACAAGCTTCAGTTAATGGGTGCAGTTTTGTATTGCTGTCGCTGTGGTTTTCACCCTGCTCACAGCAAAGCTATGTGCTTTTACGAATCGGCACAACAACTCGGTCTGCCTATCTTTTTCCACAACAGCGGCATATTAGAATCAAATGACACCCTTGAATACGCCCAGCCATACCTGCTGGACGAGGTTGCAAGAACATTTCCCGACCTGAAAATCATCATTGGCACAATGGGCGTGCCTTTTGTTGAGCAGACATTGTCGATGGTGGCCAAACACGAAAACGTCTTTGCAGATTTGACAATAAAGCCGGGCAATGTCTGGCAGATTTACAATATCGTGGTGGCGGCACACGAGCGCAGCGTGATGAATAAACTATTGTTCGGCAGCGGCTTTCCGTCCGGCAGCGCAGGCGAATGTATAGAAACACTGCTCGGCCTTAATATGCTCCTGGCCGATACAAACCTGCCTACAGTCCCACGAGGCAACATTCGAAATATCATCGAACGCGATACCCTGGAACTGCTTGGGATAAAGAAGTATTTGCCGCAGTATTCCTTAAAGGAAGATAATTAGCAATGCCTGAGCTTTTAGAAGAGCAAAGGGAAAGCTGGGGAACAAGGGGCGGATTTATCCTCGCAGCGATTGGTTCTGCGGTAGGATTGGGCAACCTGTGGGGCTTTCCTTATAAACTTTACAGCTACGGCGGCGGAGCATTTTTAATTCCATACATCGTTGCGTTGTTCCTCATTGGTATTCCTTTGATGGTTCTCGAGTTCAGTTTCGGCCATTACACACAACGAGCTGCACCGTATGCATTTAAGCAGGCACATAAGCGATTCGAGCTTATCGGCTGGTGGGGAACCCTTATGGGCTTTATCGTCATCGTCTATTACGCGGTCCTTCTGGCATATTGTTTCAGCTTTTTATGGTACAGCATTGTCGGGATATTCAACGGAGGAAAGCTGCCCTGGGCCGGAGTAGGGATTGAAGGAGTTGAAAACGCAAAGAATTTCTTTTTTCAAGAGTATCTAAATTATCAGGATGGACCTGGACTTGGTCCTATCCAATGGAAGATTGTCTGGCCTCTGTTCATCACATGGGCAACAATGTATCTTTGCATCTTTAGAGGTGTGAGGCTTGTCGGCAAAATCGTATGGCTGACCGTCCCCCTGCCCTGGTTAATGCTGCTCATATTGGCTGTGCGAGGTCTGACACTCGAAGGAAGCATGCAGGGGCTGGCTTATTACCTCGACCCGGTGTGGTCAGAGCTTACCAAACCTGCAACCTGGCGTTATGCCTTCGGACAGGTCTTCTTTTCTTTAAGTTTGGCTTGGGGTATAATGATTACATACGCCAGCTTCTTACACAGAAAAAGTGATATAAACAACAATGCAGCGATAGTAAGTCTCGCCGACTTCGCAACGAGTTTTATTTGCGGATTAGCAGTAT
Source organism: uncultured Pirellulales bacterium (assembly GCA_964495465.1). GTDB lineage: Bacteria > Planctomycetota > Phycisphaerae > Sedimentisphaerales > Anaerobacaceae > CAZBWE01. The sequence goes on from CAZBWE010000032.1 coordinate 9,376, forward strand.
TCGCCACATTGGGAGGAATGGCCTTCGTTACTCAGCAGACAGGCCATTATATACCTGTTGAAAAAGTGGCAGAGAAAGGCCCTTCGCTTGCTTTCATAGCGTTTCCCTATGCCCTGGCACAGTTGCCCTATTCTGCATGGTTCAGCTTCATTTTCTTTTTCGCACTCGTGACATTAGGGATTGACTCGGCCTTTTCGATTACCGAATCGATACTGGCAAGCATCGTCGATAAAACCGGATGGCGAAGAGATATCGTATTGCCGGGCATCAGCATAATCGGCCTTTTTTGCGGGCTGTTCTTCGTTACGAGAGGAGGATTAAACTGGCTTGGGACTATTGACGGCTTTGCCAACGGGACCTGGGGCATTGCATTTATGGGGCTGCTGGAGTGCCTGGTTCTCGGCTGGCTCTGGAGAATTGGAATTCTAAGACGTCACGCAAACAGCCGAAGCGACTGGAATCTTGGAAAATGGTGGGATTATCTGATACGGCTCGTAATCCCGGTATTTCTCGGCACTCTTTTCTTCTGGCAGCTCTTTGACGACTTAACTACCGAAGGGGGATTTTTAAGAAATCCGCAAGGACAATGGATAATTCCGAATTGCGTCGGGCTTGGCGTTATATTAGCGGTTCCTGTCGTTGCGGTCTTTTTCACCCTGGCCAAAGGCCGTAAAGATATCCAAATCCCACAGGATGAACAGCAGAATGTGCAAATTAGGGCCGGATTCGGCGGACTGATAGTACTTTTACTGGCATTGCTTCCGGCAGCAGGCCTGTTAATTATGCTTTATAAAAGCTCCATTCCGGAGCTGGCCGAAAATGCCGTCAGAAATCCCCTGCTCTGGTCGATACTATCTGCCGGTTTCATCCTGATATTACTCAGTAATCTCATTCTGGACAAATATAATACCATTAGCAGTCAGGCCTCCTGGTTCGCAAGATGGGCTGGGATAATTGCAATAATGGACGTAAGCGCATCTATCGCGATAATCCTAATCGGCATAACTCATACCGTGAAACTTAAGCAATCACAGGCATCTATTCACCACGAGTTAAGTGGTATTTCATATATAATCCTTGCTGTAGTATTTTTGATTATAGTAGGCGGTTTGGGATGGTGCTTTTATCGCGCAATTGCAGCAGTGACCAGGGGCGATGAGGAACAGCAACCTGACGAAGTTGGCGATGAACAAAAAGTAGGAAACTAAAACTATCCACTATTTGGGTTTGAATCCTTTGACCTTATTGCCGGTGTATTTGGCACAGGCCTTTTCCAAATCCACATCACTTATGTTGGCCAGTGTGCAAAGCCAGGCAAACACATCGGCAAATTCTTCCTTTTTGTTTTTGTCATCCTTCGACGCCAGTGCGGTAGCAAGCTCACCGACCTCTTCAATAAACCACATAAATGTGGCTGGGACGCCTCTTTGCTCATCTCGCTTCTTGTATTTTTGTGAAATTATCTGTTGAAATTCGCTAATATGCATTTGCCGACTATATAAACCACAATCACATAAATAACAAGTGCCTTTTTGTATGCCCTTAAGCTATTGTGATTCTCTTTTTACCCTTCAATCAGGTCTGAAAGTTTCGTCTTTTCAAAAACATTCCTGGCCTCAGTAATTGCTTTTATATAGACCTTCTCGGCTCGAACGCCGAATTTTTCTCCATGTGCCTGTTCAGTCAGGCTCAATTGATTGATAATAGGCCCGTCAACGGCTTCAATTATCTGAAGCATTGTAATTTTTTTCGCCGGTCCAGCAAGTGAGAATCCGCCGCGAGGACCTCTTTTGCTGCGCAACACATTTACTCTGACTAACTGCTGGAGTATCTTGAGCAGATATTCTAAGGGTATGTCATATTTCTTAGATATGTCCTGAGACAAAATAATCTTTTGGTCTTTATGCTGTGCAATATAACCAACCGCTAAAAGTGCGTATCCTGTTGATCTACTTATTTTCACTTTAATCTCCTTTAAAAAATATTAAAATTATCGAAAATGCGATTTACACTATATGAGGGGGCAAATAATCAATGGTCTCCATCGCAAAGTTAAGCCTTTCCTGACACTCCTTGATTGTCTAAATCAATAACCCCATTACTCTATAGAACCTCAGTAAATTCATTATTACTATATATTCCAATATTTCAACAATTTTTATCTATGAAATACGTAAAATCTGAAAAATTTGACGAAATATTGCCGAATTATAAGAGTTCTTTAAAAAAATAATCAAAGAATCCCAAAAATTGTTTCCAGTTATGCAAAAAACTTGACAGATAAGGTATTCTAACATAGGATTTCGCACAACTTTACTTTTCTTAAGGAGATTACTATGGCTGAGATTAAGCCAAGGATAAGCGTGGAATATTCCGAAAACGCCACAATAATCACTTTTACCGACGAAAAAATCCTCGAAGAGACGGACATTCAGGCAATTCTGAAGTCGATTATGTCTGTCGTTGAGCAAACCGAACGCATAAATCTTATCCTGGACTTCCAAAATGTCAGATTTTTATCCTCCGCTGTTTTAGGTCTCTTAATTAGAATTAGTAAAAGGATTTACGAGCACGATGGGCAATTAAAACTCTGTAATATAAATCCGAAAATCTACGAAATCTTCAAAATAACCCGGCTGAACAAAGTCTTCGATATTTACCAGGATATCGAAAGTGCAACTGAAAACACATCCAAAGCAAATGACTGAAAGCTCGTTCTGTTATAACCATAAGGGCAAGAGTTGGCCAGCAAACCGCCAACAGCTCACTAATTTGGAAAATAACTCCTGATTATCCGGACCAGACAGGATATACCGGTTAAAATAAGATTATGGCATCAGATACACCTATCAGTGATTCAATAGTTGTTGAAAGCACACCATCCGCTATTGTCGAAGTGTGCAGGGCAATTCTGCCCGCCCTTGAGGGTAACAGCTATGACCAGGAGGATGTTTTTGCCATCCATCTCGCCCTGGAGGAGGCCTTTATCAACGCCATCAAGCATGGCAATAAAATGGACCCAACCAAGAATGTCAAAATTGAATACTCCGTGGACCCGGATAAAATTGAAATCTCTATCTCAGACGAAGGTAACGGCTTTGACCCGCAAAACGTCCCGGACCCAAGACAGAGAGAAAACCTCTACAAAGCCGAAGGCAGGGGTCTGTTCCTTATGCGTTCGTATATGGATGTGATTAAATACAACGAAAGCGGTAACAATGTACATATGATAAGATACAAAGAAAAGCCGTCCATTATGAAACACGGAAACCAAACACAAACATAACAAAACTTAAAAAAAGTCCTGTATAACGATATACTGAAAAGCAGTAAAATAATGATTAAAAGAATCGTCATCTTCTACGGTTGTTTGCTTGTTCTGGGTGGTTGCGTGTATAACGATGAACCAATGCCGGAGATTGTGCACAGTTACCAGCCAGAGCCGAAACTTATCCAGCCGACGGTCATAAAACCGGCAAATAATACAAAGTATAGTAACAAAACCACACACGGATACTGGCTCCCTCCTTCGCATCTGGAAAAGAGTTGGTCGGCTATAGTAATACATCATTCGGGAACAACAAATGGAAATGCAGACATATTTGACAAATGGCACAGGCAAGGCAACCATTGGGAAGGGGTTGGTTACGATTTCGTTATTGGCAACGGAACCGACAGCACCGATGGCCAGGTCGAGGTTACCTTCCGCTGGCGACAGCAAATGACAGGTGCTCATTGCAAAACACCCAACAACTGGGCCAACGAGGACGCAGTCGGAATTTGCCTCGTAGGTAATTTCAATGATACCTCACCTACGGATAGTCAGATGCGGTCGCTTCTGGAGCTCATCCGCTTCCTGCAGAACCGCTATCGGATTCCCAGAAGCCGTATATATGGCCATAACACCGCTCCTGGAGCAAGAGCGACCGACTGCCCGGGGAAAAATTTCCCGATGTCAAAACTCAAGTCAATGCTTGATTACTGACCCGCTTTTAATAAGATATATTTAGGCATCTCTTAATAAAACGCGTCCTATAAACCTACCTTAAAATCAGGCGATATCGCTTTTTCGCCTGAATTGACTCATAATATTGCAGATAAGAAAGTAGCAGTGCGATTATACCGAAGATTGATGATTGGTAAATGGTAATTGGTAATTATTTAACCATTTAACCAGTTACCATTTAACCAAGTGAGTAAGGAGCCGGTCAAATGGATATGTATGATTCATTATTTTATCCCGGATGCGTCCTAAACGAACAAATTGCCCGGCAGATTTTCGACATCCTGCCTGAGCAGAGTCTTATTATGACAATTATAGACAGGGACGGCAACTGCTGGCCGAGCAACTCCGAAAAATTTGCCGAGTTAAATATCAGCGACTTTGTCCTGAAGGAGCTCTGTGCTAAAATTGATGACGGCGCTGAGCCGGTCGTAACTCAGATTAATAACTGTAGTATAATTGCCTCACAATTAGCCACCGAACGAACTAATTGCGGCTACGTGATTCTCGCCCTTCCTCAATACAGCCCGGAATCAACCCTGGCAAATATCGGCCTGATTGAATTACTACTCAACCAGCTCAGCCTTATAGCCAATCTTATCGAGAAGAACAACCTTCTTCACGAACTTCAAATGAAGCGCTTCAGCATATACGGCCAAAACGAACTGGCGTCGAACTGATACACGTATCACTCACCTCACATCTGTATAATAATCAGAAACAGCCGAAGTTTGGCTTGCATCGCAGCAGCCAATTGATATAATTAGCGCTTAATCGATGATAAAGGACTAAACGCTGCTGTCCAATTGACAATTTGAGGGAAAATTGAAATTCCAGATTTTCAAAAACGGCGAAGTTGTTAACAAATTCATACTATCCGGCACCTATCTTCTCGGAGCTGACGGAATAGGAATTCGTCGGACGAAGATTACGTTCAAAAATTCATTTCTTGAGTGCAAGAAACCAAACCTGGAAACAGCAGGACTGGCTTTACTGTGGGCCATTGACGGCTTTGGAAAAGTGCTTTTGCCCACAACCTGCCTGCCGGAAAGGTCAAGCCCATATATCCTGAACCTCGAGATAGCACGGGCAAAACTGATGCAAATAATTAACAAGCGGGAGGACTGGTCATTCTTCAACCAATTAGAAGGCCTGGAAGACATCTCTAAACAGGCCCAGCACCTGTTTATTCAAGCAATCCAAAACATTAAGGAGCCGTCACTGGCATCAAAATTGGCGGACGAATCGCTGAAAAAAGCCATTGTTTTTTCTGAAAAGCTAACGGTAAAACAGGCGGAAACGCTTTTTAATGCAAGGAGTAGAAGTCACGGCTTTGGGCGAGGCTGCCTCGGCTGCAAAATAGACCCTGCGCAAGTTAATAATCCTGAATATATTAAGAAGCTGCTCGAGTTCTTTGGCTCTGTAACAATACCAATAAACTGGGCACAAATAGAAACTTATAAAGGCCAATACGATTTCTCAGCGATTGATGTCTGTATCGAGGCCCTTGGCAAAAAGAAATTGAAATTCAGTGCGGGCCCGTTGCTTTGTTTCTCGAATCAATATCTGCCCCAATGGCTGCGCAGCAGCAAAGTCAGCTTTGAAAAGATTCGGGATACCGCATATCAATTTGCCTTCAGGGTAGCTACTCGCTATTCGGGCGTTATTCATACATGGTGTGTAATAAGCGGCCTTAACGCCTTCAATCATTTCGGATTTAACTTCGAGCAGGTCCTCGAAATGACCCGTGCCGCCAATATGGCTGTAAAAGCTGCCAGCGACAGAGCCCTGAAAATAATAGAAATCAGCAATCCCTGGGGAGAATACTATGCAACAACTCCAAACAGCATCCCGCCATTAGTTTATATGGATATGGTCGTTCAAAGCGGGATTAATTTTGATGCGTTCGGATTGCCAATGCGCTTCGGTAAAAATCAAGCCGGCATGCACATCAGGGATATGATGCAAATATCGGCAATCCTGGATTACTTCACCCCCATAGCAAAGCCGTTGTATATCACGGACGTGGCAGTCCCGAGTCGAAATGGCGACGGGTTAGACAACCCGGAAACTGCCGGGATATGGCACGAGGAATGGGACCAATCTCGCCAGGCACAATGGATAGAACAGCTTTACAAAATAGCTCTCAGCAAGCCGATTGTTGACACAGTAACGTATTCGAACCTGACCGATACTGCCGATAGCGTTATCGCCCATAGCGGCTTATTGACGAAACAACACGAACCTAAAAAATCGTTTAGGGTCCTGAAGAAACTTCACGATATTATCTTCTCTCGTTAAATAAACCTTTATTCGTAAATCCTGAATCGAAACTACACAATAGTAATACGAGATATGATATGACGGAAACCAGACAAAAAAGGATTCAATCATTTGCTTTCGTCATTAGTATAATCACAGCTGTATGCCTTTCCTGGGCTTTCGTTGCGAATCCTGGAGGATTTGAACAAACATACAAAGTCGCATTAGACGAGAAAATAAATCCAAACAATGCTCCGGTAGTTTCGCTGGTGAGATTACCTGGGATAGGTGTTTCGCGAGCTGAGGCGATAGCGGCTTACCGAAAGCAGTTCGTCACAGAAAATGAAAACGAACCCGCTTTTCGAAATTGCGAAGACTTGCAGAAAGTCAAAGGCATAGGCCCAAAAACAATCGAAAATATCAGCCAATGGCTAACGTTTGAATAAGAACAGGATATTTGAAAATCCAATCAGGAGAAAATTTATGAAAGGTTTAAAGAAACTTATTGTCTGGCTGCTTTCGATAATTGGAGCGTTAACTTTGGTAGCAGTCATAATCGTGGTCATCGGCGCCGCGGTTATACCCTTTGCCCACAAATCAATGCCTGGCCGTGTGATTCTGGAGGTTGACCTTGAAAAAGAGATAGTCGAATACGTGCCGATGGACCCCCTTGCACAGGCATTTATGCGCAAGCAAACAACCGTTCGTGATGTTGTCGAGGCCTTGGAGCGTGCATCGGAAGATGAACGTGTTACCGGATTAGTAGCAAGGGTCGGGGCGGCACCGATGGACCTGCCTGTAATTCAGGAAATACGCGATGCAGTCATAAAATTCGGCAAAAGCGGCAAATTTACGGTCGCCTATGCTGAAACATTCGGTGAGGTCGGCCCGGGCAACGGCGCCTACTATCTTGCAACAGCCTTCGATGAAATCTATTTGCAGCCGTCCGGCAATATAGGCCTGACTGGCTTGATGTATCAAAGCACCTTTTTCCGTGGCACACTCGATAAATTACACATCACGCCGCGAATGGACCATCGCAAGGAGTTTAAGAACGCAAAGAACATACTCACTGAGACAGAATTCACAGAAGCACACGAAGAAGCAGTGAAGAAGGTAATGGACTCCCATTTCAGCCAGATTGTGCAGGGAATTGTCGAGAGCCGCGGGATAAGCAAAGAACAATTGACAACGCTAATCGACAACGCACCGTTATTGGGTGATGAGGCCATCAAAGCAAAACTGGTTGACGAGCTTCTATATCGTGATGAAGTATATGAAAAGGTCAAGGCAAAAGCTGAAGGTGCGAAACTGCTTTACCTCGGAAAATATCTCGAAAGGGCCGGCAGACCACATAAAAAAGGCCCAACAATTGCGTTGATATATGGCGTTGGTGGGGTGCATCGCGGCCGGAGTGAATACAGCGTTTTCTCCGGGTCACAATCAATGGGCAGCGACACCATTACTGCTGCTTTTCGAGATGCAGTGGCGGATAAGAAAGTCAAGGCCATTGTATTTCGCGTCAATTCGCCCGGCGGCTCGTATGTGGCCTCGGATACCATCTGGCGTGAAGTCGTAAAAGCAAGGGATGCAAATAAGCCGGTTATTGTCTCAATGGGCAACGTCGCCGGTTCAGGGGGCTACTTCGTTTCTATGCCGGCAAATAAAATCGTTGCTCAGCCGGCTACTATTACCGGCTCAATTGGTGTAGTTAGCGGCAAGCTGCTGACGCGTGAATTCTGGAAGGAGTACATAGGTATCACCTTCGACGAGGTTCAAACCAGCAAAAACGCAAACTTCTCGTCCGGCACTTATGACTTCTCGCCCGAACAGTGGCAAAAGCTACAGGATTTTCTGGACCGTGTTTATGACGATTTTACAACGAAGGTTGCCCAGGGACGGCAAATGGAAAAAGAAAAGGTTCTTTCCATCGCGAAGGGACGTATCTGGACCGGCGAGGATGCGAAAGAACTCGGCCTCGTCGATGAGTTAGGCGGATTTGATGTTGCCCTGCGGTTAGCAAGAGAACAAGCCGGTATAGAACCTGATGCTGCGATTACCCTAAAGGTATTTCCGCGTCCGAAGCCAATGATTGAGCAATTCCTGCAGCGCGGGCCAGACAACAGCGAACCTCGTGCAGAGGTGGCTATAGCTGAGCAACTCCTGAAGGAAATACGGCCGCTGTATAAAATGGCAAGGCAAATAGGATTGATTGAAGAAAAAGATATTCTGCGTATGCCGGAGCTTGATACAAGTTGGTAGTCGCATTACTAACTCATGTGTTAGTATCGCAGGCAAAATAATAAAGGAAAACAAACAGTGGGCGAATGGGAAATTGATAAGTCGCTTGGCCAATGTTACGGAACAAACAGAACTATCGAGCCCGGTGAAGAATATGTCAGCACGCTTATAGAAACCGAGCAGGGGCTCGAACGGCGGGATTTTTGCATCGACTACTGGGACAGCGAAAAACCACCAGTATTTTGCTATTGGAAGACAAAACTGCCGCACCCTGACCAGAAAAAGCACATATTCGTTAATGATGAAATGTTGATGACCTTCTTCGAACGGCTCGAAAAAGAAACTGAACAGGAAAAAATAAATTTTCGTTTTGTCCTGGCCCTGATTTTGATGAGAAAAAGACGCTTGAAATACGACGGCTCAAAAACAGAAAACGGCAAAGAAATCTGGCAGTTGAGAATAACAGGCGAAAAGGATACTGTCCAAGTCATAAATCCCAATCTTGACGACGAGCAAATCGAGCAGTTAACCTCACAGATAGGCAAAATTCTGCAAACGGATTTGTAAAAAAGTGAATTATCGATATTGTAACCAACGATTGAATATCTGCCTTGTCGCAGCAGCATTAATTCTAACCGGCTGCGCGCCTGAGATACAAAAGCCGGTACTTCTCCTTCCCGGGAAGGAATCCGCAGCCGAGGCGATATCTATTTTACGGTCACGCTCAAAAAATGCTCCGCCTCTCAAAGCCAGCGGCGGAGGTAATATAACTAACTATATCGACGGCAAAAAAAAGAAGCAAAGCGTTCCTTTAAAACTCTGGGTCAGCCCCCCTGCTGAAATTTACGTCCAAGGCGATATTGCCTTCGACCCGAAGGCCCTTACTGCCGGTTCAAATGAAAAGGATTTCTGGCTGGCCGTATCATTGAAAGAGGTCAGCAGCTACTGGTGGGGCCAATGGGCCGATGAAACTTTCCCCCAGGAGCTGATACTAAGCCCAAACATCTTACTTGAGGCCCTCGGAATCGCTCAAATCGATAGTGACCAAAACTGGTCCCTGTCAAATAAAGACGCCTTCGACATACTCGCAAAACAAAACGAACAGGGAGTAGTAGTAAAAAAGATATATATCCTTAATAGTCGAAACTATCACATTAAGAGAATCGAATATTTCAATAACGACGGCAAACCTGTCATTGTTACGAAACTTGATAAATATAAGCAGCTCACCGATGACATTTCTGTCCCAACTGTTATGGAAATCACCAATGTCAACGAGGGCGATGAAAATGACTCTGTCGAGATTAAACTCGGCTCAATAAAACCAACAGACCTGACCGATAAACAACGCACGCGATTGTTTACTCGTCCCCAGCCGCGAGGTTTCAAACATATTTACAAAATCATTAACGGCGATATAATTGAACAACCGCAGTAAATAATGCGTATGCCTTTTGAAACTGTCATTCCTGCGCAAGCAGGAATCTATTTTTTGGGAGCGCGTTCAATGAGCCGGACTAATCTAAAAGATAAAATTAAACAGGGCCTGCTGATATTAGATGGTGCTATGGGAACTCAGCTAATCGCAAGCGGTATTGGAGTGGGCAAGTGTAACGATTATCTAAATATCGAGTCGCCCGACATCATTTCTAATATTCATCGGGCCTATCTGAGGGCAGGCAGCAATGCGATTCTTACCAACACATTCGGGGCCAACAAATTCGCTCTAGCCCGGCACGGCCTTGCCGAAAAAGTTGAAGAGATAAATTCTGCCGGAGCACAAATAGCACGACAGGCAGCGGGTGAACAAAAATATATCCTCGGAGACATTGGCCCGACCGGTGACTTCCTGAAACCTCTGGGAAATTTAGAGCCGCAGGATTTAAAAGACGCCTTCGTCCGGCAAGCAAAGTCACTTTTGGCAGGAGGAGCGGATGGTTTTATAATCGAGACAATGACCGCCCTTGATGAAGCCGAGATTGCAATCGAAGCTGTTAAATCGGTCTGCAATAATTTGCCTGTATTTATCTCTTTTGCCTTTGACGGTGTGGGAAGCGATTTTAGGACTATGATGGGAGTCAATGTCGAATCGGCTGCCTCGAAAGCCCTTTCATTAGGAGTCGATGCCGCTGGCTTTAACTGCGGCTCAGCGACACTTGATGAATATGTAAAGCTGGCAGAAAAATTTGTCTCAGCCGTAAAAGCTTCGGGGCAGGATGCTTTAATTTTTGCCGAGCCGAATGCAGGAAAGCCGGAACTGATTGATGGAAAAGCGGTTTACAAGGTATCGCCTGAAGATTTCGCCTCGGCTGCGGAGAAAATATACTCGCTCGGCGTGAATATCATCGGCGGCTGCTGCGGAACAACTCCGGAACACATTGAAGCTATGGTTAAAAAATTAAAAAGTAATATACTCAAGTAGTGTTTAAAAATTTTGCAATTTGTTCTATCGTTCTCGTAGTTGCCCCCTGATTTTTTCTGATAACTTCCTGGCCGTTGCGGGCGATTCTTTCGGCAAAATCTGCATCAGCAAGACACTTTCGCATCGCATCCAACAACTCCTGCTCATCTTTGACCATAATAGCACCTTCGTCAGCCAAAAGTGCATCAACAGTTTGTTTGAAATTAAAGGTATGCGGGCCGAATATCGTGCACTTACCCAAAGCCGCTGCCTCGGCCATATCCGAGCCGCCCATCGGAACCAGCGACCTGCCCACAAAAATTATCGTCGCCAGCGAATAAAATTTCCGCAAATCACCCATTGTGTCACCGAGAATAACGATGGACGATGAACGATGGACGATGAACGATTGTTGATTATCGAAACTATTATTCCGTCCTCTGTCTTCCGTCCTCTGTTTTCTGTCTCCTGTCTCCTGTCTTCTGTCTCCTGTTTTAACACTGCTGTAACGGATTAAATCAAAGCCGGATTGTTTTATCAGTTCTGCGACTTCGTCAAATCTCTCCGGCTTTCTCGGCACTATTACCAAACGCAGGTCGCCAAACCTCTTCTCCTGCTTCAATCTTCCTAAAACATTAAGGATAATTTTCTCTTCACCGGGACCGGTGCCGCCAGCGACCCACAAGCGATTTGCGATTTGCGATTTGCGATTTGCGATTTTTCCGAACAATTGTTCTGCAAGTTCATCTGTGCCCTGGACTTTATCGGTGATTTGAGCGGTATCGTATTTCAATGAGCCGGTAACAACAACTCTCTCATCCGGACAGCCAAGCTCCTTAAATCGCTGGGCATATTCCTTTGTCTGGGCAAGAACTAAACTTACTTTGCGAAAGATTCTTCTAACCACCGGCCTTATCTTTCTGTAAGCCGGAAAGCTCTTGTCGCTTATCCTGCCATTGACCACAACGACCGGGACATTTAATCCTTGCGCAGTGGTTACGAAGTTCGGCCAGACCTCCAGCTCCATCAAAAGGCAAAGTCCCGGATTAACATTGCGAAACGCCCGCCGCATTACCCACGAAAAATCAAACGGAAAATAGAAAATCTCAAACCTCCCCCCGAACAATGAATTCGCTCTGGCAAAGCCGGTATCGGTTGTGGTGCTGATAACTATTTCAAAATTGTCGAATCTCTTTTGAAGCTCATCAACAACAGTCCTGGCCGCATTCACCTCGCCAACGCTAACAGCGTGCAGCCAGATACACTTTCTTGCAGGATTTTTTCGCGCTATTTTTCCAAACCGTTGTCCCCAGCCGCCCCGATAGCGTTTGTGCCTGACCATTCGATACACAACCTTCGGGCTGATAACCGCCGCAGCCAACAAATATACAAAATCAATCACTATTCCCACTGGTCGCCTCTGCAAAAAGTAATTGCACAATCATATTTGCAAACAGCATCTATGTCAAATAATTGATTGAGCCGAAAAGATTGAAGGAACAAACTGAAAAAACCGCCATGAATTCGGATTAATCACTTCCCGACCAATGCTGAGTCAGCACAGCATAATCGGAGAAATCAACCTTGCCGTCAGGCACCGGCTGTGGTGACATATCGCACTGCGGATTCCAGTTTGGAGAGGATTGGGTTTCAAGCCAGTGGTTGGCGAACTCGGCCAGGTCCAGGAAATTCACCTCACCGTCACCGCCTTCGGGGGCAATATCGCCGATGATGCTGATCAACTCAAATTCAACGGTAGGGTCATCCTGTAAAAACATACCGCCGCCGCGTAATACAAAGTTGAAATTAACAAAGAGGTTCATCCCGATTATTCCATCGACCGTGCCGCCTTCGGGAGAATATACGTCAAGCAAAACGACAGGGACATCGGTGAAGCTAAGCCATTCACCGAGAGCAGGAATTTCAATTGAGTCAATATAAAAGCCCGGCGCCATTATCGTATCACCGGTAACTCCCTGTATCTCAACCTCGAATTCCGGCTCGTAGATATCCAACGCCAGACGGGCGGCAATCCTTGAGCCAATAACGGTAATCTGGGCGCCGGTATCAAACATAAAACGATCCTTGTCGATGGCGCTATTGTTCCCTTCGACGAGGTCAACGCTGTGAACAAAAAAGATGCTTTGAGACAGGTTGCCTATTATCACGGAAGGACTCGCCGGCGGAAATTCAAAAATATCGCCAAGAGAAGGAATATATTGAACAGAATAACCCCCAAGGGGCCGCAACTCCAGCGGCATTATATTGGAATACTCCGGGATACAGGGGTCGTCCTGCTCATATAAACGTATATCGGGCGAGGTAAATTCGTCGCCATCGCGGACAACGGTAACTTCCTGGTCGTTCCGGAAGGACGCCGTAAAATAAACTGAAAGGGGCGAACCGATGGCGGTGGGCAAATCCGGTGAGCCGCCCTGCCCAACAGCTATCGCAACGTTCGTCTCGCCGACCATACCGGATGTGTCCAGAAGCTGCCCGCTGGAATCGAGAGCGCCGAGCCCATCGATAAACAAACCCAACGGCTGGCTTACCCACGCCTCGACCGAGCCGGTTACGCCGGAAATATCGATGATATTTGAGGTGATAAGGTCGGCACTAAACAGACCCGCCTGGACAGCAGCGGCGTGCCCCATCACGTGAGCGCTGGCGCCGGTATCGAATATACCGATGGCGTAGTCCGTCTCCGGATTCGCAGTCAGATAATTACCGACGACAGAGGATGTGGGTATGGCATCGAACTCAAGCTCATCAGAACGCTCATCGGTTATGGCAACGACAATCCAGGGGACGAAACCATCTACTGGAGGCGAGTCAATAACACTTGCAAAGACCGGAATGTTGCCCTCCTCTGCTGAGAATTTCTGAGCAAGCGGTGCGAGCCGTGAAAGCTCTTCCGGCCCAAGGGCCCGCTTTCTAAATCTTTGTGGCCGTCGGCCTCTTTTACCAGCCGACATTTTCGGCGCTTTATCTTTAGGATAACGGACGGCCTTGATGCGCTCGCCGCCGGTCATACGCCAGTCAACCTCTTCGCGCTGCCAGCGGCTATTGCCTGCCAGAACTACGGACGTCCAGCCCAAAAAGGCAATAAGCAGCAGAAAAAGCCACCCTCGAACCAATCTATATGAATCTGTGCCTTTCATTTTACCTTCTACCAGCCCCACATATTATTATAACATATTCGATTAGAATAATTTCAGGAAAATTTAAATAAAACGGAGATTGTCCGGCCCTCCACAGGTGTTTATATATCCTTGACTTATTCGCTATTTTAGCGTAATAGACAGCATCAACCTCGTCCCCATTGTAAATCTATGAAACTTATATACGGATTATTGAGATTGTTAAATAGTTAATTGGAAGTCATAGATTAACTTGTATAAATGAAAGCACTATAGAATACTATACCGTTACACTATTATTCACTTTTTCCCATTTCAAACATTCTATAAAACATATAGTGATACACATAATAGAACAGTAAATTTATTCCATTCCAGACAATAGAAGCACCGAACGCCATTCTTAACTTTCCAGTCGTTGCCCAAAGAAAAAGTGTTTGGACAAAGAGAATCAACAATCTGTACACCAAGCCGCTTTTAATCAATAGTTCGAGGTTTATTTTTCTCCATAGCATATCACTTTTACTCCTAACTGACGTTTCCCATTTAAAAGGTTAAAAAGCATATTTTCCTACTATAACATCAATAATCTTATAAAATCCACCTTCGTCCTTCAAGAAATTCTCCTCTCAAAGCCGCTTTTTCAAAAATCCGCAAAAACTATGTATTTTAAATATTTTTTTGAGCCGGTATAGTCCCAAAGAAGTAAGACTCATTGTCCAGAAGTAATTTGAGCAGAAATAAGTTGTAAAAACACATCCAGGCACTTATATTGGTCAAATGGTAATTTGACTAATAACCAGTTACCAATAACCAGTTACCAATAACCAGTTACCAA
>CAZBWE010000033.1:0-24088 GCA_964495465.1 uncultured Pirellulales bacterium
GGCTGGAATTTGTTTATTCAGCTAAGTATAAAGATAAACAAGGCCACGATGAGACGAGCTATATTGTATATAAAAACGAGTATCCTAATATGGTGGCGTTGATTCTTTTCCACGATGAATTAAGCGAGCAGAATAAAAAGAAACGAGAGATAGAGCTGAAAAGGGCGTATCATCCGACATTGCTGCGAAGAATGAAAAGAAAGACGCTGAATGTATTCAGAACGCTTAGGGATTCGGTGATGGAGGTGGTGAATCTTTTAATCAGCCAGGCGAAAAAGGCAACTCCTGCTGGGGCGGTGCTTACTTCTCAGGATAAATATGTATCGCAGATGAAGCAGGATTTGATGGGTGCAGCGGGGACATCGTATGAGCCGTTGTTAGAGAAATATATCGGCCGTAGAGTAGTGCTGGAGTTGATTAAAGGTGATAAGGTGATTGAATATTGGGGGGTGTTAAAAGAATATACGGCTGAGTTTATTGAAGTTATGGATGTTAATTATCAGTTGAAAGAAGACCAACCGGCCAGGAAGGCGGATTTGGTCGTGCTTCGCAAATATGGCCTCATCCGGCATCTCGGTGAGTGAAAAAGCCACAGAGAGCACCGAGAACACAGAGAAATTCAAAAATATTTTGTCTGCGGTTTGCCATCAGGCATGGCCAAGTTCATTACCGTAGATTTTATTTGGCCACCGAGAACATTTATCCGCCACCGGCGAACAGAGATGTTAAAAGCTTATAAAGCCATTTCGGCAGGCAGGTACAACGGCTCAAAGTAAGCTTACAATACCACGATGTAAGCCCGCAATGCTACATTGTAAACTCACAAAGCCACGATGTAAATCGTCAATATGCCTTACGGTAGCTGCAATTTGATGATGTAAGCCTCGAAAACGATGAACTCTTGAATATATTTAATGGAGCCTTTCCCAAATTCAGTAGATACTCAAACCCGGGGAATTGCAAAGCCCGAAAATGAAACATAGAAAGTAAATAGTTGATAGCAGTAAAAGCAGATAAAAATACTTGTTAGAATATTTTGTATTTTTGCGATTCTTTATAAATCCCAAAGCTGAGATTGCTAATGGGATTAATAGAACAATTAACAGAGCATAAGGACCGAAGAACCCCCAGGCAGGAGAAAATGAAAAAAAAGGCCCTGTTTTAAGGTTAAGCCTTAATACCAACAGTGTCATTTGCCTGCGGATAAAATTTGCAGGAATTAATATTGGTAAGTGAAGTATCGCAAGTAAAGGGATTTCTCCACACCATAGCATGTCTAAGAATGGCAATGTTAAAATGCCAAGGCCAAAATAAATACATAAGACCTTATTATATTTATCAAAGAAACCTGTAGCCAACCGTATTCTCCCTAAAAGCTTCTGGATATTGGGACAGTCATATTTATCCTCGTTTTTGACTTATCTGACATTTGCCATTTACACTAACAAATAATGCGTATATAAACTTTTCACTCATCACTGGATTCCCGTTTCCACGAGAATAACAGCTTTACAACACCACTTCCGCAACGTTGCTTGCTTGTCCTTCGCCGGCCTTATTTACAGCTATAACGCGATATTCGAGTTCTGTTTTTTCCGGCTGGTCAACTAAAGTTGCTTCTGTTATTATTGTCGTGGTAACATCGGCCCAGCTTCCGCCTTTTAGGCGCTCTTACTTTTCATTTGTTGATAAGCTACCTCTGCTATATTGGCCTGCCTGCTCGCATGTTCGATAGTCATATTTACCAGATTGTCGTCCGCATCCAAATCAACGTATATATTCTCGTTTATCTCTTTGGTCTGCGCCACATTGTGGTCTGAAAACTCCACGAGGGCGGTATCCGTATCTGTAAAGTATTTTATCCTCATAATATTACTCCTGAAAACTGCGGTCAAAGAAAGCATTATGCACGGTTACACTGTCTGAAAGCAGAATAACCCGCAAATATTTATCGACTTCTTTTACATATATCCATTTTCGAATTCTGCCGTCTTTCTGAACCTCTGTTTTTAAGGGCTTATCTATGGCATTCTGAATCCATTCTTCTTTGATACAAGAACGGTCCGGCCGTTTTCTCGTGTAAATAAAATACTGGGTAAACTTCATTTCTACTTCTCTGGCATGAGTTCTAAATTATACAGTTTCATATACGAATCCTGATAGAGCTTATTATACGTATAAACAGTATGAGCCACAAGCTATTTTTTTCTGTTATCCCATTCGACTTCACTCTCGTAACGGCTGAACGTGCCGTAACTGGGCAGGGCAAGCGTGCGTATATCGTATGGGAGTTAGAAGGTGATATTAAAGCTGGTATATTTGGGGTCAGAGGGAACTTCTTCGATTTTCGTATTTCTTATGTAGCCGGCAAAGGAATCCTTGATATCAAGAATGCAATTATCAATATCCTCGGGTTTGCCTTGTGCGAGCATCTCCACACTTCCTTCGGGTAAGTTGCGGACAAAGCCGGCTAAATCGTAGCTGGTGGTTATGCGATAAGCGGTAAAACGAAAGCCGACTCCCTGGACATTACCGGTGAAAATTATGTGTTTAGCAACCACTTCCAATTTATTATTTAATATTTATTATTTTTATTTCCTTTGGACGGTTTGTTCTTTGAATCATCATTCTGTTTCTTTGCATTGGCAATAGTCATCAAACGGGCGATATATTAGCTAAAATGGCTGATTCATGCAAGTGAACATTTTTAGCCGAGGACAGTAGTGAAATAAATTATGTTCACTGAGAGCAGCAAGTTAAGTATAATAAATTTTCTGTCATATTTTCTATAGTGGTTGATTATGGCTGAAAAGACAAAAAAACAATTAGAGAGAGACGAGCAGCTTTATCAGCTTACAACGCTGGTGGCGGGAGAGTTTTCGCTTCAGGAGGCGCTAGATAAGCTGGCGGAGGCGGCGGTGAAGATTGTCGGAGTCAAGGCCTGCTCGATTCGGCTGCTGGATGAGGAAAGCGGCGATTTGAAGATGCGAAGCACATACGGCCTCAGCGAAGAATATCGTAACAAAGGCCCTGTATTGAAAGACGACCCTGTGGTCAAAGCTGCTTTTGCAGGTGAGGCAATTGTGCTGGACGATATGCGTGTTGACGGCAGGGTGAAGTATAAAGAGGCGACAATCAAAGAAGGGCTTGTCAGTCAGCTTACGGTTGTAATGCAGTTTAGGAATAAGCCCATCGGAGTGCTCCGGCTATACAGTCCCCGGCCGAAGCGCTTTTACGAGGACGATATATACCTTGCCAGGGCGGTCGCTTCGCAGTGCGCGGTGGCGATAACGAATGCAAGACTATATGCGAGGGCGATTGAAGGGGCGAAGATGGCAGAGCAGATGCGATTGGCGGGAATTATTCAGCGAAGGATGATACCCGAAAAGCCGCCGCAGATTCCAGGCCTGGATATTGCGGCTACATATATTCCGTGTTTTGAGGTGGGCGGCGATTTGTATGATTTTCTTAAAGTAAGCGACAATCGCATCGTGATAGCAATCTCGGATGTGATGGGTAAGGGATTTCCTGCCGCCTTGATGATGAGTTGTTTCAGGGGGGCGGTGCGGGCTTACGCCGATACCGGAAACCAAAAATATATTGTCAAGGATGCTGTTAGTAAGCTCAATGAAATGGCATGTGGAGAGTGCAGAGACGGAGAGTTTATCACCTTGTTTTATGCAGCTATTAACGTTGAGGATATGAGTTTGACCTATTGCAATTGCGGACATGAGCCGACAAAGCTGATAAGAAATGGTGAAATCAGGGAGTTGGAAAAAGGCGGCCTTGTCCTCGGCGTTCAGAGAAAGGTGGAATACGAGATTGGGAATATAGGGCTTAAAGAGGGAGATTGTCTGCTGTTTTATACTGATGGATTGATTGATGCGGCTAATTTTGACGGTGAATTATGGGGAGTAGAAAATTTATTAGAAGCGGCCAAAAAATATACAGATGGTTCGGCGGAGCAAATGGTAAAAAATATTCTGGGTCACAGAAGGCGTTTTGTAGGGCTTGCCAGCCAGAGTGATGACACGAGTATTATTGTTGTAAAGGTGGTAAAAAGGTAATTGGTTGAATGGTGATTGATTGAATAGTTTCTACTCACCCAGCCCCTCGTAGGGGCGCGGCGAGGGGCGGGGCTCACCGGTTACCAGTTACCAAATCTAAGATGGCGGATTTGGTTATTACGATTGATGGTCCTGCAGCCAGTGGTAAGAGCACCGTGGCTCGCCGGCTGGCTGAAAGACTGGGCGCGAGTTTTCTTGATACAGGAGCGATGTACAGGGCTGTTACTCTGGCTGCAATACAGGCCGGTGTGGATATGAACAACGAGCAGGAATTGCTCGGCGTTCTGAAAACAAGAGAGTTTCAATTTTCAGTCAGACAAGGCAGGATGTCGGTTTGCATCGACGGGGTTGATGTTACCGAGCAGTTGCGTAGTCCCCGGGTTACCGACAGCGCCAGATATATTGCCTCGGCCCCGAAGCTGCGGGGAAAATTAGTTGAAATGCAGAGGCGGTTTGCCGCAGGAGAGGGGAAAGTAGTTACCGAAGGTAGAGACCAGGGCACGGTCGCATTTGGCGATGCTGATATGAAATTTTATCTGACGGCGGAAATAAAGGAAAGGGCAGGAAGAAGACTGGCAGAGCTGCGGGCAAAAGGCAGTGTTGAAAGTCTTGAAGAAATACAAAAAGCTATAGAGCAGAGGGATAAAAGCGATGAAAGCAGGGCGGTTGGGCCATTGAGGCCCGCCGATGATGCTGTTATCATTGATACTACAGGTTTAAGTATAGAAGAGGTAGTGGAAAAGCTGGGACGCTGCGTGGAAGCGAAATGCTTAGAGAAAAGCTGACGGAAAAATGGTTCAGTTTCGGGCGATGGCTTTGCAGAATTTTTTGTGCTGTGTTTTTTCAACTGCGGGTCTACGGGGAAGAAAATGTTCTCAATGAAGGCCCTTTCATACTGGTCTGTAATCATCAAAGTTATCTTGACCCGATATTTTGCGGAGTGCCTTTGAAACGGCAGTTGCATTTTGTTGCGCGTGACTCGCTTTTTCGTAACAGGTTTTTCGGCTGGGTTATCACTTCGGTTAATACAATACCTGTAAGGCGGGATAGAGCTGATTTCTCTGCAATAAAGAAGGTCCTCGGATTACTTAGGGAAGGTCAGGGGGTTTGTCTTTTTCCTGAGGGGACGCGGACGAGTGACGGCAAAATTGCAGGTTTGAAGCCCGGCTTTGGTTTTTTGTGCAGACGGGCCAAGGCTGCGATTGTGCCGGCTGTAATTGATGGTGCTTTTGAGTGTTGGCCGAGACATAAAAAAATATTTTCTCCCGGGCGGATTGTTGTCTGCTACGGCAAAGCTATAACAAACGAAAAGATAAAAGATATGAGCGATGAGCAGCTGGCGGGGCTTATAACCGACAAGCTGCGTCAGATGCAGAAAGACTGCCGGGTAAAGCAGGGCAAAAAACCGTTGGTTTATTGACTGTGTTAGTCCTGCAGGACGGTAGCTGTCCCCGGCAGGCGGGGACAGGTATTCAAAAAAACAGTTTGCTGAATATGAAAGGATTTTTATGAAGCGTTATATAATTGTAATCATTGTGCTGATTGTTACCTCTGCGATGTTGGACACTGCCGGATACACTTCAGGAGAACAAAAGGAGCCGACTGTGCCGATGGAGAAGATTGTGCTGTCCAACGGCAGGGATTTTACCGGCTGGAAACTTTTCGTGCCCGATGCCAATTGCGATGTAACGAAGATGTGGTCGGTGAAAGATGGAGTGATTTGCTGTGAGGGCCAGCCGGCGGGCTATATGCGCACAGAGAAAGACTACGCCGACTATCTGCTTCATGTGGAGTGGCGCTGGGCAGGAGATGGCGGAAACAGCGGCGTTCTTTTACATATGAGCGGCCAAGACAAGGTCTGGCCCAGAAGTCTTGAATCTCAGTTGATGTCCGGCAATGCGGGTGATTTCTGGGTCATTGACGGCGTTGAGATTGCCGAGCACGCCGGAAGCGGAGACCGCGTCAAAGGTCGCAGGTTAATAAAGCTAAAAGAAAGCAGTGAGAGAGTCCTTGGCCAGTGGAATGCGTATGATATTGTATGCAAAGATGACTGGGTAGTGGTTCTGGTGAATGGTGTGTTACAGAATGTTGGAACCGGGTGCTCGGAGAGGTCCGGCAAAATTTGCCTGCAGAGCGAAGGAGCGCCAATCGAATTTCGTAATATTTATATCGAGCCGCTTAAATAAACTTCTTGCACTTTTCTACTTTTGTCAAAGACCTATAATTCTGCCTTAAAATTGTTGACCGGATAAATCAGACGCAGGACTCTATATGCACAAAGGTGAATACAAGATAATTTGGTTGCCATTAGGGTTGATTTAGCGACATAAAATTGTTATAATAGTTTTCTGAAGGGAATGTTATAGACAAATCCCCTGTATGGGGAGACAAAGCAACGGGGGAAGGAAATCGTTTATAGGTTTTTGTCGGATATTGTTTTTGTGAAAAAACCAGGACATATTTTTGAGAATATTGTGGGAAGATACCTTTAGAACGGCATTTGAATCTGAGGGTGACATAGATGAAAAGTTTTCGTTTGTTTCCGGGAGATTTCGTAGCGGGCCTGTTGTCTCTGCTTTTTGTGCTGGCTTTGGCGGCAGATGTCTCTGATGCGCAATTTTTTAATTCGGAGCTTGCCGAAACATCACCTCGGACGCGGATGGGATGCTACCCCTGCTCAACGTTAGGCACCGATTTCCTGGATGCGGAGGAATTGGGTCAGCACACATACAAGTTTGGTTTATCAGAGAAAAACGGGATAGTATATACCTGCAGAGGGGGACATATTGATACCGCTCACCTGCGTAAGGCAGCGGACTGGACGGCGTATATTGCTGCAAAAACTTATGAGGAGCTGAAAAAAGGTGAAACAGGTTTTTCATTCAGATTGATGGAGCCGTCGCTGTATCATGTGGAGGTTACCTATCCGGAAAACTGGAAGGACTTGTCGGAACAACAGAGGGAGAACATTATATTTGATACTTCCATTCGTCTTGGAGAATACTTTGTCTATACCGCAACCACCTGGCATGAAATCCTTACCTGGTTCGGTTATAAGTGCACGGGCTTTTTGTATTCCGAGTTTACTTCTGCATTTACCTGGGAAGATACGTTTTCAAATCTTCTTGGCACCTATGTTGCCGCACAGGCCCTTCGGGATACCGAGCACGAATATGATGAAGCGATGACATTGGCTCTTGCCGGAGAGCTCCAAAAGCTGGGTGTTCAGTCGAGCCAGACGGCGAAAAGGGCGTCTAAGAAAGTAAAAGGACGATGGTTCTCGAGCAATTTAATGCTTTTCATCAGTATGAAAAAGCGGCATTTTGATATAGGTCTGAAGGATGGATGTGTTACACCTGCGATAGTTCCATCTGTGAGCGGCTGTGAAGGGGCGGAGCCCCTGCCGTATCCTGTTCCCTCTCTTGATTTTCTCAGCGAGTATGGATTCAAGGTCAAACTTGAAATTGAGCCCAGAGAGATGGAAAAGGGAAAAATTCTGAGAATTGTATATTTAGACGGGACGGAGGATAAAGAAAGGATTGAACCCGCTATCCACTTTGTGGTGATTATGGAAAGTATTAAGGAGGAGGCGATAAAGAAATACGGCAGTAATGTGGACCTCTGCGAAGCAAAACCCTGGCGGCTGGCGAAGGCGACAGAATCGAAGGAACGTGTCAAGCTGGTTGTTCCTATTGTTGAAGTTGCAGGCGATATCACGGAAGAAACGACAGAAAAAATTGCGGATGACGTGGAGTTGAGTGATACGCCTTCTTTCCGATATCTGGTGAAAGTGGAAGAAATAGAAAGTGCCGAGTCCGATGTTCCTGTTGATGAGGTCGAAGCCGATGTCAAAGAAGATGTTGTAGAGGAAATCAGTAGCGAAGTCGAAGTGAGCGAAACGCCTCCCCGACAACTGGTTAAAGCTGTAGATTCACCGATAAAAATTTATGACTTCGGATTCAAGGTGAGCTGGATATATCTTGGCAGTGTGAGCAATAAACCCAAAATTGCTTTTTGTTTAGTCGATGATAATGTGTCTGGTACGGACGAATCCCGCCCCTCCGATGGGCTGGGCGAACTGACATCCAAGGCGTATAAGTGGCTGGAAACAGCAAGCGAATAAACTTTGGTCCCAAGCCAATTCAACATTGCCGAAAAAAATTCAGCAGCACACTAATGTTGTGAAAAACAGGTCAAAAGCGCCATCCGTTAAATTCTGTAGATAGTGTTCCTGCTACTGAAGAAAGTTTTGGTGGAATTGTCGACAGTATTGTGTAAAATTGGTCTCTATGAAGGTTTTAGTTGCAGAAAAATGTGGATTTTGTCACGGTGTTGAAAACGCCATCAACATAGCTGAAAAAGTATTGTCACGAGAGAAAGATGTTTATAGTCTTGGGCAAATCATTCATAACGGAGATGAGGTGGAACGGCTTGCGAGAGCAGGTCTCAAAACCGTGGAGAACATAGAAGAAATACGGTCAGGGACCGTTCTTATTCGTTCTCACGGAGCTGCTCCCGAACAGATAGCAAGGCTGAGAGAAAAAGGCATTAATATTGTCGATGCCACTTGCGTATTGGTTAAGAGAGTCCAGTACATAGCTGAGGAGCTCGAAAGAGATGGTTATAAAGTAGTAATTATCGGGGATGAAAACCACCCTGAGGTGCGTGCGGTTATGGGTTGTGTCAGGGATGTTGTTGTCATTGCCGACGAGTCGGATTTGCATAAGTTTGCCGAGAATGACAGGTTGGGTATAGTTTGTCAGACCACGCTAAGCCCGGATTTCGTCGGCAAAATACTTGGTGCCATAGGGAGGCGCAGCTTCAGCGAGTTGAAAGTGATTAATACTTTGTGTAAAGAGGCAATAAAAAGGCAGGATTCGGCTGTCCAGTTATGTAAGCAGGTGGATGTGATGTTCGTGCTTGGCGGCCTGAAAAGTGCGAATACGCGGAGACTCGCCGAGTTGTGCAAAAAGTATAACGACCAGACTTATCATTTACAAAACTGGAATGAGCTTGACAAAAGGATGCTTTTAGGTAAGAATATGGCAGGCGTTACGGCAGGGGCCTCGACGCCTGCGTGGATAATTGCCGAATTTGTGAAGAATTTGGAAGCCTTTGACGGTGGGGGATGACAACCTGGCGGCAAAATCCTTATAATCAGGAATTTGTATTGGCTGCGTAGGCCAATGCGTTTTTTATATTCTTAATTGAAAAGTTTACATTTGTTATCCTGCCGGTTGGGTGTTAGCCGTACCTGTCCCCGCGCCTCCCGACGCGAGTCGGGGCGGCGGGTAGAGTTACCGAAGTTGGCTTTTACTACGGGGCGAGCTTGGACTCAATGGGTGTGGGAGTAACATAAGGGCTGATTGTCGTAAATGTGGGGCGCCAGTCGGCCGAAAAGAGCAGACTCCACAGGGGAAAAATTAGTTTATGGTAGATAGAAATATAGTTAACAAATTAGGTTTATCGGAAGAGAATCTTGACGAGCAGGTCAATGAGATTTTTAGCGAGCAAGAAAATGAGTTTCTGGAAGAAGTTCTGAAGAAAAAGGTGGATTCACGTTTGCCCGGAACTGTGCTAAAAGGAACCATTGTATCGAGAATAGGTAACGATGTTATAGTGGAGGTGGGCCTGAAAAGTGAAGGTATCCTCGATGCGAGTGAATTTGACAATTCTGAGGATATAGTGCCTGGTAAAGAAATTGAGGTCTTTCTTGAAGATACCGATTCTGAGGGCGGCCTTGTATTGTTGAGCAAGCACAAAGCCGACGTTATCAGGGGCTGGGAAAATATTATCAACACGAGAAAAGAAGGTGATATTGTAAAGGGTAAGGTCATAAGACGCATCAAGGGCGGTTTGCTTATTGATATTGGCGTGCCGGTGTTTTTGCCGGCCTCTCAGGTTGATATTAGAAAGCCGGGCGACATCAGCAGGTTTATCGGTAAGGATGTGGACTGCAAGATTCTTAAAATTGATGTTGAAGGGCGGAACATTGTTGTCTCGAGACGCAAAGTTATCGAGGAAGAACGCAGGACAGGAAAGGAAAGGATTCTGGCGGAGATAAAGGTTGGTCAATTGCGGAAAGGTGTTGTGAAAAACATCGCTGACTTTGGTGTGTTTGTGGATTTGGGCGGCCTTGATGGGCTTTTGCATATCTCTGATTTGAGTTGGGGAAGGATAACACATCCATCTGAAATAATTCAACTTGACCAGGAGATAGAGTGTGTTGTTATTGATGTTGATAAAGAAAATGAGAAAATTTCGCTGGGTTTGAAACAGAAGACATCGAGTCCGTGGGAGGATGTTGAAGAGCGTTATCCAGTGGGAACGAAAGTAAAAGGTAAGGTTGTGAATGTGATGGGCTATGGTGTGTTTGTTCGGCTTGAAGACGGGATTGAAGGTCTGGTGCATATCAGCGAGATGAGTTGGACAAAGCGCCTTATGCATCCTGGAGAGATGGTTAATTTGGGTGATGAAATAGAAGTAATTGTGTTGGGTATTAACAAGGAAAAGCAGGAAATCTCGCTGGGGATTAAACAAACTGAAATAAATCCATGGGCAATAGCTTCTCAAAAGTATCCGGTTGGGACGATTGTAACGGCGGGTGTTCGTAGTGTAACTAATTTCGGTGCTTTTGTGGGGATAGAACCGGGCATAGATGGGATGATACATATTTCAGATTTGAGCTGGACAAGGAAATACAGTCATCCCAGCGAAGTTTTGAAAAAGGGCGATGAAGTCAGGTGTGTTGTTTTGGAAGTCAACGAAGAGAAGCGACGGATATCGCTGGGAATAAAGCAGATGACTGAGGACCCCTGGATACGTGCTATTCCGGAGAAGTATATTGCGGGACACATTATTAAAGGCAAGGTGGCAAAGCTTACTAATTTTGGTGCTTTTGTTGAGCTTGAGCCGGATTTGGAAGGGCTGCTGCACATTTCCGAACTTGCCGACCACAAGATTTCAAAACCGGCGGATGTAGTTAATGTTGGAGATGAAGTAGAGGTCAAGATTCTAAAGGTTGATTCCGAGGCACGTAAGATAGGTTTAAGTCTCCGGCGTGTTCAGTGGGCCGCCGAGGAGCAGGTGTCTGAGTCTGTCCAGGCCGATCTTATAGAGACGGATGTGCAGGAGCAAACTAAGCAGAGCGAAAAGGCCGGTGATGGCAAGCAAGTCGAGGACGAAACTAAACAAGGCGAGCAAAGTGATGAAAGTGCTGAAGTTGAGGAAGTGGATGTTGCAGATACTGAAGTAAAAGAGGAAGCGAAGCAAGACCAGGACGAGCCGCCTCAGGAAACTGGTGATTCCGTATAGCAGGGCAGCAATGACCATTACAAAAAACGAGACGGTATAAGGGGAGGAAGAAAGTTAAACGCCCGGGATAATTCAGAGAGCATTGGCAATTTTCCGCTGTGAAAACACAGGTTAGTAAAGACATATAGTGGCGACAGTTAAAATAAGCAATTTGTTTATGTCTTTTTTCGGGAGGGATTATACAGTATTTTTGTAAGTTCTTTTGTAAAAACAAGTTATGATTTTTGTGTCGTTTTTGCCTTAAATTCTCCAGAATTTCACAAGTTTGTCCTTGACGAGAACATAGCTAATTTGGTATAAATAGGGGTAAGATATCGCTTCTTAATTGCTTAACTTACGACCTATTGTTATAGGTAAGGCATTGTGTAAAAGAGAAGTTATAAGAAGCAATTTTTGTTTTTCGCAGTAAAAGGATTGTTGGGGAGGCTTTGATTTGTCCGAATCTTAGCAGGTTGCAGGTGTGAGATTGAGCTTGCACGAAGTTAGTAATCTGGGGTTAAGGGATTAACATTTCAGCTAAAAGCCAGACAGGGCTTTTCAACAAGGAGGAGGGAAAGCCAGGTTCAAAAAGCTATTTAACAGGCGCAGAGTTGGTGAAGAGCTTTTGTTGCTTGTTTTTTATAGTCTGTTTGTGGCAGGTATAACAAGTAGTTGAAAGCTTATATGCTTGTCGTGAACAGTTGGTGTTTTGGTTTAAACCAGAACAACAAAGATTTATCTTTTTGTAAACAGGAGGAGTGTTATGTGTAAAAAGTGTTTATTAATTGTTGTTGTTTTGTTGCTTGGGGCTTCTGTGGCCTCGGCGAAGACGGTCGCTTACTGGCGGTTTGACGATATGTACAATCCGACCATTGACTTTTCAGAAGGTCATGCGACGGCAGTCGCCGCCGGCAATCCAATGCCTGACTCAGATGGTCGGAGCGTCTGGCGAAAAGCTGCTCATGACTGGAGCGGCAATGGTAACGACCTGACAACGTTTGAGTATGATGACACCTGGGGCAATGGTTACGGCTGGGCTAGTGATCGTTGGTCTTCGGATGTTCCTGTATCACAGGTACCTTTGACCGGCATTGAAAACAAGCTGAGTATGGAGCATACAGCCGA
The DNA here is from genome assembly GCA_964495465.1 of uncultured Pirellulales bacterium. GTDB lineage: Bacteria > Planctomycetota > Phycisphaerae > Sedimentisphaerales > Anaerobacaceae > CAZBWE01. The sequence goes on from CAZBWE010000033.1 coordinate 12,486, forward strand.
TATGGGTTGTTGCCCTGCTGCGATGACCTGGTCTGCCGGAAGCAATCCGAGCGGCGTGGACCTTGAGACCTGGACGCCTTCGGCGTGGACAATCGAGGCCTCATTCAAGCTGAATGAGATGTCAGCTTTCCATACCATCGTCGGCCGGGACGGTATAAATGTGTCTGATGTACATTCTATGAAGGCACCTCTTTATTTATCGGTTCGTCCGGGTGGTGCGGTGGCTATTGAGTTCAGCACTGTTGACAGACAGACCTATGAGGCAGTATCAGACGCTGGTAAGGTAAAAACCGACCAGTGGTACGCCATAGTGGCTGTCAGTGACGGCGAAACCTTGTCGCTGTATCTCGATAAAATCCTGGTTGCTCAGACGATCGGTATGACCGGCGCCACGAGCATCGGCATTGGTGAGGGCGCAGGCGGCGACAACTGGGCCGGAACCTGGACGCTCGGACGTGGAATGTGGAACGGTGGTCACGGTGACCGTGTCTTTGGAAATATTGACGAAGTGCGTATTTCCGATACCGCTCTGGATCCGTGTCAGTTCCTTATTCCGGAGCCCGCAACGATTCTTATTCTGGGGCTTGGTGGATTGACCTTGCTTCGGAAGAGAAGTTAATGATTTGAAAATATCGATTGGTAATTAGTTTGGTTCGATTCGGGGCCTATGCCGATTAGTTCGTCATAGGCCCCGGTTGTTTTTAAATGTGTTGTATTACGGGGAAGGATTTATAGTTAAAACCAAGTAAGAGCGGAGGCGGAATTATCTATAACAGCGGGAAAGCAATTATTGATAATAATTTGTATGCAAGGTATAATAGCTGCGATTGTAAATAACTAAACTATGTCATAATTTGGAGGTTTATAACTATGTTGCTTTGGATTTTCAGAGGCATTTTTCTTACGATTGTCGTAGCTGTTCTCTTGTTTAACGCAAGTTCAGAGACGATATCAAGGGAGGAGAATTCACCCAGTTTCTGGGCGTTAGTCTGGAGCGGTCTTGGGATGGCGGTGTTTGTTTTTATGCTGGATGTCCTTACGCCGAAGAGAAAGTTTGCCGCTTTGGCGGGGGTGTTTTTTGGGCTGCTGGTTGGCCTGCTTATCAGCGGGGCGCTGGCGCCTGCGGTTGATATGGTGGCGGATTCCTATCAAATTAACTTGATTTCGGAGGCGCGGACGGCAATCAAATGGTTGTTGGGTATATGTATATGCTATCTTGCCATTAGTGTTGTGATGCGGACAAAAGATGATGTTCGTTTTGTGATTCCTTATGTCGAATTTACCAAGCAGACTAAGGGTTCCCGGCCTTTAATTTTGGATACGTCTGTAATAATTGATGGTCGGATTGCGGATTTATGCCAGAGTAAAATATTCGATGCTCCGGTGGTTATTCCGCGTTTTGTTCTCGGTGAACTGCAATTGATAGCTGATTCTGCCGACAGGCTTAAGCGTAACCGCGGCAGGCGGGGGCTTGATATACTTAATAAGATGCAGATGAGCCCTGTTATTGACGTTGAGATTAACGATACGGTCATCCCGGAGGTAGAGGAGGTCAAGGGTGTTGACCAGAAGCTGGTATTGTTTGCTATGAATAGCAACGGACGTTTGGTAACGACCGACTACAACCTTACCAAGGTAGCTCAGGTACGCGGCGTTGATGTGATAAATATAAATGATTTGGCCAATTCTCTGAAGGTAATTGCTCTGCCCGGTGAGACTATGGAGGTTAAAATCATAAAGCCGGGCGAGGAAGCGGAGCAGGGCATAGGTTATCTGGCCGACGGAACGATGGTGGTTGTTGAAGGCGCTCGTAACAAGATAGGGCAGGATTTGGTCATTAGCATTACCAGCTCGCTTCAGACATCGGCTGGAAAAATGATTTTCGGAAAATTTGAGGGGTATGCACAGCAGACAGAGAGAGATTCTCGGCGAATGTCTTATAGAAGGCCGGCTGAGACGAACATATCGGAGGATAATAAAGACTGACATTGAAAATTGTGAGCGGCGAGTTGGAACGCGCAATAGTCTGCTTGCGTTTTCTATTTGGATTTCAAGAGGCATTTCAGAAATATTGCTATAGCAAATATATTACCAGGTGCGAATAATGACCAGTAGAAATGGTCTTTAAAATCCGCTTTGGTGATATATTGCCCGGCAATGCAGAATGAGACGACCATAACAAGGCCGGCAATGAAAAAACCAAGCCAATCCAGCCGATTTACATTAAGAATTCTGCCGTGCGAATCTTTGTAAAGTATTATTACTGCAAACAGCAGCAGTGTAAGTGAGATAAGCACAGGAGCCAGCAGAGGGCCGGCCCATGTCGTCGGTATCAGAAACAGTATGTCCCAGTCCATAATTGACATAGGCCAATCGGGAATTGCCTTGAGACAGGAACTGAGGATTTTAAGCCAGATATAATAGAATATATCCCAGACGGCGAAGATTGTAGCGAAGTAAGCAAACCTCTGACGTCGGTTTTCACCGAACAGCCATGCACCTGTGAAGATTAGTACCAAAGTGGCTGTTTCTCTGCCGATTTCAGTTACAAGGATTCTCCATTGTTGCCTTATTGGAATATCTGACAAGGGGAAGACAAAACCGTCCGGATGAAAGATTGTTCGCAGATAAACAACCACAGCGGCTTCGATGTATGCGAAAGCGATGCCGAAAATGACAACCATACATAATCGTCTTAGCATTTTTTTTTCAACTGCTGACCTGTTTCATCCGTGAGTTTGTTGTTCATATCCGGGTTGTTATAGTTTTTGTAGTTCTTTTATCAATGCCGGTATGATTTTGCTTTCCGGAACGGTTGCGATTTTTTGGCCTTGGCGGTAGATGTAACCTTTGTTCTTTGCCGAGCAGACAGCCAGGTCGGCGTCGGCGGCTTCACCGGGGCCGTTGACGATACAACCCATCACAGCAACACGCAGTGGTTTATCGATATTGGTGAGGATTTTTTTGACACGTCGGGCCAGCTTGATTACGTCAATCTCAGCCCGAGCACAGGTTGGGCACACTATCAGCTCGGGATACCTGCGTTCGTAAAGGCCGAGTGCTGTTAGAATCTGTTTTGCAATTTCAGTTTCCACAACCGGGTTGCCGGCTGCACTTACTCTGATGGTGTCACCAATGCCTTCCGAGAGCAGTGTGCCGAGGGCGACAGCCGAGGGTATCCGGGCGTCTTCGGGTAGGCCTGCGTGGGTCAGGCCGAGATGAATAGGATAGTCAAAAGCCTTGGCAATTCTGCGATTGATTTCGATGGTTCTTATGGGGTCGCTGCTTTTTGCGCTTAGAACCAATTGAGTGAAATTGCGACTTTCGAATATTCGGACATATTTTTTCATCTCCCTTAACATCAAGGCGAGGCGTTTCTCAATCGGAACAGGTCGTTTTTTCAGGTCCCTGATACTTGCCTCGTTGACGCCGATGCGGATGGCGACCTTGTGCATCTTGGCTGCGTCTATTATTCGATTGATGTCTTTTCGATTTTTTATGTTGCCGGGGTTGAGCCGAATTTTAGCGGCGCCGGCTTCTATCGCTTCAATTGCGCGGTCCGGGCTGAAGTGGACGTCGGCGATTAGAGGGATTTTTATTTTTTGGACGATTTTTGCAAAAGCAGTAGTGTCGGCTCGTCTGGGAACGGCGATTCTCACCATCTGACAGCCGGCTCGGATGAGCTGATTTATTTGCCTTATACAGCGGGCGATATCGACGGTCGGCACCTTCGTCATCGACTGGATGGCAATAGGAGCACAGGAGCCGATTTTTATCGGTCCAATCTCGACAGTTTTTGTTTTTCTTCTTTTAATCACATCAAGATTGTAGCTTGTTTTTTTCTTGCAGGCAAATTAAAATACGACCCGTTCATACGGATGATTATGTACCACGGCCATCTTGGCCGTGGTATCACGGGCTGGAAGCCCGTGATACGCTTATGGTTTCGATGCTGATATATATCTTTGTGGTTTTGTTTGTGGCCTATTGGGGTTGGGGGGTAGTGCTTTATATTATGCAGCCCAGGTTTTTGTATAGCCCTTTGCGGGAGGTTTCCTATACGCCGGGTGACCTGGAGCTTGATTTTGAGGATGTGGTTTTCAAAAGTGAAGATGGATTGCGATTAAACGGCTGGTATATCCCGGCTTCATCACGAGGCCGGGATAGAGGTCTGGCAGGCCGGGGTGGCGGTTCGCCTGTAACGTTGGCTGCGAGGGGAGCAAAGTTCACAGTTCTGTTCTGCCACGGCAATGGGGGCAATATGATGCATCGCCTGGACAGTATAAACGTCTTTCGTAATCTGGGATTAAATTGCTTTATTTTCGACTATCGTGGCTATGGTAACAGTGAGGGAAGACCCAGCGAAGAAGGGACGTATCTGGATGTTGCGGCGGCATACAGATGGCTGACTGAAGAAAAGAAGATACAGCCGGATAAAATTGTTGTCTTTGGCAGGTCTCTGGGCGGGAGTATAGCGGCACAATTGGCAGGCAGGGTAAAGGTGGGAGCTTTGGTTATTGAGAGCGCTTTTACTTCATACGCTGACATTGGTAAGAAATTTTACCCTTATATGCCGGTGCGGTGGTTTGCGAGATTCAGCTACAGGACGATTGATTATATAAAAGGTGTTTTCTGCCCGGTGATGCTGGTTTACAGCAGGAATGACGAGGTTGTGCCGTTTGATTTTGGCCTGGAGCTGTATGAGGCGGCGAATGAGCCGAAAAAATTCGTCGAGATATTCGGCAGTCATAACGATGGCTTTCTGGTATCAGGCGAGGTCTATAAAGAGGCCTGGACAAAGTGGCTGAAATTCTTGAAGGATTATCAAAGCCAGGCAGCCGGTCAGCAGGCCTCTTAAACCGCTCACATCATAGGCAATCTGTTATTTAACTACCCAACTTACGTCAATTTATTTTCTACGGGATTATTTTTACTCGAAGGTTGAATTTGCGGCTGGTATTTTCGATAAAGCAGCCCGCGAATAAGCCAGGCGATGCCTATGGCAAGGAAAATGAAAGGCACTAAAACAAATACGGATGGAAGGTCAACTTCTCCCACGTAGATCCAGACGAACAGGCCAGCTGCGATTAGAATCCAGGCGGTTCCGGCGGTCAGATACTTTATCCATAGTAGCCCGACTGGTTTGGGTGGTCTTAATTCTGATAGCGGCGTGCCTTTTTCGATGGCTGCCATAATCTGTTTGTGTTCGAGCCGTTTCTTATAATAGTAAATCATGCCAATTACTATTAATGGTGTCGATAGCGCTATGAACACTATCAGTGCTGTCAATCCCCCGACTAATGGTTCTAATAAGAATCTCATTTTTGTTTCCTTTCAATTTAATTGATATTGATGAGCTGTTTCGTTTATCACTTTATGTGTATCGAGCCGACATCAGTGCTTAAGCTTACTTTAGTTTTACCTTCCCCGATGGTGCCATGGAGTTTTTTACTTATTGTGCCCTTTACCGTCATTGGCAGCCCTGTGTTTATAGAGCCGATTTCTGTATTAGCGTCAATAGTGGCTGAAAAATCAGTTGGAGCGGTGAGGTCAATACGGCCGACATCCGTTTCGATACTTATATTACGTAATGTGGGGGCTGTTTCACAATAAGCGACGTTCACTTCACCGACGTCCGTTGCAAGGTCGATATCTCCTGATATTCCTTTGCATCCAATTTTGCCGACATCTGTTTCTGCTTTTATTTTACCGCTGATATCCGAGATACAGATTTCTCCGACGTCGCATCCAAGCTGTAGGTTTGTTTGCTTTGGCACGGTAACGTTGTAGCTGACACCTACCCAGCGGCCTCTTTTTAAGTGGGGTTTTTCAATCTTTAATGTCAGCGTTTTTCCTGATGGGACGAGGTTTATTTTCACTTTTTCGGCTATTTCCTGTGCCTCTTCTTCGGTGGGCGCTTGTACGCAAATCTTGGCAGTTCCATTACAATCAGTAACATCTGCCCCTGTGATAGTGATAGAGCCGACATCGATTTCAGCAACGAGAACCGAATTTGGTTCAAGGGCGGCGTAAATGCTGTCGGTTCTTTCATATTTGGCTTGTGGTTCGCATCCCGAGCTGATACAGCAGCTTCCTAAAAGGATTAACAAACATAGTGAAGAACCCGACCATTTTTTTGTTGAGTAGCTTTTTTTCATTTTTTGTCCTTTCAATTCTTAAAAATCCATTGACTACTTTATTCTTATAAGCCCCTTGTGGGTCTTGATGTAAACTTTTCCTATGCAGAAAAGCTGGCCCGGAATCACTTTTTCCATAAGCATTCTCTTTTTTGCCCTTGAGCTTACTACAAGTGGCAGGTCTGTTCTTATTGAGCCGTTGTGTGTCGTAGCTGGTTTTAAGTAGCAATTCGTTTCCATTTTTGGTTTCCTGTGGTTATTTCGTTCTTTCAAAATCTTTGCTTTTGTTGAATTAGTCGCAGCTTTTATGTAAAAGGTTTCAAAAATGTGGAAATCTTCCCTTGTTTTTGACATTATTATTGTTTTTGTGAATTGGCTGTTGTTTTTATAGAATATGTCATAAAAAATCTGAAACTTTTCGGCTTTTATCTGCGACTAATAAACGTAAGGAGTTTTTTTTGTCGATTAAGATATGGCAAAAAGGGCAAAATGATGAGTGGTTGGGTCTGCTTCGCAGCGGAAACCATAAAGCATTTGGCCAGTTCATTGATAAATACAAAGAGACAGTTTTTCTTTGCTGCCGACGATTAGGCCTGAGAGAAGATGAGATTGAGGACGTTGCAAGCGAAACTTTTTTGGCAGCTTACAATGGATTAGGCCGATATAGTGGCCGGGCCGGGCTGGGCACCTGGCTTTGGAGTATTGCGTATCGTCAGGCAGTAAATTACCTGCGAAAAAACCGAAGGCAATGGCAGCTTGAAGCTGAACCGGAGAAACTGATTGCCGGTAGCAGAGAAAAAGGACCAGCCGAGGCAATACAGGACAAAGAGACGGGAAAAATTATCTGGGAAGCGGTTGAGCAGTTACCGAGACTTTGGGCTATGGCAATTATATTGTTTTATCGAGAAGAAAAAAGCATTGCAGATATTGCGAAGATTATGCAGATGAGCAAAAATACGGTTAAGACGAATTTGTTTAGAGGCCGTGAGAGACTAAAGCAGATTTTAGCCGCCGCCCTGGGAGAAGACAATGTTTCCAGCAGATAAATCAGACAACGGTAAATTTGATGAAATCTTAAAACAGTCCTTGCAGTCGTATTCGGAGCCGGTTCCGTCCGGTTTTAACGAACGAATGTTGAGCCGGATTAAACAAGCCGAACAGCAGAGAGTTTTGGCTCGCATCATTTTGCAGGAAAGACTTTCGCTGGCGGGCAGTATTGTATTAGGTGCTGCTGTGCTTGTTCTGATGACAATTTTTCCAGGAGCTGTTATATCGTTTTTAAAGGGCGTTGCTGTAAGTTTGACGGAACAGGGAAGTGCCTTTATGAATGAAGTTCCTCAAGTCATCGGAGTTGTGAGAAACGGCTGGCAGTTCTTCGCTATATTTGCAGGGATATTGGGATTTGTTATTTATAGTTTTTTGGATTTGTTAATAGGCGACAGGTTAAGAGCGAGATAAAGGGCTCATATTCTCATATTTTGCGTTTTTTTGCGATATATGTCCATACTTTGCTCGATGACGGGGGGTGTTGGAGCCACATCAAATTCTACAACAGGCGGGTAAACCCGTGGGCACAATTGACCGATACCTGAATGGTAATCCGTGAGGAGGCGGTCGTCCTATAAGATGGCGCCATCATTGGAAGGCAGGGTTGTTATCGAATTTGCCCTTATGGCCGGGGTCGAAAGACTTTTGGCCGGGCGGGAGTGAGCTATAGCTTTTGACGCTACCATAAAAGAATATCTGAAGGAAATTGATGAGGCATCGCTGCTGACATTTGAGCAGGAACGTGAGTTAGGCAAACTGGTCATGGAGAACAATGACCCCTGGGCGAGGGAGCAATTTGTGCGAAGTAATCTTCGGCTGGTTGTTAAAATCGCCAAGAGGTATGGCGACCGGGGGATGAGTCTTGGTGACCTGATTGAAGAGGGAAATCTCGGCCTCATTAAAGCCGTTGATTACTTTGACCCTGGCCGTGGTGTCAGGTTTAGCACTTATGCGGCCTGGTGGATAAAACAGAGTATCAAGCGTGCGCTGCTGGAGAATGTTCAGCCGGTGCATATCCCCACTTATATGGTTACGTTGATAAATCAGTGGCGGCATACCACCGCAGAGCTGCAGAGTAAGCTCGGCAGGACACTGGATGTTGAGGAAATGGCCGAAATGATGGCTATGCCGCTGCGTAAGGCAAAGGTCATACATCGGATTGTTGAGGTGCTAAGCTTTGCAGGTGAGGCCGGCGGTGATGAGGCGGAGGAAGATCAGATGATCGGGGCGACTTTGGAGGATGAAAATACCGGACAGCCGGAAGATGCGCTCGTGGCCGATGAGGAAAAAGCAAAAGCCGTGAAATTGCTTGATAAAATCGAGCTCAGAGAAGCTATGGTACTGAGGTGGCATTACGGCCTGGACGGCAGAAAGCCGATGACTCTGAAGGAAATCGGTAAGAAATTGAACCTCACGCGCGAGAGGGTCCGGCAGATTCGCCGTGACGCTCTTACAAAGCTATACGAATACATGGAAGAAGAATAACACCATACTCAATTCAATAAAACTTGCATTTTATCAGCGATACGCTAATAATAGTCACAAAACAAAACGCAGAACCGAGAACGCAGCAAGGTAGGTATATAAAATGAAAGCCAAAGGGATTAATTTAGAAAAGTACATTCGCAGCATACCTGATTGGCCGAAGAAGGGGATTTTATTTCGTGATGTTATGCCGTTATTAGCCGACCCGGCGGCATTTGATGCGGCGGTAGATGCCTTAAGCGCCGGCTTTACAGATGCGGGCATAGAATACGTCGCTGCCGTGGAAGCCAGGGGCTTTATATTTGGAGCGGCCGTTGCGAGAAAGCTCGGCGTCGGCTTTGTGCCCGTAAGAAAGAAGGGCAAGCTGCCTTACAAAACCGAAAGTGTCAGCTATGATTTGGAATACGGCACCGACACCCTGGAAGTGCATAGTGACGCCGTAACGGGCAAGGCAAAGGTCTTAATGGTCGATGATTTACTCGCTACGGGCGGAACAATGGCTGCGGCCTGCGAGCTCATCGAAAAGATAGGGGGAGAAATTGTGGGAATATCGTTTCTTATCGAGCTTGCCGAACTGGCCGGCCGAAAAAAACTCAGCGGTTACAAAATCACCACAGCCATATCATATTAGAAATCATTGCGAGCGCAACGCGGCAATCTCACCTGTCCCCGCATGTCTTAGGCGGGGATCCATTCTTCACTAACGACTATCAACTAATTCACCAATTAACTAATTCTCTAATTCGCTAATTCTCTAATCAACCAATTCGCTTTAGGCACTTTAGTTCGCTTTTAACTTCCTTTTCTCCGCGGTTAAAATAATTAGTGATAATTCGTGTATATTCGTGGTTAGATTTTCCGTGTAATCCGCGTCAATCCGTGGTTAAAAAATAATCATGTCCAAATCTAAAAAACAAGGGTTCAGGCAATGACCTGAACCCCGTCTCCCCATTGAGCGTAATTCAAAGTTTGCACGGTTCGGCTGACTTAGATTCTTTTTCTCGTGAGCAAAGCCATACCACACAGACCAAGCAGCGTTATCGTAGCTGGCTCTGGGATACAGCAGGTCTCGACCGTTATATAATTTACCAGACCACCCGTGCCTGTGAGATTGAGGCAGATTTTTCCCTTGTTGGGATTGGGTTCGATATACCAGTCAATAGTCAGTTTTTTCTATTGGGTGTCCCCGACAGATGATATGTCCCGGTAAGTTTCCTGCACTATGCTGTTATCAACGGGGCTTGGCGTTATCCTGGCCCACTGCAGGATGTTTTGGAATTCCATCTCGAGGTGGATTTCCTTGTAGGTATTGGGAATCGGTTGGTTAGGAATTGTCAACGTGATTTGCAGCGGCTCTCCTGTCCAGACACCCTGCTTGCCATCTACTACATCCAGCCAGCCAAAGTAGTCGGGGGGAGTCTGAGTCGTGCTGAGCTCAGCCGTTGGTGTGCCGTAGATGTTGTTGTAATATTCCGGTGAAGTGGGATTGGTTAGTGTATCGAAGTTCCAGGTTTGAAGGGTGTATGCACCTGTGCATTCTGGTTTATAGCAGGCCGACGCGGTACTTGTGATAAAAACGGCGGCTAAACAAATAATAGAAATACTTAATCTGCTCATTTTATCTCCTCCATGAGTCTAACGAACAATTCGTAGCTGTTAATTCTGTGACACTATTGTTAAAACGATAATTGAATGATTGGAAAATACATGGTTTGTTTATTTCATATTTATCCTCCAAAATCTAACCCAACACTCCATTAATTTGAACCGCTGGGTATTTACACGAAAATGGGCCGAAAAGCAAGTCTTTTTTTGTCTTATAGTCCGAAAAAATCCGCATTATAACCACGTTTTTCCCATAACTATAAAAACGACAAGGGGTTATTCTCGGGAAAATTTTTTTATCCTTTTGCAGAAAACTTTTGATAATACACCTTTTTTCGCACATTCTTCCTGGTTTATTTCGATTTGAGAACTTTTGTTGGCCTTCAAAGACCGGACGTAGGGTATAAAATTTTTAAGAATTATGTTGCATATATATGCATAATATGATATAATACTGCATATTGGTAAGGGTATTACGCTATGCAATTAATGTCAATAGAGGATTTGGCGATTTATCTGGGCGATTCGAAGCGGACAATTTACAAGTATATCGCCAGCGGAGATTGTCCGCCTTGTATCCGGATAAGCGCCAAGAATATAAAGTTTGACCGGGCTGATGTAGATGCCTGGCTGGAATCTAAAAAAGTCTATGCTGGGCCGGGAGGTAAAAAAATGAGTGATATTACATTTGTTGAGCGTGCTAAGGCTACACTTAAGAACGCAATCGGCAAGAGCAAGCTGCCTTGGACGCCACGTGCGCAAGCGGTTTTGGAAGGGGCGCAAAAACAAGCTCGCAAGGATGGATCTGACTTTGTTCGCACGGAGCACATCTTGTTTGGTATTATGTCCGTGAAGGATTGTCTTGGCGCAAAAATTCTTGAGAATCTTGGGGTGACAATATCCAGGTATTATCAACGCTATGAGCAGTTGTGCAATACTTCGGACGAAAAAGATGCAGGCAAAGCCGGACTCTCTGAGGACATCGATAAGGTTATTCAATACGCCTGTGAGCAGGCTACCCAGTGGGGTCACACGTATATAGGGGCAGAGCATCTGCTTGTCGGCATACTCCTTACCGGTACAGGCATCGGATTCCGGATATTGACTGACCTTGGTGTTACTCTGGAGAAGGTGCGTGAAGAGACAGCGAAATTGATTGTTTGCCGTTCGGAATTGCATCAATAGTCTCTCCGAAACATAAGGGAAGGAAAAAATGAATACGAACGTTTTGGCCTGGACGCCGGGATGGATGGAACTGCTCGTTATATTTTTTGTTTTCATAGTTCCGGTTCTTTTGATTGTTCTTTTTGCTGTATTTATTCTGCGAAG
>CAZBWE010000034.1:0-16053 GCA_964495465.1 uncultured Pirellulales bacterium
CGCAATACGCGATACGCATGACGCAATACGATACTATGGTTTGCAAAGAACAATTCGAAGTTATCGATGACGGCTTGTTGGTTCGGGCGCCTGCCAAGCTCAATTTGTCTCTTCTAATAGCCGGCAAACGGCCTGATGGCTTTCACGAAATAGACACCATAATGGCCAAGGTAAATTTCTACGATGAAATTTTCATCGAGAAGGGCAGAAAAACCGGTATCGAGCTTATCTGTAAAGGCCCTGAATGGACGCCACAAGGACAGGATAATCTTGTCCATAAAGCCGCTCAATTGCTGCTGGAAAGCTCCGGCCGAGCCTACTCCGCCGAAGCGGCTGCGAAGGCCGGAAAGGCCGATATCAAAATCACCCTGCAAAAAAATATCCCAGCCGGCTCAGGTCTTGGCTCAGCCAGCAGTGATGCAGCGGCAGCTCTTATCGGGCTGAACAAATATCTCGATTTGAAACTTCCAAATCATCAACTATCTGAACTGGCGGCCCGATTAGGCAGCGATGTTGCCTTCTTTTTGGATGGACCACTGGCAAAATGTAGAGGAAAAGGAGAAAAAATTGAGAAAATCAGCAAAAAATTTGACTTCTTAGCCCTTTTGGTGCTCCCAAACGTAAGTGTTTCTACAAAAAGAGTTTACGAAAATTATCAGCATAATCCCGACCTCTATAATGACCTTAACGTCCGAATAAATAGTTACTTACAGAAAAACAGGATTGATTTAGTGTTGAAATTATGCGCAAATATGCTGCAAAATAGCTGTTTTATTTTATATAATGAATTGGCCGAGTTGAAAGGCAGGATTGAGTCATTAGGTGTAACTCCTTGCAGTTTAAGCGGTAGTGGCTCGGCTTTGTTTTGTATTATGGGTGTTGCTTTTGAAAATAAAGCTAAACAAAACAAGCTGAAAATCGAAGAAAAAATTGGCTGCAGGACCATAATTGTCCGGAACAACGAGTGGTAAAAGGCCGATATAAAGAGGTATTAAGGCAAAAATCCAAAAAACAATAAAATTTTACGACTCAAAAGACGAAAATACGATATACACAGTACTAGATTCGAGATACGAAGTTAGTGAGGCAAAAAATGGAAATCAGTGAGGTAAGAGTCAAGTTAGTGGACAACAAGGATGACAGGTTGAAGGCATTCTGCTCGATAACGATGGACAATGAGTTTGTAGTTCGCGACATCAAGGTTATCGAGGGGTCAAGCGGCTTTTTCGTTGCTATGCCTTCAAGGAAGATGAGCGACCATTGCGAAAAATGCGGAGGTAAAAACCATCTCAGAGCTAAATTCTGCAATAATTGTGGGGCGGCGCTTTTTGAAAATCGGGCCAAGAAAGACCCCAAGGGGCGAATGAAGCTGCACGCTGATATTGCTCATCCAATAAATGCAGAGTGCAGGCAGAAAATTCAGGATAAGGTGATATCAGCTTTCAAAGAGGAAGTGGAAAAGTCGAAGCAGCCGGGTTATAAGCCCATCGATTTGGATGAGCCGGATGATGATGTCCCTGAGATAGTCTGATGGATTAGAAAGATAAGCTGTTTTGCAGCAGTATCGCAAAATGGCAGGTTAAGACAATAGTGCGGATATAAATCATTCCCCTGCTAAACAGGCAGATACTGAGAAAGAGCGACCTCCTCCGCTGCTGTTTGGGATATCTTAAGTGCTTTACAATCCGTTTGGAATCTGCAAACGAAGTCCGGATTTCCCTACGTCATAAGGTCCTCAAGTACCTTATCGAGGGCAATATCCAGTCGCTTGTTTAGGTCGTATTTACCTTCGGTAAGCTGCTGGCGGACACCGAGAACTTTTTCTTTGCGCACTTCCGGTAGCGAGGCAATCTTTTTCAGCACCTGGCCGATAGGGGTGGTATTGATATTTTCAAGGATTTGTTCCATAAGCAAATCCATATCCTCATTTTCATTCAGGTTCCTGTTGACGGGGTCAACTTGTCGTTCTGATCCGCTATTGGAGTTAAAATTTGGCATTTAGCTTACTACTCGCTTTAAATGTTACGCTTTCAGGTGAAATATTCCTATTTATCCCTGAAAGTTGGTAACCACTATATATTGTATGCCCTCTGAATCCTTTCTGAGGCCGAAAACAACCTTTCAACACTGATATCGACAGGAGCGGCAGAAAAACTTTAGAAAAGTTTAACTCTTCTCGAACCTCAGGGAAAGGACAAAATTATGCCAATTGTTGCCGAAATTCGGCTTATTAACGTCAAAAATCCATGTTTAGCAAAACCTCCTTCAATCCCCAAATTAGTAAGGGGCCGGGGGCAGAAGTTTATCTGGGAAAGCTGGGGAATATACTATATATAGTGATAGGCAAAATGTTCAGAATACGTGCAGGGCACAAGATTGTGGTGAATAATGGGCAATTTGCTTATGCGCTGATTTTAATAGTAATACTTAAATTCAAGGGTGACGTCCCAGGCATCAGGTAGGCCCTTTTTTTTGGTGAGCTTGATGCGGTTACATTGCAAATTCTCCCATCGCAACTGAATTGACGAGAGGAATTCAGAAAATTTTCCCATATCGACCTGCTTTAAAACCACATTAGCACTCTGGCTTTTTTGCCTGTCGGTGGAGGTGATGATTCCTGAACTTAGTTTGTAACTTGTCGATGGTATTCCGCACAGGTTGGCGGCCTGTTGAATGGCACGTGCATAATCGAATTCATCGGCGTCCATTTTCGAGTTGGCAAGCGCAAGCCGCTCCGGGTCAATCCTGAGAATCTCCTCCATTATGTCATTGGCGGTTATATAATCCTTTAGCTCTTTATTTAAACTGCGGTTTGCTCTTGGTATAGACACACCCCAGATAAGCAGCGGCCACAGGGCGATTATAGCCGGTATGATAATATAATAAAAAGTTGGATTCTTGTATATGTCTTTCATAAAGCGTTCCCAAAAAATATTCAAACAGCTTTTTACCTGTAATAATAATTTTAATTTTTCGGCACGACCGTTATGCTGAAGTTGTCCCTGCTTTCTTTTGTATAGAGACCTTGTTGCTGTATTTCCAGGCCGGCTTTCTTAATCGCTTCAAAAAGTCTTAGTGTGTTCCCGCGACTGGATGTATCGCCCGCTATATTAATATTTCTTTCTGCAATGGTGACCGACTCTATATTTAAGTCCGTATTTTCAGCGATATTATTAAAGGCCTGAAGCACAAGGGTTAGTTTTGCGGATATTGATTTTTCTCCTTCTTTGCTTATAAGTCCTCTCTTGACATCCTTGATTCGTCCTAACTCACTTTTGAGTTTTGTTATTGGGCTGGTTTCAGCCGGCGGTTTTTTGCCTAACATAACAGCCGAGTAATCTTTTGCAAATTTTTTACTTGCGGCACTGCGACCCCTGTTTACTTTCCATAAACTTGCCTGAAAATACAGCCCTACTGCAAGCATAAGAATAGTGACCGAGTAACATGCAAACTTCAATGTCTTTTGCAGTTGAACCTTTTTGCCCTGGTAAGGCATAAAGTCGTTGCGAAAATTTATGCTCTGTGTTTTTTCCTGGTGGGCCAGGGCTGCCCCGTAAGCTATTGCAAAGTCAGCCGGGCCGTTACATTCAGCAAGGGATTGATGGTCGGTTGCGGCAGAGCCGACCAAATCGATGCTGCCGACTTCCATACCCAGTCTGTTCTTGAGTTGCTGATAATCTATAGAGCCGGTCGAATCAAAAACTTTGAGGCAGTTTATCGGCTCATCGAGCTGACCTGATGCGATAGTCATAAGGACTTCTCTTGCAAGCAGTTCGTTTCTGTTCTGTGTCGGCCCAATCAGGAATGTTCGGACTGTGGGTGTTTTCTGCGCCGCTGCAGATGATGGACGAACAACCAGATAACCACTGTGCTGGGATAGTATCCCCAACAGCGTGCCGGCTTGCTGGGATTCAAGAGGGGATATATTTTGGTCAATAAATCTCGACAGGCAATTAACATCCGGTTCTATAGTTATGGGGTCGATATTATTACTTTGTAAAGAAAGAAGAATATCTGATAAAACTTTTCTCTGTGCAGTGAAGACGTTTAGCTGTGAGCCGGCCTGGTTACTCGAAATTATTCTGAATGCTATCGCAACATTGGCTATATCAGTGGCAAGGATTTCCTCTGTATCGAACCGGACTGTTGAGGCGATTTGTTTGGGGTCGGTGAAGTCACTGTGAACGTTGTGCTGCATAAACATTGCACAATCCAGGGCTACTGCAGCTTCGGAAAACACCAGTGCCCTGTCTGAGCAACCCTGGACGATAAGACTTGCCATCTCTTGCAGATTTTGCACATCCTGTCGCTGGCCGGAGACACTAAAACAGCCCAGCACGTTGTTATCTTGTCCTTGTGAGCCGAGGCAGACCACGGTAGCCGTGTTTTTGCGCAAGTAAACTCCAAGGTGGTTATGATGTTCCACATTGGGCAAATCTTTAAAAACAATATTGCGCAGATTGTATTTCATAATATATCAGTTTCCCAGGCCATAACGGCACACATCGCACAAGGCAAACCCTCAATCGGAGATTACAGCAACTCGCCTTAATGTTTTACCATCTTTTGTTATAGCTATAACAGATGATGTTTTTGCCACGCCGCTGACTGCTGTTACTCTAATCGTAAAAAAGCTGCTGCTCGTGGTAATATATTTTTCGCATTTTCTAACCGAATCAGAATAGCCAAATAGTTCCTGCCTCAAATCCTCTATATCTTCAAACGGCTTGATGCGCCTTCGTTGTATGATTGCCTCTGCGATTGCAGGGGCATCGGATGGGCCGCCGAAAGCAAAAGCTGCTTCCAGTACATGTCGGGGAGCCGTATTTACATTAACCTTGCTCGAGCCCCAGATTCCCATATATTTCAGGGCTGATTCTTTCCTGTTTTCACTAACTACGGTCGGCCTGGCGAGTAATTCGGTTGTTTCTTCAAATAGCGAGCTGTGAAGAATTTTTGAAAAATGGTCGGTCTGTTCGGTAATTTGCGCAGGGACTGTTATTGTTTTTCTGACCGTTCGCACTCTGGGGGTTACAGTTCTTCTTCCACGTCTGGTTGCCGTTGTGCTTGTACTTGTTTTTATGGAGGTTCTTTCGGTTCGTGTTATCGGCTTGAAGTCAAGTCTGAAGGGCTTGATTTCGCTTATTTCCGTTAATTCTTGTTTTAGCAAATCGCGCGGACTTGAATCTTTGCCAGAGGAAACTTTCGTCGAGTTATCAATGCTCATCCACTCGCAAAAAATGTCCAGTGCTGCCTCGACTTCTCGCTCAATTTCTTTGTCATCGAGCAACGCCCAGACGATGGGGAATTTTGCATTTTCGTCCTCTATCTCAATCCTGACCTGAGCGGAGCCGATCTCAAACTCAACCGGCTCTGTTACGAATGGCCAGGCGGGACCATACGGACCACGTATCTCGGGCTTATTATCCTCATTGAGGTCGGCTGCACCGGCAGTATCGTTAATATCGTTGATGTCATTGGCGTCGCCAGTATCGTTGATATCACTAAGAATCTTGTTCTCTTTGGACTCTGCGTAATGCAGTTCCTCGGCGTACTGGGATAATAGTTCCTGGTACTGGGTTTCGCTGAGGGCGAATAAATCGGAAAAGTCCGGTTCGTTCGGGCGGTCAATTAATTCCGGCTGTATGTCTTCCAGAGTGGCAAGTGCGTATTTTACCGCTGAGTCACAGCCGTAGCGGGCCTTGCTGTAATCAATGATATACTCGTCGCGATGATGCTGTGCAGACAGTCGGCTGGTTAAGGTGTATCCGAGCGTCGAAAGTGCAATTAACAGCACTAATGTCACCAGCAACACAATGCCGGTGCGGTTTTGGAGACCGTGATTATTTGGGCTGTTGGTGTTCATTATCCTTTTTTTAATCCTCTTTTGGTTTAAATTTGAATTGTATCTTTCTGGTTCTGTCAATTGCTATCGTTCGTACTGTTTTTTCCGCTTCAGGCACATCCAAAGTGCCGTCTAATGTCTTGTAAGGTTCGGCAAAGGATATTGTTACAACAATGCCCCGGGGCAGTGAGTTACTTGTCCATTTATCTAAGTAATCTTCACCACTTGGAACCTGTATCCTGAAGAAAGTGATGCCGGTGCAGACCGGAACAAAAAGCTCCCTTTCCCATTTTTCCTTCAGGGGATAATCCTCGAGCATTTTATCTTCTAAACCAATGCCGCTGTGACTTCGGTATAAAACAAGACTATTGGCGTCGGTCTCATAGTCAAAGCTGCTCTGCCAGGTGATTTCTTCAAATGTCACCTCTTTATCTTTGCTGTCCTGGATAGTTTTTTGTATGGTCATTTTGGCGGTCGGCAGGCCTTGTTCAAATTTATTATCAACGGTAATCTTCGTATTTGAGTCGGATGAAAGTATTCTGTCGAGGTCTTCGGCGATGCGCTGCAGAATCTCACGGGGCATTCGGGAATTGTCAAGCTTGCGTGTAACCGCTGCGGCGGAGTGCTCGGCCCGGCTGTAAATACCCAGCACCGCAACCAAAATCATAGAACCTATTGTCAAAGCCGCAAGTAGCTCAGCCAGCGAAAAACCCGGCGAAAATCTATATTTATTAAAGTATTCTTTCATTTTATTAAAGCTTGTTTGTTTCGAGCCAAACACCAGGACTAATTAGTTGCAAGGCCGAAATTCAGTCACTGTTTAATAACTGAAAAATCAGATCTATCATACTTTCGGAGAAACCTTTTTCTTTTAGTTCCTCGCGGGTAAAAGGTATCTCCGGCTTACTTTCCTCATCTGTTTTACTCTCAGCAGTCTCTTGCTCGGTCATCTCTTCTAATTCATCAACAGATTCTACCTGCTGGCTCTTTGCCTCGGGAGTTGGATTGCCGCCACTGTCTTTATAGATGTCGAGGTTATCCTTGACAAAAGAACCATCCTCGGTTGTGAGCATGCCGTTATCAACCCACTGCTCGATAGTTTCCACATCAACGCCGGCGTACTCAGCGGCTTCTTCAACGGTCCCTATAACCAGAAAAGCCAATTGCTCCTGTTCTGTTTGCTGCTCTTTTAGAATTTCAAGCATCTGTTGCTTTGTTACATCGGT
Organism: uncultured Pirellulales bacterium; assembly: GCA_964495465.1. Classification (GTDB taxonomy): domain Bacteria; phylum Planctomycetota; class Phycisphaerae; order Sedimentisphaerales; family Anaerobacaceae; genus CAZBWE01. The sequence goes on from CAZBWE010000034.1 coordinate 7,072, forward strand.
CAACCAGTGAGTCAATTCGACTTTTTGCAGCTCGCCTTCTGTATCGGTATATTCGGCTGAGCAGGTTCCTTTTATCCACATTCTCACCGTTATCGGCTCGTAGAATGTTTCAATTGTGTTTTGCCACTTAATTTCGGGATACTTGTCGCTTGTTCCGAATTTGACATCCCTGCTTACCGAATCGGAGGCAAGAAGTTTTTCCATATTCTCGCGTGCGACCTCAAAGGCCTGCATACGCAAGGTCGAGTCTGCCGCCGAGGCGATACAGCGGTTTATGACAACCAGGACGCTTGAACAGATAAGGCCTAATATAATCAAAGAAGTAACCATCTCCATAAGAGTAAAAGCTCTACATCTATGCGTATCTTGTATCCTGGATTTTATATTTCGCGTTTCGCTTGTCATATTTTTTCAATTAGTGATTTAGAAGAGCATCTCTTCTTTGTCTTTAGGCGTCAAAAGCCCGACATCTCCTTCTTTTAGCGAGACGATTCTGTTTAGCCGGTTGACCACGACCGAATATGGTCGCTCCTTTTCATCGAGAAGAACAATTTTCCCGCCGTATTGCCAGCCTGAGTGCCCTGCTCGAAATTTAGCCCAGCCGTCATTAATGAACTCGCCGTCATCAAACTCGATATAAAAAACCCGGCAGCTGTCACTAAAGGTATTTTCGACAATAATCTCTTCTTCGAGAATCTGTGATAAATCAGGCGAAGTAATCTCACGAAGGATATAGCTTTGCTGTATCGGGTCGATAATAACCTCGTATCTTTTGTTGGTCTCGGCTGCGGCGCTGGCGGCCATCTGCATCGTCGAGACAAAGTCCTGGACTTGCGCCCTAAAAGTATTTTTCCGCAGCAATCCGAAAAGATTAACCTGTGCCAAAAACACAAACAGCGAAAGTACCACAAGAACCACGACCAATTCGGTCAGTGTAAGACCGCCGGTGTGCAAACGAGCCGAGCGGTGGTCGAGTGGGTAAGTTAATGTATCATCAGCTTTACATATTTTCGCACTCACCACATATTTTCTAATCGACTTATCAGAATGCATCGGTGCTGTACAGGTCGGCATCGTAGTCCTCACCACCTTCTTCACCGTCGGCGCCATAGCTTATTATTACGAATGGTTTTCCGCTTTCGGGATAGAGCTGGTAGTAAAAGTCGTTACCCCAGCCGTCGGTCGGTAGCTCTGTAGTTTCCAGGTATCCGCCCGGCTGCCAGCTATCAATATCGGTCGGCTGCTCGACAAGAGCCATAAGACCTTCTTCTTCGGTTGGGAATTGACCGGTGTCCATCTTGAATTGATTAACTGCCATATGAAGAAGTTTCAGGTTGGCTTTTGTAGTTATAACGCGGGCTCTGTCGGTCTGACCTACAAAATTGCGAACAACAACGGCGAAGAGCAAACCAAGTATGATGAGGACAGCCATAAGCTCAACCATTGTGAAACCGAAATTCGGTCTTTTTTCTCTTTTTCCCTTCGACATTTTATGTTCCTTAAACATTTTGTTAAAAGTTTGACGCTGTTATTTTCAAAATCGGCAGTATCGTTGCATACGCAATTATACCAACAACTGCAGCCATAACGATAATAATAAGCGGCTCAACCGCCGCACTCAATCTTTCAATAACTACGTCAGTGGAGGCCTCAAGGTTTTCGCTGATATTTTTGAGCATTATCTCCAGTTCGCCGCTTTTTTCTCCTACAGCTACCATATGGGCAATAGCAGGGTCGATGACACCGCTGTCCCTCAATGGTGTTGCGATGTCTGCGCCGGCAAGAATCCTCTCGCGCGACTGTTGGACGGCTCTTTTCATAAGAACGTTGCCGGTAACTTCTGCCACGACGCGAAGAGATTCGGCCATAGCAAGCCCCGAGCCGAGAAGTGTCGAAAGAGTGGACGCAAAACGTGAAACCACTCGCTGTTTTATAAGAGGCCCGAACAAAGGCAGCGATAGTAAAAACCTGTCACGCAGATATGCGCCGCGTTCGGTTTTGAAGAAGCGCTTGAGACCCAGGGTAATCCCAGCCACGATTGCAATAACCAACAGAAGCCGCCAGCTGGTCAGGACGAAGCCGATATTCATAAGTTGCCTGGTAATCCAGGGCAATTCTTGGCCGGCTCTTTCTATCTGTTCACCTATACTTGGTATGACTTTGATTGTCAAAATCAGAATTGCCGCGATGCAGAAGCAAATCAGAACGATCGGATATATCATCGCTGTCATTACCTTCGACTCGACCCGTTGGCGTTTATCCATAAAACCGGCAATGGTCGAGAGACTTTGTCCCAGCGTGCCGGTGACCTCGCCTACGCGGACCATACTTACATAGATGACATCAAAATAATCGCTGTAGTCTTTTAAGGCATCGGTAAATGATTCACCGGTAATAACGCGGTCGCGAATATCGGTAAGGGCGTTTTTGAATCGCACATCAGAGGTTTGTAAAGTAAGTACTGAGAGTGCTTCGGTCAGTTTAATCCCCGAGTTAAGCAGCGTGGCCATTTGCTTGGTGAAATCTATTAATTGGCTCTTACTGCCCTTGCCGAAGATTGAAAACAACGAGGCTTTAGTTCCGGCTCCGGAGCTGACCTCCGTGATTGATGATGGATGGATGCTCCGCACCCTCAATTGTTTACGGGCGGCATAGGGGCTCTCAGCCGTAATGGCACCTTTAACCTTTTTGCCGTCAGCTGCTATTGCTATGTAATGATACCTTGGCATAATTCAAACCAAAAACCGCGATTTACTACATTATATCTGCTTGTGTTACCCTCAATACTTCTGAAATAGTTGTTATGCCGGCAGGGACTTTTCTGGCTCCGTCCATTCGGAGAGTCTGCATCCCCGCGTCCAGAGCAGCCTTCTTTATTGTACCGGCAGTTTCCCTTTTGTATATGAGGTTCTGGATTTCTTCACTAATCATCATCACTTCATAGATGCCCGTTCTGCCGCGATAGCCGGTCTGAAAACATTTTTCACAGCCCCGGCCAACAAAGAACCTGCCGCCGTTATCATTCGGACCGGATGAACCTATGCCGAGCTCTCTCAATTCGTGTGGTGTCGGTTCAACAAGCTCTTTGCAATCCGGGCAAACCTTTCGCACCAGTCGTTGAGCTATTATAGCAATCAGGGACGAACTCACCAGATACGGCTCAACGCCCAAATCCAAGAGCCGGCTCACCGCTCCAGCCGAGTCGTTCGTGTGCAGCGTGCTGAAAACCAGATGACCCGTAAGAGAAGATTGTATCGCCATACGGGCCGTCTCAATATCCCGAACCTCACCTACCATTATAACGTCCGGGTCCTGCCGCAATACATGGCGTAGAGATGTGGCAAAAGTCATCCCTTTTTTGCTGGCAACCTGAATCTGGCTGATGCTTTCGAGCTGATATTCGATTGGGTCTTCTATAGTAATAACATTTTTCTCAGATGAATTAATTCTGTTAAGGCAGGCGTACAGGGTGGTGCTTTTCCCGCTGCCTGTTGGTCCTGTTACGAAAATAACGCCGTGGGACCTGTTTAAGAGGGAATCAAATTTTTTCAGGTCATCTTCCCACAGGCCCAGCTCGTTTAGCTGGAACAGGCCGGTGCTCTTGTCAAGAATTCGCAGCACGCTGCGCTCGCCGAAGCTTGTGGGCACGGTGCTGATGCGCAAATCTATCTCCCGCTGGCCCAGCCGGACGCTGCATCTACCGTCCTGTGGCAGACGGCGCTCGGCAATGTCCATTCCCGCCATAACTTTGATACGGGAAACAACCAACGGCAAAACGTTCCTGTTCAAGCTTAAAACATCGTACAAAATGCCGTCAATTCGATAACGAATCTGAATCTTCGCCTCGTAAGGATGGACATGGATATCACTGGCCCTTAACTGCAAAGCGCGGAAAAGAATGTCGTTGACCAGCCGGATGACCGGCGGTCGATTCACCACATCGAGCAGGTCGTCCGATGCGGCCACTTCGTCGATTAGCTGGTCGAGACTCTGTTTGCTGTTGGCAGCGTCAAGCTCTTCCACCACTTCCTCAATAACCGTTGTCCTTTGTTCGTAGGCAATGTCTATTACGGCGGTAATAGCGGCACGTGTGGATATTGCCGCCTTGACTGGCAGGCCCATCATCTTGGAGACGTTATCCAGGGCATTTGCATCGAGCGGCTTCGATAAAACCACCGTCAATTCGCTGCTGTCACCTTCCGGCTTTATCCCAATAAGATCGTGGTGCTGGGCGTAGGTGGCTGGGACAGCTTTGACGAATTCAGGAGGCACGGCCTTTGCAGGTATTTCCGGAAGAAATTCCCAGCCGAGCGCCTCGGCAAAGAGTTTTAAGACAGCATCTTCTGTAAAGTAAGGGCAGGCCAGCAGAGCTTCATCGAGTCGGTCCTGGCTGTTGTTTTCTTCAAGAAATTTGGCCAACTGTTCTGCATCAACCAGCCCCGTGCGTTTAGCGGCTTGTATCAATAAATCTTTCATATTTTATAGCTGATATTTAGCACTTTATAACATTCACCGCCATTTTATCAACTGCCATTGGCAACTTGCTGTTTTTAATCGGCCTCAAGGACCTTCACAGGGTCCATCGGCTTGGACTTTATGCCTGGCCAGTCTCGGTATTTTTGGAATCTCTCTTCAAATTTTTCGAAAGCCATCCTGTTTTTTCCCGATATTCGCTCCAAATCCGGCAGCCCGTCAAGCTCTCTATCAGGCCTTAAGATATCCGCCTTAACAAATATATATAGCTTGGTTTGCCTGCTGGTATTGTCAATCTTTCTAAAAAGCCCGCCCACAAGCGGTACATCACCAAGGAGTGGCACTTTCCAGTTTGATTTGGCCTGGTCTAATGTTGTTATACCTCCGAGGATAATTGTGCTCTTGTCCGGCACTGTAACTATTGTCTCGACGTTACTCTCACTCTTATCAGGCGGTGGTTTATTCTCGGTAATTCCACCTTCGGGAGCTGTTTGGCTTGAACGTGACATCGTTATCTCCAGACGAAGCAGGTTGCCTTCACTGATATGGGGGGTTATATCAAGCTGGATGCCGGATGGGAACTCATCGAATGTGTAGCTTGTACTTATGGGAGTTTCCCCGCCGGTGGTGACAACGGTCGAAGCGCTCCTGGATACATATATTGTGTTTTTAGTATCAATATGTCCATTTTCATTATCGTTGACTAATATCTTCGGCCTTGCAAGGATACGACCGTAGCCTTTTTTCTGCATCAGACTCAATAGCGCCTGAATATGACGGTCGGCGTAAAAGCCCTTAGCAGATGATGCGTCACCTAAAGCAGAAGTTCCCTCGATTATTTGGTGGAAGGGGAACCCTGTGCTTTCGGGGGCAAGCAGAGCGGTGAGTTTGTCCATTGAGCCGCCTACTTCAAGTTGTGGCAATTTTGTCACTAATTGCAAATCGTAATCGAATGCATCGGACTCGCTGATTGCTACGAGGGTCACATCTATCAAAACCTGCGGCCTTCTCTTATCCAGCTGCTTTATTAAACTCGCTATCCATTCCTGGTTCTTCCTGCTGGCATAGACAATAAGAGAAAAGGTATTCTCATCAGGGATTACTATGATTTCATCTTCCGTCTTTTTTATGACCTGCTGAACCTTGCCTTCTTTGTCTTTGACGGTTTCCTGGATAAGCTGGTTAATCACTCCCGCTAAATCCTCGGGCTTTTGATTCTCAAGCGCATAGATTTTATAGGGTATTTCCTCTTCTTCGGTTTTGCTATCCACATAAGCCAAAATCCGTGTTATCTGCGCGTGCTGTTCAGCCGTTGCGTTGACCAGAAGCGAATTAGTCATCTCGATTACTACTATCTGAGGTTCCTCTACGAGCCCCTCTGACGTTGTAACAATTGCCGGGGTCTGTGGAGCAGCTTCCGGTGGTGCGGCTCGGCCGGGAGCGGTAATCCTCGAAGGGGTGGTTGGCCGACTTCCGCCAATTATACCGAGCTCTTGCAGTTTCTTTTTTGCTTCCTCGGCGTCTATATTCTCGATTTTGTAGGATTTCAGGGTCCGCAGGTCCTGCTGTTCCACATCAAGAATATCTATCAATTCATCGACGACAGCTAATTGTTCTTCAAGGCCTATCATCAGGATGCGGTTTGTTCTCTCATCGGTGTCAAGATACACGGTTGACTCAGTTGGTTCAGCCGATGGTGCCGTCGGTGGAGCTCGCCTGGCTGCCTGTAATCGGCGTTGGTAGGCAGCTGTCGATTCCCCTTGTCTGCGTTGGATAGGCGTTGCCGCTCCCGATGTGGCACCAATACTGATTGATACTGTGCCGAGCTGTTCGGCAAGTGTTTTGACTTTTGGAGCAAGAGTTTTTGCCATAGTATATCTTAGCTGCCTGAACCGGAATTGTTTTAGCTTACCCGGCTTGTCAATTATTTCCAAAAGTTCTTCTATGCGTGGCATACGGTAAGCATAGTCGGTTACAATGAGGGTCCCGGTTTCTGCAATTGGGGTAACATTTGTGGCGAGCTTCATAGTTGTCAGGAAATTCTGCGCGCTGGCAGTATCTATATATTGTAACTGAAAGACACGGCTGACAATTACATCCCCATGTTCAACTTTTCCTTTATCGACCTTTAGCAGGGCCGGGTCAATGTCTAATGCCTCTGCCTCAGGAACTATTTTTACAAGATTACCCGGGCCGCGGCTCATTACAAATCCTTTGAATTTAAGCACGGATTCAAGCATCGGATACAGGTCCTTTACCTTCATAGGGCCTCGGAACTCGCCGTTAATCATAAGCGTAACATCGCCTACAATTTTTTTCGGGTCATACATAAAGTCCAGTTGCAGGTGTTTACCCACCAGGCCCAGAAGGTCAATTATTGAAACAGTTTGCGGTAAGCTTAGCTTTAGCTCCTGCTCGCCGTCTGGGATGGGCGCCGGCTCATACTGATGAGTTGTCATAGCCGGTTCTATGACTTCTCCCGGCTGTTCCGGCTCAGCAGTTATCTGCTCTGTTTCCGGTTCTTTTATCTTGGACGGAGGTAGAGTTGGCATATCAGTTTTTGCTTGTTCGACTTTGGTTTCCCCAACCTCCGGCAAGATGGTTTTTCCCTCTATAGCCGATACAACCCTCAGCGATAGATTCTGTGGTGCAACGACAATCACCGCATCATTATGAATATCTATAATTGCTCTGGCTGCGGCGGTATCAGGTGGGGGATTAGAGAGGGTCCCAATCGATATATTGCCGACTGCCTCTGCAATCTGCCTGTTGGAAGGCAGTTTTTCAATCCCCTCAGAGGGTAACATAACTCGTAATATAAATTGCTCTTTAGTGTCAATAAGCCCAACGATGGACCTTGCTTTTGTTAGCTCATCGGCACTGCCTGTAATTAAAAGCGCATTCGAGTCGGGCAACCTCGAAACCGTGCCAATCCTGGCTTCGGACAGAAGCTTTTGGGCCTGTTTTGATGATATATTTGTTAAAGGGAAAATCTTGAACTGCAGCGGCTCCGCCGTATGGTTTTGTGTGGTATGCCCCGAAGCAAACAGGCAACTGCTGTATAGTAAAGAAGTTATGACAAAAGCAAGCCCCCTGCTATGCTTTTTACTTAGAACTTGTCGTTTCATCATCATAAATTACTCCACAGTTTTCCCGAATCCTGTATCCTTTGAGCTATAACCAACTTCAATCTATGCGGTGCCGGATAATGTGCCTGAATATGGGTGTGGTTTAACACAGCTTTAGTATTTACCGGACTTACTCGATTAAGAATCTTAACGTAAGCCCTTCTATTAAAAGTCCTTATGTAAATATTGACTAGATTCACATACACCAGCTATTATCCACCACCAGTTATTTAAACAGACATATAAATAGGCCAAAAGTTCCCCAATTTAATGCAAAAATGAGGCAAAAAAGAATATAGAATAATGCTTATTGTTGATAGGCTATCTTGTTGCCGGACGGGATGGTCTGCGTGGCCTTACTGGTTTTTGAACATTCTGGCTTTTGGTCTGGTTTGGGGTTACCGTAATGCGTTCTTCGTAAGGAGTCCCAGTAGCTGTGGGTTCCTGCGCATCTGTCAATTCATTAGGCAAATTCTTTAGTCTATCCGCTTCGTTAGTGCTCATGCGCATAGAACCAAAGTTCGACATTATTTCTTCGAGCTTTTTTGAGTTGATATTGTCGGATTCAACATCTGATTTCAAGGATTCCATAAATTTCTCCAGCATCTCAGCATCCAGTTGTGGCGGGCTGCTTGTTGAACTTCTATCTGAGCGTTCATACAATGCCTCTGCAGAGGATTTCCGAGCCGTTCGGTCCAAAGCCGTCGCTGGGATAGCTGAGGCACCTTCTATAAGACTCTTTTGAGGCATTTCGGGGACGGTAAGTTCAAAAGTTCTCTGGCCATCGCGAACTACTACAAGGCCGTCTTTTACCTGCTCGATGATTAAATGGCCCACCTCACTGGCCTGTGTGACCCAGCGGAGACCTTTGCCCGGCTCGTTAATAAACGCCAGCGACCTTTCCGGCTGTGAGTCATAATAACTGGTTCCAACGAGCGTCCATTTGGCGGAAACCGTCGAAGGCCTCGGCGTTGGAACGCTTGGCCTATGAGCTGCTGGAGGTGTTGCCGGCTTCGGCTTGGCAGGCGGATTCAGATACTTTGCAAAATCCCTTGCCTGAATTATCAGAGGTGAAACCTGGCCGCCGGCCACTTCCTTGATGCTTTCCGCTTTATTAAACTTTTCTATCACACTCTCAGAATTAAGGAATTGCTTGACCTTTTTATTGCTGCCGGTGCCGAAAAGCACAAGAGAAATTAGAAAAATAGCCGCCAAAACAGCCGCTATTATACTTGTTATTCTCAATGTCTTTATCATACTCGATACTCGGTGCTCGATACTCGGTGCTCGATACTCGACGAAAATCGAGCATCTAATATCAAGCCAGCTATTTTATTCGACATTGCTGGGTGTATTTGGTTCCCTCCAATGAATGATTTTT